>DJFP01000175.1:2378-23587 GCA_002432565.1 Flavobacteriales bacterium UBA5869
ATTCTCAGGTAATTCCGAATGCCAAATTACATGGCATATTTAATGAGTACGAAGAATCCTGTCTCAGGAATCAACTATTCAGGATTCCGGGAATCGATTATTTGTGAGCCCGTTGTGCAGTTGCAAAATTTCACGCGATTCTCACGAGGCAGATTTTTTAAGAGAACTGTAAATGAAATCCGGGATTGCAGGAATTGATTATTTGTGAGTGATTTGCAGGTGAAAAATTCTGCGCGATTCCCAGGAAGAAGAAATTTGGACGAAATATGGGAAAAATTTCCGAAGAATGGAATTTGTGAGAATTGATTATTTACGAGCGATTGTACAAATGAAAAATTTTAAGCGATTTTCGTGAAGCAGCATTCCAGGGAAGAACGCGGTAATCAAGGGCACATAAAGCAAAAGAGGAGATTCTTGAAATGAAAGCCCGGGAAATGCAGGATCGGTTGTTTTGGATATTCTATTTAACATAATGTTAATTATAGGACAAATTAGTTTTTCCTATAATGTCACATTATGTCTTCGTAAACTACGCCTAACGGTAAATAGCACGATTCTCGCTTCGAAGGATTTGTCCCATAATTAGACGTTATATTAAATAGCCGCACGGCCAACACACATTGCAATAAAATTTTCTGCAATCCTGCGGAATTTTTGCAGAAAGCTTTTATAAGCAATTTTTCCGGCGCACGCCACCCGCAGGTTTTCTCTTAGGCGCAAAAGTTTTATTCTTTCCTGGAAGATTTTCGTTCTAAGAACGATCTTCAACCTTTTTTCATTGCCAAAAAAGGTTGAGCCAAAAAGTCTAGGCTTGTACACTAAAAGCTTGAAAACTAGCTCTGCATTTCACTGTTCGCACCCCAACTCACAACGCTGTTACCAAATTTTTGCGAAACAAAAATTTGACAGCTGAGCTCAAACAGGGGTTAAACAACGCTCCATTCCGTTTGTTTTCTACACTTTTAGCGTAAGAGCCATTTTCAGATCGTCGTTCTATTTAACATAATTGCTCCGATCCTTAAATCTCTTTCTTTTCAGAATTTCAATTGTTTCTGTTCACAGTTAACTAACATTCGTAAATACTTGTAACACAATTCTGCCAACGGTTTTAAATGAGTGTCTGTGCTTCCAATTTCTAGCAATAATCCTTGCTTCATGTAATTATGATAAGTTGCTCCCCAATTGAATTCAATGGATTGCGGAACTTTCATCAAGTCGTAAATAATATCAAATATCTGTAAATGGTGTTTGTCATCTCCATCCAGTCCTACTCTATTCAATCCGTATAGCAATTGGCAATGTTTCAAATCTTGTTGGATTAGTCTTACAATTAGTTGTTTATTGCTCATAATGCTAAGTTTAAACGATGATTTCATGGTTAATTCCTATGTAAATATAGTTTAAACATATTATTTGTCAAAATATTTTCATCGTTTAAATCTATATTAATATTGTTTTAAACGATATAATCATTGGTTTTGTTGAGGTTTACGCAAATCCGTGATTGTTTAAAAAGCTGATTACGCTTACATTTGGGTTATGTCAGAGAGAATTAACAGAGTAAAAGAAGTTCTTGTAATCAAAGGAATGAGCCAAAAAGAATTGGCGGTTAAGATGGATAAGAACCCAAATACAATTACATCCATTTGTAACAACAAGTCACAACCACATTTGAAAGACTTGAAACGAATTGCCGAGATTTTGGATGTTGATATTCGGGAATTGTTGGTTCCGACGAAATAGGGTTATTCAATTCATGAATTACTCCTTTAAATACAAGCCTAAATATATCGATAGAACATTTTCTAAACGAAAAAACAAGTTTTTATCTGATCTCATTTTTTCCCTTTACAGATCTAAAACGTACCAATTTCTTGGACTAAATAAGGATTCTCAAGTTAGAAGATATTGTGACAAGTCTAATGATAAAAACTCATTAACTCTAGATATCACAAATGAAACTAAATTCCCTGGTTTAGTTGTAGAGAAAATTCTATTCTATGATATCATTCGAATTGAAAATGCTGAAAAGTATAAGAAGGAAATAATGAAAGTTGCTTCAAAATTGAAGCCTGCTCTTTTTCAAGAAGATCATAGAAAGTCAATTGGCAATTCTTTTGACGATATTGATAATCATTATAGTATGATTTCTTATGGAACCATGTTTAGAGGAATTATCCCAGAGCATTCAGAAGCCGATTTGATCAAATCTATTAAGATTGGATTTGTTAAAGGAAAAGAGTCATCTATAATCGTTAAGTATACCGTTTACCCATCCGATCTTTTTAATTCTTTGCTCACAAAGTGTTTAGAATCTGATACTACAACTGAATATGAAGTTTTGGATGTTTCATTCAAACATTTTTTTGGGAGATCCAATGGTTATTCTCGTTTTGGTTTTGGTACGGGAATGAACATGAAATCTCTAAATTCTAAATATTGGACTGACAAGTTGTTTGATGAGATTAATTATCAACTTAAATCTAATATACTCAAGGTAGTTGACACTGGATTATTTACGGAACATAAGAAATTGTTATTTCCTAGGATAACTACTTTCGAATATGATAAGACTGGATTTAGAAATTATGAGGAAGAATTATATAGAGTTATCAGTTCTGATTTTAGAGGTGGTTATTCTAGTGATGATGATCGATTTACTTTAGAATATTGCGATTTTAAATCTCGACCTAGTCAAGGAGTAAATATATTATTGGCAAAAAGGAATGCTGATGAAATCCAGCATGGTTTAAATACAGTAGACTATGTAAGTGATCAATATTCTGACCAAATACTTCCCAAGCTAATGCTCACTAATATTGCAAATCTGCAGCAAGAACGAATTGTAAACTTTAGAAAGGAGGTATTCAAACATCTCAAGAAGAATAGAATTTCTTTATTTCTCACAAAAACACTTCGTTTAAAAAACCAACTAACATTAAGTGCTATTGATTTTGAAAGACTTAGTAAGGATTTAGTTGGGAACGATCTGATGCATACTGGTCTTTTTGATGATGAGCTTGTTTTACCAGAAGCTTTACGAAAATGTACTAACCCAAACTGCGACAAAAAACATGATTTTAGTAAGGAGTTAACTTCAGATTGTAAATCTGCTGAAGAAGATATTAAGAAATCATTTAATGAATTGTCTACATTATTTCATACAATCAGTGAAGACAGTCAAAGCCGAGCAAATATGAGATTGCAACGGCTCCTATTTTGGCTGGCTATTTTAGGAGCCCTTCTTACACTATACGGGACTAATACTGAGTGGTGTAATAGCTGGATTGAATACTTTTTAAATAAACTTGGACTGTCAGTTCCAAGAGTTTAATTCTTAAACTTCAGGATCAGTATATCCAGTAGAATCTAACCCTATCAAATTTTCCTTCGGGTCCATTTCTATTTTTCCTGTATCATCACAAATCACTCCAATAAGATGAGTTCTTAATTCATCTTTACCAATATATTGTTCGTTTAGCAAATCTCCTATATACTTGGCGTTTGAATCATAAAGTACATTATTCTTTATTGTGCCTATTCTTTGACCATTTGAATTATAGAATTCTCCTTGATCGTTGAACCATCCAAAAAAGGTTCCTGAAATTTTCCAAGCTGGCTTCATAAAATATTTCTTTCAAGTTCGTGGATACAAAGACCAAATGCTGAACTACATTTAGATTGGTAAAATGAGGGAATTGGTTTCATTTTTGAATATACACTCACCTTTCCAATGACGTTTATTCCACTTAAATATTCGATTTTATCAAAGGAACATTCATTCAAAAGTTGATTATAATGTCTCACAAACTCCTTTACTGAATCACTATTAATGCTTTCAATCCCACGATTATCAATTTCAAGTAAAGCTTGGTAATTGGAATTTTGTTTTAATTGATCGTTCATGTTTTTAAATCTAATCATTTTAAGTTGATGAAGATAAGGCTACAAGATCGTAATCTATTTACGTTCTTGGTAGGAAAGAATAAAACTTTTGCGCCCTTTTGAAATGAAATAAAACCTGAAGACCTTCCTACTCTATTGGATTACTCGGTCTGATGCCAAAGCTATATTAACATAACGCAATAACATTATAGGACAAATTGGTTTTTCCTATAATGTCACATTATGTCTTCGTAAACTACGCCTGACGGTAAATAGCACGATTTCCTCTTCGAAGGATTTGCCCTATAATTAGACGTTATATTAAAATAGCCGCACGGCTCACACACATTGCAATAAAATTTTCTGCATCCTGCGGAATTTATGCAGAAAGCTTTTATAAGCAATTTTTCCAACGCACAGCCTCCCACAGGTTTTCCTCTAAGGCTCCAACTTTTATTCTTTTCCAGGGAATTGATTATGGCGTTCTTTTCAGGGAGATTTCCACCTTTTTTCATTGCCAAAAAAGGTGGAGCCAAAAAGTCTAGGCCTGTACACTGAAAGCTTGAAAACTAGCACTGCATTCCACTGTTCGCACCCCAACTCGCAAACGCTGTTACCGTATTTTTCTGATGAAAAATCCGACAGCTGAGCTCAAACAGGGGTTAAACGACGTTCCATTCCGCTTGTTTTCTACACTTTCCGCGTAAGGGCCGGTTTTAGATTGAATTTCACAGCTTTGAATCATTTATTTTATTAATCTCCGTCACTGTTAATGGAGTCCAGCATAGCCAATTTAAAATTGTCTTCTGCATGATTGCTCAAATAATCATACATCGCAAGTTTCAAATAATTTGCATCCGTATATCTGCGTTTAGGATTTTCACCATAGTTTTTCTGCTGTATTTGAAGTTCTTGATCCATCCTTTCCATTGTCCATTGTTCATTCCCTTCGACTAACTCACGTCTACTTTTGCAAACGGATATAAAGCTCCAAATCTCCGATTCAAATTCAGAGACTTGCTGTGTATCTTTTCTTTTTTCTAAATACTCCTTAAGGAATCGACTTTCAATCGAAAATAAACGATTCCAAGATTTGACCTCTTGTGTTCTAGGAGTTATTGTTAATTTCCATGATCTTTTCGATTCAGAACTAAAACTGGTTTTACTGCCTTTTAATGAAATGACAGGTGAAATAGTTGAAGTAAATGGATATGCAACCTTCTGAACTGTTCCATCCTCAGATATAAATAAGTCTATTGCTTTTTTAAAATCACGGTTACAATGGTCTCCCATAGGAACTAGATTTTTGAGATTAACTGCTGCGACCGGGAAATCAGTTTTACTCAATAAATGGTCGTAATCGGCTTTTCTAACTTCTGGTCTTGTATATTTTTCCATTCCGCAAAATGGACACCATGCATTCTGATGCGCTCCGTAGTAAACTTTGTAGTGATCTCTGATATTGAAGGGTTCATTATTGAATGTATTTTCAAATAATTCTTTCAACAAGGCATGAATTGTGGTGCCTGTTCTTCCAGGGTATTCCGCCCTCCTGACCGCATTACTCGGCGATATGAATAATGTAGAGACTTCATTAGTTTCTTCGAAAATTTTCAGAAATTCGTTCCTTTTTTGATTGTTTAATTCTAAGAATGATTTTTGAAATGTGTCTACTAATTTTCCAATTTTAGACCTATACTTTCCTGATCCTTTTGAGAAAATTTTTGCTAAATCTTGATCAGGGCAGTGAGATTCTTCAAATTTTGTATTTTTTGGAAGTACTTTAATTGTAGCTAAGTAGTTCTCGAAGAATTTATGAAGATTCTCTGCTTTATGAGTAAGATATTCACACTTTTGGAGCATTATACTATTTTTTTGGTTTTAATTCACGGATTTTCTGATATAGTCCCAATTTGTGTAATGATTCTCCGAAATCGTTAATTCTATCCTCCAACTCTTCAGCAGTTATTCTATCATTTGAAATCAATTTCTTCATTTCCTTTGTTGATTTCATTGCTACGGGAGGTGCTATTCCAAAAGCGATCTTTAGTAACCGCTCGGTGGAAGCTCCATATGTTTCTGAATTAGGTTGAACAATTTTAATCTTACCATTCTCCTTTTCGAAAATAAAAACGTTATCACGTTTAGAATCAGATAATAAAAATGGAGAATGCGTGGTAATAATGAACTCTTGATCTCTCCTTGCAGCTATGTCGGTCATTTTAGATATAAATGAAGCTCTCCACTGAGGATTGAAATGAGTTTCAGGTTCATCTAACAAGAACAATACGTTTTGATTTTGAATCATATTCAGTGTACCAAAAATGTGCAAGAATTGGTGTTCTCCGTCACTTAAATCTGTATATTGAACCACCGAAGCACTTTTATGGTGCATCTTTAAACCAAAGAAACCTAATGCTTTTTGTGTTTCGATTATCACGGGTCTTGGTATGACTTCACCAGTATCTTTTTTTACTTTTTTTATTTCATTTAGTTCTGATTTTATAAGAACAAGATTCAAAGTGTCCAACTTAACTAAGGCTGTATAGAGATTAAATGCAGATTTAAATTCCTTCTTAAATGCTTGATACGTAGCATGAGAATAATAGTAATCTAATATTAATGATTGTTCTCTATCTTTAGTATCATATGAAGCTGAACAACACCTTTTCAATGCGTCAATTAAATTTTTTTGTTCTTGAGCTGCTATTATACCTTGAGGCGGTCCCTTTTTGGGTTTAAGTTTTACAATCATTCGAAAAGATCTTAAATCGGTAGTATTAACCTCTTTTATAATTGTATTCCATTTTGAATCAGGATCCAAACTAAAAACTGAATTTGCAAGAAACACTAATTTATTCATGCTAAAATCTACCCAAAGCATATTTGGGAGATCGGGTAACTCTTCGATCTTCTTTCGCTGTTTAAGCCCTGCCTTTGTTTGATAATATTCTCTATATTCATCAATATATGGATGGAACCATTGACTTAAAGACTCATTTTCACCAGATGAGTATCCAAGTACCGTTTCTGGCAAAACGGTTCTTATTTCAGCTATATCATCTTGTAGTGTTAAGGAGTATTCATTCTTTCCAATGAAACAAACAGGCTTACCTTTTTCTTGATCTTGTAGAAAACGAACATAACAGCTTCCCCTTGACAATTTGAATGTATAATCAATACTAAACTTGATACTTGTACGATCTGTATTATTAATGAATTCTGTATAAAAACCAATAAGATATTCGAATATTTCAGCAATACATTCCAGTAACTTAGATTTACCGGACCCATTAATACCAATCAAGCAAATTGGATTTAGTCCCTGTTTAATAAGATTAAAATCTCTTAAATTCTTATCAAAACCATTGATAGGATGATTAATATTGGGATTATTATATGAAAAGTGGATAAGCTTCATTTCAATTTTATTTGATAAGAAATTTGATCGCCATTATACACTTGAACCAAACGATCTCCTTTTTTCAACTCTCGGCATACATCTAATAGCTCGAAAAATTCATCTTTTAATCTATCGTAAGAATATCTTGCCGGTAATTCGATCTGATTGAAAGCGAATTTTTCTTTTCCAAAGCTAGATCTTAGGTAATGCCAAATGAAATTTGCTTCGACTCCCTTGGGTCCTTCTAACTTTATTGCTGGCTTAACAGCGATTTTAGTTTTTGCAGGTAGTTTTTCTGTCTTTGGCCTCGTTGCTGTAACTGGTTTTTTTACAAATCTTGTTCTTAACTTTTGAATGTTCTGTAATAATTCATCAGCATCACTATCAGTTGTTAATTGCTCTACCAATTCTCCTTTGAAAGCTTTGTCCAAAATAACTTTGGGAAGTCTCGCTAATTGATTTTTTTCTAATACCTGTATTTGTTTTAAGGTGTAATCAAAACCGGTTAGAAATTTTTCTGCTGAAAGTTGAATTGATTCTGGAGCAATTGGCATTCGTACTTCAGATAAAGCAGAAAAATATAATCTAGCTCTTACACTACCTTTAGTATTTGACCCTATTTCTAATAATCCCTGTTCCGATTTTAAAAATCTAAGTAATAATTGCGATGATAGGTGATTCTTAACTCTGAAAACAACATAGTCAGGACTGGTTAATGCAATTTCCTCCCCATCATATATAGCAATAGAACCAATATTCGCTCTCATTGTATTATAAATGAAGTCACCAGTTCGTACTATTTTATATTTTTCAAATGTCTTCTTCTGACCAGTTCTTAATTCCGAAATACCTTCTTTAGCCGAAACTCCAATCAGCCTTAACCCTAGCCATTTATCGCCAATTCGTTCAGTTTGTTCTTCTAGAAATTGCCCGATCTTTTTTCTTGGATAAAATGCATTTTCAGAAAGGTTTACTATACAGCTATTAAGATATTTATCTCCAAGGTTTTTTAGAGTTTCAATCTTAGTTCTAATCTTGCTCAGATGCCCAAGCAAGTTGTCCAATTTAGCTACGATACGTTCTTGTTCTTGAAAAGACGGAAGAAGGATTGGTATCTTCCTAAGGTTAGCTTGATTAAGTTTTAATCTGGTAGTTCCCCCAACGTAATTAGTGTAATCAAACTGATTTAAAAAATGTAACAAGAACTTGTTACTTGAAACTCCTTCTTTAACTTTCAATACATGGGCATGATTATTAACCCAAGATTTACCATTTATAATATAAGCAACTTCCTTCGTTCCATCTAAAAATGGTGCTCCATCTTCCCCTAATAAAACTAATTCTTCATCAAATAGATAATCATCAATTGTCCCGGCTTTACCTGTTGCGCCATAATAAGGTATTTCGCCTATTCTTTTGGATCTTTCTGATGCACTAACTGGTTTTCTCATGTTATCCATGATTTCCACAACATCTTCCATTTTTATTTCTACCCAATTATTTGGAACCTTCCTAATCATCAGCTTAATTCTTGAATAATGGAGTTCAACTCATTAGTAATACTTTTCAATTCGGCGAGTACTTCCCTTGCAATTTCGATAGGCTCTTTTGTAGTTGCTGAATTATTGACTTTATCATCTGCAATCAGACCAATATCTAAAGAGTCATTCTTTTTTGCAATTTCCTCGCGTGTAAAAACCTGCCAGCGTTTATCCTTTATTGATTCTCGATTCTTTTCATTGATAGAGCCATCATATTCCATCATCACACTATCAATAGAAATGCCTCCAGTGTATGCAAAAACAAAATCCTCGAATGCTTTTCGCATAAACGGAGTCCGTTTACCATAGTTTGATACATTGGTGCGCATATCATAAATCCACACTTTCGTAGTGTTATTCTTTTCAGTTTTTCCCCTTGAAAAGAAAAGAACATTTGTCTTCACACCTGCTGCATAATAGATACCAGTTGGTAAGCGTAGGATTGTGTGAAGATTACATTTGTCCATTAACTCCTGTCTAATTTTTTGTCCATCACCGTCTTCAAACAAAACATTATCGGGCAATACAACTGCTGCTTTTGCCTTACCATCTTTTTTTAACGACCGATAAATATGTTGAAGGAAATTTAATTGTTTGTTACTCGACAAAAAGGATAAATCATTCNNAATCATTCCTAGAAGGTCGCTCACCTCCCTTCTTGGTTCCAAAAGGAGGATTAGCTAAAACTCCATCAAAATTTTTCAGTGATTTGCCAAACTCTGTAAGAGTATCGTTTAAATAAATCGTACTGTCTAATCCATGCAATTTGGCGTTCATCAAAGCTAGTCGATGTGCGTCTTGTACTAATTCAACGCCACTTAGAGCTTTGTTTTCTTGAAACTCTCGTTCCTCAGGACTAGATCTATGAACATAGTCGTAACGGTCTTTTAAGTACTTATCCAAAGAGATCATAAATCCAAATGTCCCGCATGCTGGATCATTCCATTTTTCACCTAATTTTGGTGCGGATAATTGGATCATTACTTCGATCAATGGCCTTGGTGTAAAATACTGTCCAGCCCCACTTTTCTTTTCATTAGCATTGCGTTCCAGGAGATCCTCGTAGATTTGACCCATGGTGTCACGTTCTTGTTCTTCATGCCAATCAATTAAATCAATTTGAGTGACCAAAGTCCTAAGGTTAACTGATTTCCTTAGAGTTGTGGAAGCATCGGTGTAAATTTTTTTAATCGTATCGTTAGTAGATTTTTTGCTAATGTTCACCAACATATCTTTATAACGATCGAACAAATCGTCATCTTCTTCTATGTTTTTAAGTGTTTCCCATTGATATTCCTCAGGGATTTGACTTGTAAATTTTTTAACATCTGACAATTTCAAAAAAAGGATATATGTAAGCTCGTTTAAGTATTGGTGATAAGTAACACCATCATCACGCAATACATTACATAAGTTCCATAGTTTGTTGGATATTTCTTCTGCGCTCATAAGTCAATCAATCTTAAGATGTAAGTTGTTACATACTTCTTTCAAAACCTCACAAGGATCAACGTCGATCGCCAAGGCAATTAAGTACAGTTCGTCCACACGCAATTTCGTACTGGAGTTATTCGTCAGTTCGCTTAAACGTGTTTTGCTGATTCCAGTCTTCCGGGAAACATCTGAACGGTTTACTGATTTTCGCGAAAGAAATAATCCTAATTCGGTCATTATTGTCTGTTTTTCTGAACATAAATCTACCAAAACAGAACAATTTTTCCGAAAATCTGAAAAATCATTTAGAATTTTATCCGAAATTCGATACGTTTGTTTGGAAAATCGGATAAATAGTTTTAAAAATAAGAATATGTCACTTCAAAGAACCTATACAAAATCGCAATTAGAAGAATTAATCCACAGCCAGTTGGAGAATTTAAATGCCATGAACGACCTAATCAACATCCTGCGTCATCAGAATGAACTATTAAAGAACGCCAATAAAAAGTTGAAGGAAGAAATAACGGATTTCAAAGAACGCCAAATGAAATATCCTATGGGAAGAAAGCGAACCTCTTAAAATGATACTTTTACAACATGGATTTTTCAGGTAAATACAAAGGAACTTTATGGTATGGAGAAGGATATGCTTTGTCTTCTCCTAATAATGAGTTATCCTTTCAAATGCAGATTGAAGAGAAAGATAATTGGTTTACAGGCATTGCTACTGACATTGATGGGGTTGGTATGAGTGTGGATGAAGCGAAAGTTGAAGGAATAATTAATGGTATCCACATCGAATTCGATAGGATCTACAAACGAAATCATTATGATGACGGAAATGGAAATACCATTTATGAGAACCAGGAAGGCTTTCCTATTTATTATGAAGGAACATATAACGATGAGACTGGTTATTATGAAGGTTCCTGGAGATACAGTGTATTAAGACGTTTTCTATTTTTCTTTACCAAACCGGTTTCTATAGGTTCGGGTACATTTCGTTTAAAAAAGGTGGAAATTGAATAAACTTCGAGTCCATTTGAAATGAAGTAAAAACTTTAGACCTTCCCTTCCCCCTGTCGTCAATCTCAGTCTGAGCACCCAAGCTATATCAGCATACCGCAATAACATCATAAGGCAATACGCTCTGTTAAGTAGACTGAACGAGTGGTTGGAATCCTCCGTATACCATTCTTTCGGCATCAAAAACCAATCTTTTTGGGTCGGTTAATGGGGCAACTAATTCCGTCATTCTTGAATCTGTGGGAACTTGACTATTAGCCTTGTCACGAATCTCTTTTGAAGGGAAAACAACCCATCCGAATACAACTATTTCATCTTCTTTTAAATCCACTAATTCGACGAAAGAACGTGTACCTTCCAATTTTAAATCTTCTCCGGCATACTCAAAGTACGCAAGTGCTCCATATTCCTTCCAAATTTCAGCTACTTTTTCAGCCACACTCTTGTATTCGTCCAGGTAAATTCGTGGAACGGGAAGTACAAATCCGTCTATATAATTTTTCATATTGTTATTTATTCTATTCTGTGTTAGTTTTCAGCTGCTGCACAACTCATTCTTGCGTTAAAAGTAACTTCACATATTGATTTAAAATTAGAATAAAAGTTTGGACCTTTTAAAGATTGAGGTAAAACGGATGACCTCCCTCCTGCCATCAATCTCGGTCTGAGTACCCAAGCTCTATGAACAGACCGCAAATCCATTATAGGACAAATAAAGCGATTCGTAACAAATTCCTATTTTCCCGTTATCAAACTGCATCCGTTGATCACAATTTATGAAGCAGCTTCTACTTTTCGCCTGTATATTTTTCTGTTTTGCTCTCCGGGCGCAAAATTATCTGAACGAGCTGGTAATTGACCGCACAATGACAGAATTGGGGGCATATTGCCGAATTGGTTCGGTACAACATACAAAAACAATGAGTTATACATTGGACTCCATGAATATTACAAAGATTGTTGTGAAAAACAGACTCCCTGAATCCAGTCAACTCTACAGCACGGACACTCTTCGCATTACAAATGGAGAAATCACGGAATTGGAGCGCTATATGGATTGTTACAATGCGAAATACGACGCTGATGGCCGACTGTTGGAAAAATACCTGTACTTCGAACCGAATAAGCATATTCACGGCATTCAGATTTTTAAATACGATTCACTGAATTTCCCGATTTATTCCCTGTATGTTTCTATGGGAGAAAGTTGGAATCAGAATGATGATTTTCGTTTTTACAAAGGTATCCATAGGGAACGCTTTGCAAAACCTTACTACAACCCCGAAGGAATGCTTGATTCCGTTGCTTTTTTTTGCAGTGATACGGCACAAAACCATATGGAAACTTATAAACAGACTAGTTATAGGAATGGCGATAGCGTTGTAATTACCAGGAGAATTTTTGGGTTTCAAAGTGGTTATGACCGTACGGACTTCATTGTTAGAACGGTTCACCAGGATACTGTGCAAATTCGCTATTACGAGCAGCAAGTTAATGGATTTCAGGAATCCACAAGAAATTATGTGAACGGATTGTTGGTGGAAAGTTATTTAAAAAGCCGTGGATTTTACACCTCCGCTTCAAAGTATACGAGTTTAGGATTGCCCGTTGAAACATTTGGGACGGGCGTTACCAATGACGGGTGCGGAAACGTGATAACGCTGTATGAATATTACATCAGTGATCCGCGTAAGAAAAACAAGTTCCGGTTAGTGAAGATGGATTAAATAACTATTCTAACATAACTAACCGCTTAATCACGAGCTTTTGGGATTGGAAAGGATAAAACTTTTGCGCTCGGAACGCCGCCCCTATGCCGTCACCCCCGAAGGATCATCGTCGTCGTTGTCTCTGTAGTTTTTCCAAATTTCATCATCCCGCGAATCATCATCGCTGTAGTATTCGTCGTCTGAATAACCGTCTTCCGGCAGATCCTCGGTGTTTTCGAATTTGTGGCTTCCGTTGCAGCGCAGGCACAATGCTCTCAGCTTTTTCGGGTCGTCGTGGTCCTTGCGGATTTCTTCGTCACTGCTTTTCTTTTTGCGGTGTTTTTCAAGACGCTTGCTCCAGGGTGGATAATGGTCCATTTGGGCCGATTTAATGTTGTGTCTTTTTTTCGATTTACTGATGTAGTAAGTTTTTATTTCCTTACCTTTTTTCGTAGCAAGGGGCATTCCACAGCCCGGACAAACGTAATGGCCGTTTTTATTTCTCAAAGCTGTCCGCTTGATTACTTGCATGCGAACCTTGCCATTGAACGTTCGTCTGTATTTTCTCTGCTCGTTTGGTGGTTTATAATCATCATCACTATCATCATCACTATCATCGTCATTGCGTTTTCGTTTCTTGTCGTTCAGTTGAATGATGGTATTTCCTTGTGGCCTGAACTGGAAAACCCCGTCTTTCACTGCCCGGAGCTGAGCAGACTGAGGGCTTTTATCGGCATTTTCCTGCGATTTTTTTTGAGCCGCTGCTTCCGGTCTGTTATCCTGGAAGGATGCCAGTTGAATCCGCTTCTTCTGCACTTCAGTATGCAATGTCGTTGATTGATGATTCGAAGGAAGGGTCTTTTTGGAGAGTGGTTTCCGCATGGTTCTTTCGTGTTTAGCAGTACAAATACTCAGTGAGTGACTAATATAGTAAAAAAGGATTTAAAGCTCATGGCACCAATCCCCTACCCGTTTTTGTAAAAATCCGTGAAAAATGCAGCTTTGTTGCTCAGGCGCTTCGATTCCGAGCGGTTTTCCTGGCTCCAGCGGGCATATTTCAAGCCGATCTCATAGTTGGACGGGAGTAATTCAAGGGCTTTTTTCCGGTTGTAATCGAGCCGTTGTGACTCCATTTGGGATGCGTGGCGGAATTCCAGGATTTTTTTGAGGATCTCCGATTTGTTGCGGGTAAATAAAATGTTTGCTTCCTTCGTTTCCGAAGAATCCAGGTCCGGATAGTTATCTTCTATTTTTTGAAGTTTAACCATCATGTCGGAAAGATCAATGCGTTTGGTTGACGGATCTAAATACTTCTCCACGTATGAGATAAAATCGGTGTAAATGTATAGCGGATCTTCGAAATTGCTGCCCTTTATTAATTGGAAAGCCAATGCCGGAAGCTTTTCCCGAACGCTTTGAATCATGTGGTGGTCTACCAATCCGGTGGTGCGCACAGTAACCGTGTTCGGAACAGACTTCGACCACACCTCGTGAAAGGACTGTCCGCTGACATTCCCGTTTTCATCCGTAAATTGTGCTCCTGCAGGACCATACATGTTGAAATGCCACAAATCGTTTTGCTCGTCAAAGATGTTTGTTTCCAGTTTAGCCCGCACCTTAGCCGTTATCTGAACGAAATCCTGCTGGAATTTGTCCAGGGCTTCTTTCTTTTTCTTAAAGGATCGCAGCTTGCGCAGGTAATTGTCGTAATTCGGGTTTTGCTCCTCCTCCCGGACACTTCGCAGCATGTCGCGGACTTCGCTGTTCACATCTTTGCGGAATTCTTCCGAGCCGGTAAACCAGCCTTCCCAAACGTCATCCAGGAACACATCCGACTCTACACCGCGGTTGTAATTTTCAAAGGTCACGGTGTCCGGTCCGTCTTTTGCTACCACGGCTGCATGGTGATCTCCGAACTGGACAAATCCCCGGGCTTTTTGATATTGGCTCTTTGCTACTAATCCCAGCTTTTCGGAACTCGTTTGCAGGGCCAGGAATCGCTTCATTAATTTTTGGGTTTCCGAATGATCCAGGGTAGTTACATCTACTCCATCGCCGGTTATTCCTTTTTGGTCGATGGTTCCGGGTGATGGAAGCGCAAAAGAAGAAAACGATTCCCCTACTTCCGGAGCGGTATGTTCGTTGATCCCAAGGTCGCTTGTGAGTTCCTGGTTGCCCTTTGTATTCTTGTACCTGATGGTGTCCCGAGTCTTCAGATACCCCGTGATATGCGGGAAAACATCATCTTCAATGGAGCCATTGTTTTCGGCACTCTTTTGATTGTAAATTTCATAGACCTGCTTCCACAATGCTTTTGGAATTCCATCTGCACTGAGTGCGCGTAAGATCCGGTCGCTTGGTCTGACACGTATTCCCAGGAAGCCCGTTTTAAAGTAGTTATGAACTTCTTCGCTGATCGGTCCGTTATTGAAGGTATAAGGACTCACATCATTTTGCCACTTATCTTCGAAGCCCTCGGTGGTATTGTTTTCATCCAGTTGGTTCAAAACCCGGCCAAACTTGTTGCCATCTGAAAGCTTGACAGATCCGAGTACTTTTTCGCTTCCGGGTTTATTTCCGATCACCAGGTGTTTTCCTCCCACAATTTTTTCGGACACAAAAGTACAAACACTAACATCCATCAATTCCTCATTCGGATTTACATGCGGACTTTTCACCGGTTTCACGCGGATCAGGTCCTGGGTCTGTCCGTCGGGGTTTGCGGGATTTTTCGGAGTGGTTATTTTCGCTCCGGGTTCCTGGTCCAGGGTTATGCGCGACCGGATATTGATCAGCCGCTGACGGAAATTTTGAATGTTTCCGGCTTCCCCGTAAAAAACTTTGGGCTGTCCAACGGTACTTTCCAGCGCCAACAATCCTTTTTCGGATACTTTTAGCGGTGGATTATCCTTCGTACGCGGTTTCCAGTTTCGCTTGGAAACAACGGATTTAAGCCCTCCCTGATTGGTGGTTTCTCTTCCGCTCTCCAGTTGATTGCTCGGGAACAGCGGTTTTTGTCCGTCGTCCTGAGTTTGATAGTCTTGCGGGTTAAGAATGGTATACCGCTGAATGACTGCATTTGAACCAATACTTGAAGTTGCCGGTGTTTTTGCTTTTGTTTGAGTTGTATCCGAAGATTGCCGGATTCCTGCAATGAGGGTTTGCTGCTGAACGGTACTCGCCCTGTTATCTACAAAAGAAAGCTGCTGCCGATTGGCTGAGGGTTTAGCCTGCTTTTGATAAGAAGCGGAGCTTTTTTGAACAGTTTTTTTGTTGAAAGGAGCGTACATGGTCCAGCGAATTCTGATTATCAGCTAAATATAACCAAATCTTTTTCTGTGAGTTAAATCGTGTGTAAAAAAGCACGAATTCCTAAACGATGAAGGTATTTCACCACAAAGGTTCTTTACTTACGGCACCTGCCGAAATTCCAATGAAATGCGGAAGCCAGCAGTCTGCTACAATAACTCCGATCTCTGCACTGCAATTCGGGTAAACCTGGTTCAGGACGCTTAAATCACCCGGACCGCAGCAGCCATACAGTCGCGTTGAATCTTTGTGATTCTGAAGGTTTACGCTTTTTATATTGACCAGGAAATCAATGGGCGTTTCAAAATGAATCTCTATTTCAGGGGCATTGATGTAAAGTCCCGAACCAATGATCGGTGCCTGATCGTCCATGTTTGCCTGATCCGGATTGGCCTGCTGTAACTCCATCACAGTCAGTTGGTAATTGCATTTTTTGCAGTAGAGTTTCATGGTGGGAACGGAATTAGAACTTTTAATAGTTAACCGAATTTATACATTTTTTGGATAGTTTTTCTTAGTGGTCTTTTTTAACTAAATTTATTCTCATCGGTTTTTGCCGGAATCTCATTTAATACTATTCAAGATGAAAAAGTTAAGTTATAACGTAGAAATCAACGCTTCACCGGAAAAGGTTTACGATACCATGTTGGGCTTGAGCGATAAGAAAACTTATGAAACCTGGACCGCGCCTTTTGCACCTACTTCTACCTTTGAAGGCACCTGGGACGAGGGCGGTAAAATTATTTTTACATCCAATGCGGAAGGCGGCGAAAAGTCGGGAATGGTAGCACGCATTGAGAAGAACGACCCGGCAAAGTTTGTTTCCATCCTTCATTACGGCATGCTGGAAAAAGGAGAAGAAATCACTGAAGGCCCGAAAGTGGAAGGCTGGAGCAATGCCCATGAAAACTATTGGTTCGAGCCTACAAATAATGGGACAAAAGTGAAAGTGGAAGTCGACACGAAAGACGAATATGTGAACTTCTTTGACGAAGTGTGGCCCAAAGCGCTTGGAAAGTTGAAAGAAATAAGTGAATAATTCCGGGGTTAACTATAAAATATAAAAACCCTGACGATAAATGTCAGGGTTCATCTCTAACTGTACTGATGTCTGCTACTTAGGCTTTGTTTGAGACATGTGTTAATGCGTATCAGTTTGGTATGTGATGCGCATGCCGGGTTTGAGGTGTTTTTTTACTTCTTTGAAAAGCGATTCGGACTGTTTTTTTTCGTTAATAGTTAAACCGTTTTCAGTTAGTTCGAAGGAACGGATCTTCCCGGTGTAACCCGATTTTCGGACCTCGTCCAAAACTTTTTGGGTAATATCCTGGTAGATAGCTTCCTGGCGTTGAAATTCTTTTTCCTGCAGCCTCATTTTTGCGTCCATTTTACGCGACTGTTCATCAATCTTACGGGCCTGTTCGTCAATTTTACGGGTTTCTGCGTCAATCTTTGCAGATTCTGCATCGATCTTGAGTTGTTCTGCTTCAATACGACGCTGGGCTTCATCGTGCTTTTTCCAGTCAATATCACTTTCTTTCTTATTGATTTCGGCTTCAAGAATCTTTACCTGCTTATCTATAATAGCAGTGTGCTTGTCAATCACAGCTGTATGTTTGTCAATGATCGCCGTGTGTTTGTCTATAATGCCGGATGCCTCATCAATGATCCGTTCTTCTTCGGAGGTATCGGAAGCAATGGTTTTTTCATAATTGGCAATCAGTTCGTTGATCTGCGGCAGGTAGTTCTCCCGGTCCTTTCCGGTAATGAGTTTGCCGTCGACTTTGAAATGCTTCATATCAGCCGGAACCTGGTAAAGCATTCCCCTGCTCTTAAAGATATACACCTGTGATTTCTTTCCATTCGCATCATCCACATACCGGATCGCAGTTCCTTCCGGAACATCCTTCGGATTGTATTTGTCATGACTCAGCGGATCGGCCGGTGTTTGAGCGGTAGAAGAATTTACATTCAGAACCACCAGGATAACAATTACACTCAATGCTGCGCAGGCAGATAAAAAGTACTTCTCCCGGTTGCTGAGCATTTTGTTGGTGTTGAAAAGAATTCGTTTGGCGCGGTCTGCCAGCTTCATCTTCTGATCTCCGAACTGCATGGAAAAACGCTGCGTACTCATGTTGTATTCCTGGAAAGAGATCAGGGCATTGACAAATTCTTTTTTATTGTTGGTCACTCCGATAGCCAGATCATCGCAGCAATTCTCACGTTCATCCTTCAGTAAAGAAGAGATCCACAAAACTCCCGGGTTGAAGAAAAATAAGATTTCCAGGAAGGTTTGCATCAGGTTCACCGCATAATCGCTGCGGCGGATGTGAGCAAGCTCGTGCAGTAAAATAGCCTCTACCTGGTCTTGCGGAATGTTGTTTAGCAATCCGACCGGCATCAGGATAATAGGTTTGAAGAATCCGGTTACGGAAGGAACCGTTACTAATTCGGATTCAAGCAATTGCACACCGCGTTTGATCCGGAGTGAAACCTGAAGCTCGGATAAACGCTTCTGCCACATTTCTGGTGGAGAAATTGTTTGGTAATTGCGTACGCGGTAAACTTGCCGGATAGCGCCGGTCATGCGGATACATTTGAATACAAAAACGACAAACCAGATCAGGACAATCCAGGAACCGTATTCGCTTATAAATGCTGTTGTTACAGAAAAGGCAGTGTTCGGTTCATCTTTGATTACTGAAGGAGAAGCAGAAACAGCTGGTCCTGTTTGAATAGTCTTTGCTTCCATTTTTGTCTGCAACACGGGTGCCTTTGTTTCGAATTCGTGATAGAAGGTGAAACCGATTGCTATTACGAATGACAGGGTTAATGCGGCAAGCAGGTTGTATCGAACTACCGACGTTGATTTTTTGGTCAATAAAAGGGTCAATCCCGCCAGGATAGCCGCTGCAAGTCCGAGCCAAAGCGAATGGATCAGTGTCCAGCTCACTGCTGTAATGATAGAGTCGTTCACTAAAAAATGCATAGTATAGGGTTTTAAGAGTTCTTATTTTTTGTCAAGCTGATCCAGCATAGCGCGGATTGCATCCAGTTCTTCCTGCGAGGTCTTCTTGTTCCCCAGCAGCTGCATCATCAGCTTCGTACTTGAACCGTTGAACATCGTATCAATAAACTTATCCAGTAAAACGGTCTTGGTATGATCTTCTTCGATGGCCGCACTGTAAATATGTTTCATGCTCGAAGCATCACGCAGGAGCATTTCCTTTTCGGTCATGATCTGCATAAGCTTTAATGTGGAAGTATATTGTACGGCACGTTTCTGCTCGTTCAGGTAATCATTTACAAAACGAACGGTTGAAGGACCGTTTTTCCAAAGGACCTGCAAAATTTCCAATTCTGATTTTGTCGGTTCCGATTGCGGAGTATTTTCGTCTTTTTTTGCTTTCATGTTTCAAAGGTAGGAAATTTTTCGTACGAAACAAGTTGTAGATGAATTTTAACAAAAAAATCCGAACTCATTCTCTCATTCTGATAAATACGTCATTTGTCCTATTGAAAGAACCCTTTTGCTGCTCTTACTTTGCTAAAAAAAAAAACATGAAACATCTTTTGTATTTAGTACTTGCAGTAGCGGTAATTGCAGGCTGCAGCAAAGAAAAGAAAGCCTTAAAGAGTTTGGGCGGAGAAACCTGGGTAATGACCAAATCGACCTATGAAGATACCGGGAACGAGGATCTGACAGGAATCCGCAGAGCGTTTACCTTTGAAAGCTGTAAAAAGAAAGATCAGCCTTGTCCGGGAACGTTTGTATACCAAATTCCGCAATACGACCAGGATTTACAATGGACCATCACCTACTCCATTTCGGATGATGCGGATCTGTTGACTATTGTGCGGACTCCATCCAATTTTGAGGGAACTGTTCAAACGGATGAATACGAAATCCTGCAATTGGAAAAGGACTTCATGGAGCTGAAGGATTTGGAAAACAATCACGTTTCGGAGTGGGAAACAGAATGATAATCCTATTCCAACTTTAAAAACTATCTAAAAAAATAAAAAGCAAGTGGAGTTCACAGTATTTGTACCGTGAGCTCTTTTTGGGATTTAATTTCCGGGCTCTTTAACTTGATGAGCCAATATCCTTCTGAAACAAAGGAAATCAGTTGTAAATCAATTGTATTGGGATAGGAGTTTGGGACCTGCTATATTAAGGACTCAATTCACCAACGCTGATTTCACTTCTCGTGGTCCGTTATTATTCGAAGGACCTTTGAACCTGTCTTTGGGAGGATTTCCCGGTTTGCTCTTCGGTTGTGGTTTTGGCCGCGTTTTCGGATTGTAAAAATGGTCCAGCATGCGGTAAAGATCCGGGTGTTCCCGTTCCAGTTTATCGGGGTTCTCAAAAAAGAATTCGCTGATTACGGCTAAAAATTCGGCATTGCTGGTGGATGCATAATCGCGGATACTTGAATTCCCTGTCCGGATGGACGTCATTTTGGTGTGGATGATCTGCAGCCAGGGTTTGAGGTCGATTTCCTGGATAATCGTTGCCATCTTGCCGTCTATTTTTCCGTCCTGCATGTCAAGCACATGGACGAATTCATGGATGGCTACATTTTTTTGGTCGTTGTTATTGTAAAAGCCTTCCACCAAAGCTTTTCGCGATAGTTTTACTTTTCCTTCCATTTTCCCCCAGCCCACCAATCCGTTGGCATATTGGTCTGTATTCGGGATCAGGAATTTGTCCGGGTGGATTTCCACCACTTCCAGGTTTGAGTAATGCCAGGAATCAAATCCGAAAATGGGGATAATGGCACCGGAAGCTACCAGGATCCTGTCCAGGTGTGTGACTTCCGTATCAACACCAACAATCTGAACGTTCAGCAAAAAGATATGTACGCGTTTTTCGAATTTGCTTTTATCCAGCGG
>DJFP01000175.1:23658-42532 GCA_002432565.1 Flavobacteriales bacterium UBA5869
CCAATTGCTACTCCAATTATTATTAAAAGGGCGGTCCAATTCATAGCCCATAAAGATAGTTCAAATCAGGAAATAATTGAAAATCGATTTAATGCCTTTGCAGATTTTAAAAATCTTTGAATTAATACTAATTTTCGGGTATGAACCATTTGGATAATCCGTCGATAGCTGGCTTTTTAGCCGGGAAGTCAGAACACACGTTAAGTTTGTTCCATCATTTTGTAACCGAATTTGAAGACATGGGAACTTTATCCCTTCATCCCACAAAAACTATGATTGCTATTGATAACGGACAGAAACGCATTGCCTGGATTACACAATTGGGAAAGAATTTTATCCATGTGGTTTTTCCGTTCAAAGAACCCTTTTACGACAATTTGTGTTTTCAAAAAGTCGGACAGGTTCCCGGCAGTAACCAGTTCAATCATCATTTCCGGATGCTTCGAAAAGAAGATTTGAACGAGGAAGTAAGAAAATTCATGAGGATAGCATTGGATGGGCAATAACCTTGATTTACCGAAGAAATTTCGTGCTTAAACAAAAAAGAACGACTCGCGCCGTTCTTCTTTATCTAAATCCAGGAAGTTAAGTATACTAAGCTATTTCTGAACCTGAAATTTAAATGTGTAATTAAACGTGTTCCCGACCAGGTTTTGGGGTACCCTGATCTTAACTTGCTGCACTTGTTTTTCGATTGCTGCTTTCATTTCTTCGGAATCCGAAGCTATTTCTACGATTTCTAATTGATTTTCTGCCAGGACGCGCACTTTTACATGAACCGTTGTCTCGATTCCTTTTTCGCGCAATGATTCAGGATAAGAGATTTTGCGCTGCATAATGCGGTCAAGTATGTTTTCACCGTTTCCTGCTAAAGCAATTGAACCGGTAGTCATGAATAATGCGATAAATAGGATAACTGTTTTCATATCTAAAAAATTGAATTGGTTTGTCGTAAGACCAGCTCACCGGCGATATGTTACAGCTGCCTTTCATTTTTTAGTGTTAACAAATGTGAAAAGAATTATCAATGGATCAAATGATCAATTACCAAGCTGAATCACTCTTGATAGAATCTTACTTCAGGAATCCTTTTTTCCTCAAAGAATCCTGTCGCTCTTTAATATTCTCGGGAATTTCCCCATCAATAAGCCAATTTAATTCCAAGCCATGGTGAAGGGCTGTTTTATTCAGTAAGTCGTTTTGTGAAATGAATGTTCCCAAACGCTCCAGGTCGGGCTTGAAGTCTACCAGGTAATCTTCATGCATGGAACGGATGAGCACCAATAACTTAAATGCTCTTGCAATTACGTAAACGGCAAATTTTTGAGGCTTTCCTCTCGAAAAGAGCGAGATTTTCGGGGTGTTTGATTTCAGGATCTCGTTCAGCATCAGTAAATTCAGGCTTACTTCTCCGAATTTGTCTTTCGTTATTTTCACCTGTTCGGTAATATCACCGCTCAATGAACGGGTCTTCACCAGCAGGTCTTGTATGGACGAACTGTGTCTGCTCATTGCTGCAACGCGCTTTACGACTAATTCTTCCAGTTCTTCCCGGCGTTCTTCCACTGTTTGAGTACTCACCAATTCAAAATACAATTGGTTTGCAAGGGGAATATCCCGTTTCAATAAACGAAGTAAAAGTTTGTCTTTTTCCTTTATTGACAAATTGATGACCGCTTCCCTGAATTCTTTCTCAAATACCATAACGGTAGTGAAATTACTACAAAATTGATCAATTATCCTTACAGAAATTCAGGGAATGTCTAAGAGCGTGTGGCCTTGTTGAGCCGTTCGCGTATTGCATCGATGGCTACGGAGTATCTTGGCTGGAGTTCCTGATTAAATGTTTGTATGAATTCATAGTACGCATGCAGCTGGAATTGTTCTGTAATACGTGCCCCCAGCAGGATCAGGCTTTCATTTTCGGAATAAAGCAACAGGTGGACGCCTCCAAATGAAGTGAACCGCTTATTCTTTAATTGATTCAGAATACGCTCCTGGGTTATGTCGTCGATGGGAAAAGCAGGGAGGTTAAAATAAGCAAGTCCCTCCATACCCTGAAGTGCAATCAAACCTATGAAAGCTTCTTTTTTTACACCATCATTCGGGTGGCTTAGCTCCAGTTTCATGAATTCAAAGGCTTCACTTACATTCATGGTCGATAAGTAACGGATTCCCGAAATAATGTCTTCGGGTTTACGCGATCGTATCTTCCGGAAGGAATATGCAGTAAGATCGGATAGAACAAAGAAATCTTCCAGGACTTCACGCTGTTTGCCGGAATAATTCTCATGCAGGAAAATAATGGATTGTGTGGTAACTTTGCTCAGCAGGTTGCTTTGTTTCAATGCACGGAATAATTTCAGGCTTTCCTCCATACTTAGCTTCCCGAACATTAAACGGAATAAGATGTCTTCAATAATTTGCTGGTAGAGCTCGCCGTTTTTAATAATCCGGGAACGGATACGTCGTCTGACGAAAATAGTAACCGCAATTCCGATCAGGATCAGTGAAATAGCCAGTCCTAAGAGCCAAAGTAAATAGCTATTTGGATTCGTTTGAGGAATATTCATGCGATCCGTTTGAATAAGTGAACAATTAGTTGGAATAAATGTAAGGGGTTTACTTTGAAAAAACCTTACATCGAAGAAAATAATTTATCAATACGTTTGAGTAATACCTGCGGACTAAAAGGTTTTGCAATGAAATCATCTCCTCCCAGATCAAATACTTCCAACTCATTGGACTCCATGGAATAAGAGGTCAGTACGATCTTTTTGATCCTTTTGTAAGGATTGCTGGAGTGGAGTACCTGTTTCCCTCCGGCAAAGGGTAAGTTCAGGTCTGTAATGATCAAATCAATGTTTTCGTGATTTTTATGAATGTACACAATAGCATCGGCACCGTTATCAAACTCCATTACTTCGTGTCCGTGGGAACGGAGAAAGTAAGCCAGTGACTTCCGAAGGAGATCCTCATCTTCAATAAATACTAAATTCATGTATTTCGGTTATTAATTCGTGAATAGCATCATGCAGCGCACGATTTTATTTCAAGTATAGTCGGTTTATTTCTTGTTATTTCGGATAAAAAGATAACTATCCCAAATAAATTTTCCAAATGAAGATGTACCGATGTGCCTATTTTATAAACCTTCGAAGAAGGTTCTCATCTTCTATTAATAAGATTCTCATGTGTTTCGGATAATTAATTGGTGTATGTGCTCATTTGCCAGGACGATCTGTTTTTCCAGTTGCTCCAGCTGTTTGTCCAGTTCCGCATGGTCTGTCCTTTTTTCGATTTTATCCAGAAGGCCGGTATCCATCATGAACATTCCAAATGAGGATTTTAATTGATGTGCTTGTTTGGAGATTGCGTCCCAGTCCTGCATGTTATACAGGTGTTTCAATTTTCCCAGCGATTCTACGGATTGTTCCAGGAACAGGTTGAACATTTGGTTTTCGAAGCTGGTATTTCCCATAGAGACTTCCCGGATGATCTCAAGCGAAAATGCAAAGTCTTCTTTTTCGGAAGGCACTTCTTCTTTTTTCAGCCATGGACTGATCAGGTCGAATAATTCACTTTTTTTGAATGGCTTTGACAGGTAGTCATTCATGCCTGCAGCGATGCACTTTTCCTTTTCCTTAATGATTGAATGTGCTGTAAGCGCTACGATCGGTGTTTCGGATTTGAGTTCTTTGCGAATATAAGCTGTGGCCTGGTATCCGTCCATTTCTGGCATTTGGATGTCCATTAAAATGACATCATACTTTTTCTGACCGAACATCTCTACGCCAATTTTTCCGTTTTCTGCCATATCCAGTTCAATATTCGTAGCTTCGAACAGGTGCTGTGCCAGGATGCGGTTGGCTTCGTTGTCTTCACACATCAATACTTTTCCGGTTAAAGTACTGTAATCTTTAGCGGAAACTACGGCCTCTGCAGATTCTTGTTTTTCTGAAACCTCGTAAGTCAATTGGAAGGTGAATTGGGTACATTCCCCGAATTTACTATTCACCGAGATACTTCCACCCTGTTTCTCAACGAGTAGTTTACAGATGTTCAGTCCAAGCCCGGTTCCCCCGAATTTACGAGTTGTGTTTTCTTCTGCCTGCGTGAACCGGCCAAATACACTTTCCAGCTTTTCCTCGGGAATACCAATCCCAGTGTCTGAAACAATGAAGGTGAGCTCTGCTGCGCCCAGACTTTTTCTCTCTGCCGAAACGTGCAGTGTAACTTCTCCTTCTGAGGTAAACTTCAGGGCATTGTCCAATAGGTTAATCAGGACCTGTTCCAAACGATGCGGATCTCCGTTCAAAACGGCCGGAACATTCGGTGCGATCTCATAACTGAAGGACAACTTTTTCTGGTGCGCTTTTCCACTCAAAATAGAGAAAACATTCGCAATGGTATCACGCAGGTTAAAATCCCGCAGGTCAAACTGGAACAAACCGGCTTCTATCTTATTGAGATCCAGGATTCCGTTCACCAGGTAAAGCAGCGTGTCTCCTGCCGTTTTTACAGCCTGGAGCTGCTTCTTTTTTTGTCCGTTACTTTCTTCTTCGATCAATAGTTCCGTAAAACCAAGAATGGCATGGATTGGTGAACGAAGTTCGTGGCTGATATTGGCAATGAAATTGTCTTTTTGGTTACTCAGCGCCTCCAATGAATTGATTGCCAGTATATCGTTTGTGATATCAATGGAAATATTGGTGATTTTAGTTACTTCGCCCTTCAAATCAATTACCGGACTGTAAGAAGATTGGATCCAGATAGTTTTCCCGTCCTTTTTGCTGCGTCTGAACTTTCCGGAGTAAGGTTGTCCGGCAGCGATTTTCTCCCAAACAAAACCGTTATCCTCTATCAGGGATTCGGTCAAAAGGAGTGTGTGTTTCTGACCAATCAATTCTTCCACCGAATATCCCATCATTTCGGCAAAGCGTTCGTTCAGGTTCAGGATTGTGCCGTCGATAGAGAATTCAATAATGGCATTAGATTGAGAAATTGCCTCAAAAAGATTGTTGTAGACACGTTCCTGTATCCGGACCTGTCTTTCGGAACTTTTGATCTTGTCGGTAAGGATGTCTTTGAGCTCATTTTCCATCTCTTCGTTACGCTTTTTGGTTTCCAGGTGGATCATTACCATTTTGGCGACATCGCGGAGTGTTTGCTTCTGTATTTCACTTAACTGCTGTGGTTTGAAGTCGGCTGCGCAAACAGAACCAATGGCATATCCTTTTGGCGAACGAAGCGAGATTCCTGCATAAAAACGGATCCCGTTCTCAGTCTGTACGGAAGGATTATCAACCAGTCTTTCATCGTTTAATGTGTCCTGTATTTCCAGTATGTCGTCTTCTAATAATGTATACTGGCAAATGGTCTCTTCAACGGGCAGCTCGTCGATATCCATTCCGATCTTTGATTTGTACCACTGACGGCCCTCGTCGATAAATGAGATCAAAGAAATGGGAGCGTTGCAAATGTTGGCAACCAGACTGTTCAACGTATCATAAAATTCCTCCGAAGGAGTATCAATGACAGAATAAGCCAATAAAGCTTTAAGCCTGTCAATATCTTTAATATAGTTATCCAAAACCCCTTGTCTAAATCGTTTGTTAAACTAAAATAACACTTAAAAATAACTATTTGACAGCCTTGGAAAAACAAATTCGTCTAAAATAGTTGTCTTCAAAAACAGATATTTTTAACTGCTTTTATTTCAGTTTTCCATTTTACTTTTACCTCAAAAAATAATTTATACCAAATACTATTCATTATGAGTACCATTTCTTTACCATGTCAGTTACTCTGTGCGTCTGCATCAGCTTACGCCATTACTCCTACGGATCCAAGCGGTCAGTATAACCCACTGGGGACAGATTCTCCTTTTCAAAATCAGTACGATGCCGTTGGTTTCGTTGTTGATCCTTATGTGGTGACTGCAGATCAGATCGAAGCGGCTCTTGTAGGGCAAACCTCAAACAGTATTATCGTAGCTTTCCGCGGAACCCTCCCTCCTGCTTTAAATTGGGATTCTTTCTTCGATTGGATGGAAGATTTCATGGCGCCAACAACCACTAACATCAGTCTTCCGGGGGAAGTTCATGAAGGATTTCTATTTGCTTTGGGGTTGTTGAGAGGCGGAATTGTCGATGCAATCAAGGCACTGGATCCGTCGGGAACACTGCCGATCTATATTACGGGACATAGTAAAGGCGGCGGAATTGCTCCGATTGCAGCTATGTATTTTAAAAATGCATACAGCCTCAATATTACGCAAACCATCACCTTTGCCGGTCCGAATTGTGGAAATACCGATTTTATGACTACATACAACGCTACCTTCCCGAATGATGTGCGTTACGAAAACTACCTGGACATTGTACCGCTTTTACCGCCGGACGCTGAGTTTATTGATCTTTTGGAAGCAATTCCGGACTTACCGGCATCCTTTGTAAACAAGATGAATGAGATGAAAGCATACGATTACCAGCCTGTGGGAAGTTTGATGTACATCGATTCAAGCGCAGTAGCGAAACCATATACAGCTGCGGAAGCCGAAATTTTATTACCTGTTCGAATGGCAGAGATCACGGAAAAAATCGTAACCCTTGATCTATCTGCTATCGGGGACGCGCACCACGCAAGCTGCGGATACCGGTATATGCAGGGAACATGCACAGGAACGACTATCTGCCCGGTTTAAGCCTAACCAATTTTGTTCACTGAATAAGGCGGTTTAAGAAATTAGACCGCCTTTCACTACATTGGAAAATAGGGCTGAAGGTGTTGGCCTAATTCAAAAAGTCTGCGCTATTCGTAATATTTCAGTGGAAACTAAAAGTCCAAAATATCCGAATCCCCTCTCCGATCTTTAGGTGTTTCTGTAATAGCTTTGGTGAGACATTGTGTTATCAGGACTACCTGCGAAATTAGCATCAGGTAAAAACCGATCAGCATTTCATCAGTGAGGACTACTCCCTGTTTTTCCGAGTTGCTCCACATCAAAAGGAATAAAGAAGCAGCGAATATAATGGCTGTTATGACGGCAGTTGGAAGTGATTTCGGGAAAAAGAACCGGCACAATACCAGCACAATGGCAACTGCTAAGTTTACCAGTGCAAATAACGACCCNNAATCCCTTGAAAACCCACATACGCAATCCGAATTCCGGAGAATCATAAATCTCAGCAATCACAAAACTGTCTTCAGGAATGATTCCGTTTATTCTCGGACCTTCGAAAAATGGCAGGAACATAGAACTAAGAATTGTTGCAAAGCAAATGAGTGTAAGTATTTTGGAACGGTCTTTCATGAGTGCGGCAGTCCTGTGAAAAGCATCTTGAGTTTCGTTTAGTCGGACTAATGTAGCATTTTAAGATGGATCAATCAATCATAACCTTGCTTCGGAATTATTGGTTTCATGGTTTGTAAAATCTTTAGCCCGGAAGAAAAATCCAATTACATGGCCGGAAATCGAATGCAAAATTAAAAATCATTGACCGTTCTACCAATTGACCGTCTGGAATCAGGAGATCAAAACATGGAAACCTGATTTACAATTAGTAAAGCGAAAAATCGAAAAAAACGGGTATTCGGAATGCTGCATTCGGATTTATAAAAATCTTTTTGTTTAATTTGTACAAAACTTCTAAAACATGAAAAAATTAGTTTTCCTATCCATCTGTGTTGTATCTACTTTCGCATGCACAAAGGAAAAATTTACAGGTACACATTCTTTTTGGTATAATACACAAACTGCAGATGATTTACTTGCTTACGGAGTGAATGAGCTGACTTTGTATGTGGATGATACAGAAATTGCAACAATTGATGCTTACGATCATTACACGGCAGATCCGGGTTGCGGGACCGGGAACTTTGTTTATACCGATAAAATGTTCAAAAAAGAAAATAAAACCCATTCTTACAGAATTGTAGATGAGTCAGACAGCCTGATCTTTTCCGGTACTTTCATGATGAGCCAAAAAACGCTTTGTGAATCTACCAAGCTGGTTGTCAGTTTCTAAGTTTTGTCACTTTTTCTTTTAACATCGATTGCATCTGTTCCGGATCACGGACCCGTTTACCGGGAAACAACAGATCTTTCGCTGTTTATTGTTGAACCCTGGAATGCCTGGTCTTCACTGACCTTTTTGGTTCCGGTTCTTATATTTTTGTGGCAGCTTCGTGGAAAACACAACCAGTATGCGTTTATCGTTTGGTTCTGCTGTCCCCTGCTGGTTCTGGGCGGATTAGGTAGTACGTTTTTTCATGCTTTTCGTACCTCTACCCTGTTATTACTGATGGATGCCATTCCGATCATCATCCTGGTTACAGGAATCGGTATTTGGATGTGGCTCAAAGTACTTCCTAAAAAAATCCAGCTCCTTTGGGTTCTTCTTATTTTCTTCGGGTTGACATTTCTATCCATGCAATTTCTGAGCGGACAAGACCGGATTTCAGCGGGCTACTTCTTTCGAGGATGGATGCTTCTCCTTCCCTGCTATTTATTCCTGCGGCAAACCAAATTTCAAAATTCCGGGCGTTTATTCACAGCAATAGCATTCTTTTGTCTGGCACTTTTATTCCGCTTCCTGGACGAAAAGATCGAAATCGCCTTTATGCCCTGGGGAACACATTGGCTTTGGCACGTTTTAACAGCCTTCGGCGCATTCTTCCTGGGAGAATACCTGATTAAGAACGCGTATGCCAATTCAAAATAATGAAAAAAAAAGCAAATTTGAAGTGATCGGGAAAATTGACGGACTCTATTCGGAATCAGGGATTCGGAATTCGTAACTTAGTATCATGAAATTTAAACCACAAAAAGCCGTATTAAAAAACGGACGTGAAGTCCTGCTGCGTCATGTTGAAGTTTCCGATGCTCAGCGGGTAATCGATTTCGTGCATGGTTTTGTCTATGATTCCGAGTATGTTCCTCTGAGTGAAGGAGAATTTAACCCCACAATAGCCGAAGAAGAGCAAATCCTTTCCAATTATGTGGAACGGACAAATTCCCTGTTCCTGGTTGCAGAAATAGACGGGAAACTCGTGGCAAACATCAATGTAGACGGAAATCAGCGGAAAATCCTGCGCCACACAGCTGTCTTCGGAATGGGAATGCACAAAGAATGGCAATCTTGCGGTTTGGGAACAGCTATCTTAAGTGCAGCAATCGATTGGGGAAGAAAAAATCCGGAATTGGAAATCCTGTTTTTACAGGTTTACGCTGACAACGAAGCGGGAATCGCCCTTTACCAAAAAATGGGATTCGTTGAACATGGCCGTATTCCAAACTTTTTCAAACAGAACGGGCGCTATCACGACGAGATTTCAATGCACCTTTCGGTAAAATAAGTTCAATAGTCAATAGTTCAATTTAGATTACTTAAACAAATTTGAACTCTTTTGAACCTCCAGAACCTCTTGAACCTTTAAACTTCAATTTTAAGGTCTTTTAACGGCTTTCTTCTGCGTTTTTATTCTTCGATTCTTACTTCGTAAATTAATCTTCTTACCTTTAAGAAAGGTCTATTTATGGAAAGCACGCAGGTTAGTTACCAAAAACGCATCTTCACTATTCTATTATTGGTAGTGATTGCTGCAATTATCTATTTGGGAAGTGATATTTTATTTCCTATAGTTTTGGCTTTTATATTCGGTGTCCTGATTCGTCCTATTGATGCATTTTTTCAGCGAAAATGGCATTTTCCGAAACTATTGTCCGTGATCATAACAGTTGCCATTGCAGTAATCGTTTTTGCAGGCATCATGCTGCTTTTGGGGTTCCAGCTGAAAGAATTTTTCAGTGATCTGCCGACCCTGGAAAAGAACATGAAGAAAGTCATTCATGATATTGCCGACTGGATTAGCAAAACTTTTGATGTTTCAAACGTGAAGCAGGAAAAAATCGTAAAGGAAAACTTTATGAATGGCGGCAACATGTTTTCAATGGAAAGTTTCGGGTCGATTACAGGTGCTTTGGTAAACTTTATCCTGGTTCCCCTTTACCTGTTCCTATTCTTGTTTTATCGTGAATTACTACTGGGATTTCTCATGAAACTGGTTCCGGCAAAAAGTGCTGAAAGAATGCAGATCATTGTGAATGATATCAAAGTGATAATCCGGATGTATATTTTGGGATTGCTGCTTGAAATAGCAGTCGTTGCAGCTCTTACAACACTCGGATTGTGGTTGATCGGTGTGAAATATGCTTTATTCCTGGGACTTCTGGTTGCCCTGTTGAACCTGATTCCCTATGTGGGAATTTTGGTTGCCAATGCCTTGAGCTGTTTGATTTCTCTATCGAACAACCCGGATATTCAGCAATCCGTGCTGGGAGTGATAGCTGTTATCGGTGCTGTGCAGCTGATCGATAATAATATTTTGTTACCGAGGATTGTTGGTTCAAAGGTTCGTATCAATGCGCTCGCTTCTATTATTTGTGTCATTGTCGGTGGGTCGCTTGCCGGTGTTCCGGGAATGTTCCTGGCAATTCCGGTTACGGCGATCATTAAGGTTGTTTTTGACGCAGTTCCAAACCTGGAACCTTATGGTTATTTACTGGGAGATGAAATGCCGAAAGCGATCTTCTGGACGAAAAAGAAAGAAGTAACTGAAAAGATTGTGAAGGAACAGATTAAAAATCCGCGCCCGAATAAGCCGAAAGCTGCTTCCCGAACAAAAACGAAGCCTAAATCGGAATGAGGTCCTGGAACCAGAAACCGTACTCAATGCTTTTTTCCTCCTGGTTTTTAGCTGTGTAAGTTTTGAGCACTTTTTCTCCCGTTTGGAAAGGAATCGGATGCGTGAAAATCGGTCCGTCGAAAACAAAGGTGTGGAACTCGCCGTTCTCCCCGCAGGGATCTACATTATCCGGCAGATCTGAAAGAAATTGATGATCAATCACCCGTCCGGCAAAGGATTCGTCTAATTTGGAAGCATCCACACAAACTACGATGGTTTTGAATCCCAGGTCGATGAATTCACGGACTAGTTCTAAAGTGTTCTGCTTCCATAATGGAAAATGCGCTGCAATAGAAACTTCCCGGAGCTTTTCCTCCCGGTAAGTCCTTAAATCTTCCAGGAAAATGTCGCCAAAGATGCAGTCAGAGATGCCTTCTGACTTCAATTCCTCGATTGCAGTGCTCATAACGGATTCGTAAGTCTGCATATCGGAACTCGCCGGTAAATGCACTTTTTTGGCCGGAATTCCGAGTGATTCGGCTTGTGCGGTCAATAGTTCGCTGCGGACTCCGTGCATGGAAATGCGGTCTGCTTCTTCATTCAAAGTCGTGAGTAAATACCGGATGTCAAATTGCTTATCCTGAAGCACTTTATAAAGCGCTAAAGTACTGTCTTTGCCGCCGCTCCAGTTAAAATAAGCCTGAATTAAACGTCCCATTCCTCGTTCAGGAAAGCAACAATCTTACGCGCGGTGGTATTGAAGTAGCGTTTGGTGCGGTATCCCCCGACCCATGTTATTCCGCGGACTGCGTTCGTCAGGAACACTTCATCCGCAACCAGTAAATTAGAAGGGAGAATTGGACATTCGTAGACTTTTAGTCCGTTTTTCAATGCGAGGTTGATCACCTGCATCCGCATGGTGCCCGCCAAACAGCCGTCCGAAAGACTTGGTGTATAAAGTACGCCGTTACTCACCACGAAAATATTACTGTGCGAACTTTCCAGGATCTGGCCATTATCATTGGTGATCAGCATATCGTCCAATCCTTTTTCTTTGGCAGAAATAGCGGCCAGAACGTAAAGAATACCATTCTTCGTCTTATAATTGGAAAGGATGTTCTTTGTCTTTTTGATATCCTGGTACAGATCTACTTCCAATCCTTTTGCATTCAAACCGAATAAATTTTGCTCTATCGGGTAAATTTCTATAAAATAACTAACTTCATTCGTATCAGGAAGATAAGTCCCTCCACCTAAACGATCAATTGAAAGTCTTATACGCGCTCCTTCCGTGATTTTGCACAGCTGGATCAGCTCATCAATCTGCTGTTGAAAGAATTCCGTTGTGTAAAATGCCGGCAAACGCATTTTCAGGATTTTTGCTCCTTCTGCCAGGCGTGAGAAGTGATGAGAGAGGTTCAGGGCCTTGCCATTCATGACACGGATACTTTCAAAGAGTCCGTCTCCGTAAGTGTAACCGCGGTTGCCCGCAGCGATGGAATGTCCTGTGTTACTGATGATTTTACCGTTATTGTTTACGAATAATTCCTGATCGCTCATTTAAAGTAGGTTTTGAAATGCCTTAATCACTCCTTCAATATTAGTAATTAAAATGAAAATAATCCCGAAAACTGCCCCGGATATGTGAGCATCATGCGCAATATTTGATTTTCTGTTTCGATCGGAATAGATTTCAAAACCCAGGTACAGCAATCCGAACATCCATCCTTTCAGTTCAAAAGGAAGTAAAAGAAAACCAATTGGCATGTTGGGAGCGAGCATGATCACTGCAAATAAAATAGCTGATGTAACTCCGGAAAGCCCAAGTGATCTGTAAGAAGGGTTGTCTTTATGTCTCGCATAAGCAATAGAACTCGAGGCAAACATTGCAATCAGAACGAATATCCAAAATACTATTATACCAGGAATTGGTCCGTAAAATTTAATCAGATGGTTTTCGAACGGCCTTCCAAAGAAAAACAAGGTTATTCCATTAAAAAGTAAGTGGTTGAAATCTCCATGCAGGAATGCGTGCGTGATAAAGCGGTAATATTCTTTCTCGTGTTTCACTTCATAAGGACTGAACAGGTATTTTTCCATGAAATCACGGTTGTTAAACCCGATAAATGACATGATTGACATTATACCGAGAATAACGTATGTTGAATAAAATTGAGGTTCCATATTGTAAGGAATAAGTATCTTGCAGTAAAATTGCTTATTATTTTTTGATACTCGCATGAAAATTAACAGACTTTTCGCACTGTTTCTTGTATTTACGGCCACTTTAACATTAATCCGGTGTTCTTCCGATATAGACAAAACAGACCCCGTTTTTGACCAGAAAATTTCCTTGAAAAAACGTATTGCATTGGCAGTTGAATCTGATTTATTAACAAAATTGAAATTTCCGGAAGGAATAAAAGATTCGGTATATGCCTTCTACAAAGCACGTGATTTCAGACCGGTTTGGGCAAATGACTCGATGGTGATCGGAAGAGGGATTAAATGGAAGGAACTGCTTGATTTTCCGTGTGCGCTGGGATTGCCCGATAACAGACCGTTTAAATTCAAAGAAGATTCACTTTCCGGAACATCCATTATCCAGGAATTTGTATTGACAGCAAGACTTGCACAATTGCAGCAGGATTTGAAAGTCGGTTTTTTAGATACGTCAGTGAACGCATACAGGCCGATCGTTTCCATTGACCTGAAATCATTAAACAGGACCATAGCCCAAATGGATACCGTGAAAGATTGGGGGAACTGGCTGGCTAAAATGGGGCCTTCCCGACCGGAGTACCGTGCGCTGGCAAAAGGATTGTTTAAATATGCTTTCAGAAAAGAGTTGTCGAACATTCATTTTGAAGTTCCGGCTTTGGTGGAAGATTCACTGCGCTGTTTGGCCCTGGCGGAAGAGTCTCTGATCGATAAAGGATATTTAGATCCCAAAAAGACCGATGACGAATCATTTTGGGAAGCCATGGGCCGTTTTCAGGGGGATAACGGATTGAAAGCGGATGGTGTCATTGGGGTTTATACCCGAAAAGCTTTGGATGAATCGGTACGCTATAAATGTCATCGTGCTATTTTATCGATGGAACGCTGGCGGTGGCGCGAACCTTTTCCGATGGACAGATATCTCTGGGTGAACATCCCGGAATACAAACTGCGTTTGTTCTACAACGACAGTTTGCTTTCAGAACACCGCATAGTAGTTGGAAAGCCGGAAAACCAAACGCCTCAGCTGACATCAAAACTGCGTGCAATCATTACACTGCCCTATTGGACGCAGCCTCAGTCCATCGCAAGCAAGGAGTTTCTGCCTGCTATTCAGAACAATTCCAACTACGCGGCTAAAAATCACTATAAGGTTTACAGAGGTGATACGGAAGTTGACCCGACAACCATCAATTGGAAGCGCTATAAAGAAAAGAATTTCCCATTTCGGGTAAGACAGGAACCCGGAAATGACAATGCGCTTGGGTTGGTAAAATTCGAATTCAACAACAAATACGGAGTATACATTCACGATACTCCTTCCAAAGGATTCTTCAACAAAGATATTCGTGCTTATTCCCACGGGTGCATGCGCTGCGATATGCCCGATTCATTGGCCCGTTTCATCCTGACACGAGATGACAGGCAAAAAATGACCCGTGATTCGCTGGATACATTGATTGCAAGAAAAGAGCATTTTTCCATTCCTTTGAGAAAAACAATCCCGCTGCAGGTGGATTACATAACGGTTGTTGTCAATGAAAAAGGGAACCTGCTTTTCTTCCCGGATATTTACGGCCGCGATGAGAATTACCTGAAAATGATGAAAATCTACCCCAAGGTGAATTAGAAATACGTAGGGCTGAAAAATTTTTCGCCCCTGCGTATTTCTGAAAAAGAAAAAGGATTTAGTACCTTTGCGAAAAATTAAAAATATGTCTGTAATAATTGCTCCTTCTATTCTATCCTGTGATTTCGGGAACCTCGAACGCGATTTTGAACTAATCAATCAAAGCGAGGCAGATTGGTTCCATGTAGATGTGATGGACGGAGTGTTTGTTCCGAATATTTCCTTTGGTTTCCCGATTATTTCTGCTTTAAAGAAAGTAGCTAAGAAAACAATCGATTGCCATATTATGATCGTGAACCCGGACCAGTACATTTCTGATTTCGCAAAGGCCGGAGTAGATATTTTGACCGTTCATTACGAGGCTTGCACACATTTGCATCGTACTATTTCAGCCATTCACGAAGCAGGAATGAAAGCCGGAGTGGCTTTAAATCCGCACACACCGGTTTCTGTTTTGGAAAATGTGATTGCCGATTTGGATTTGGTATTAATTATGTCGGTAAACCCGGGCTTCGGCGGACAGAAATTCATTCACCAGGCCATTGAAAAAGTGAAGCAGACCAAGGATTTAATTGCAAAAACCGGATCTAAAGCAATCATTGAAGTAGATGGCGGTGTAAACACGGAGACAGGAAAATTGCTGGTGGACGCAGGAGCACAAGCTTTGGTGGCCGGTAGTTTTGTATTCAACAGTCCGGATCCGAAGGCAACGATTTCTTCCCTGAAACAACTCTAAATGCTCGACTTTTTTCAGCAGCGGTTTTCATATATCCATCAATTGAATTTGAGCTGGATTGCTCATTTGAGGAAAGAAGACCGGGATATTCCCTGGGATATTAAGGTTGCTGTTTCTCAGTTGATCAATTCACAGCACATTGCCGTTGCCGGTATTCTGGACCTGGAAGTAGAATCCGACCTGAACGACGTACTTCCCGAAATGCATTGGGAATCGCTGGAACGTGACAACTACAAACAATGGATGAATGTTTTCCTGCAATTTAACCAGGGGCTTCAGGAAAATGTTGCATGGCTGACTCCCCTGCTCTTCAAATCGCTTCATGAAAGCGCACAATACATCGGACAGCTGAAATTGCTGGTTTCACAACATGGATTGGAAGAATTGGATGAAACACTTTTAAAGGTTGATTAAAAAAATATGATAGTAGTGGTGAAAAATTTTTCACCACTACATGATTGCTGTAAAGATGTTTACTTTTTCCTCAGTCCGACATCTTCCTTCATGAAGTACCTATTTTCTTTTTCGCTGCTATTTTTCAGCTTATTTGATCTAAACGCCCAGGATTTCTGTAAAGCAAGCAGCATCTTTTTTGATCTCAATAAATCCGGATTAAAATCACAGGGGATTAAAACGATCGACAGCCTGGTGAAATCCACGAACGGATCGGACTTCATCCTGGAAGTTTACGGATATACGGATACATCCAATACAACCGATTACAACCGGAAGCTTTCTCAAAACCGAATAGATGCTGTCTTATCACATTTGAAATCCAAAAATGTTTTTCCGAAGGAAATCCGCACATTCAATGAAGGAGAGGACTTCAATTCCAGCATTCAAAGTAAAAATGCAGCTTTCCAGCGCCGTGTGGATGTTTATTTAACGCCGATGGAGGGGAATGATGTGGTATTCAAATCATCCAGCGGAGTTGTTGTTAAAAGGGACCTATCCTCATTCGGTGATTGCGGGATCTGTGCATTGAAACCGAAAATACGTTATTTACAGAATGAGGCGGATGCAAAAGCAAACGGAATTGACCTGGTTACGGACAAAGGCGAACCTTTGGAAACTTACGGAATGGCCTTATTTGATATCGATACCTGTTCTTCCCTTTCGCCGGAAGCCAGAAAGAATATCCGGAATTGTATCCGAATGCCGGCTATACGTTGGGATAAACGCGTGGAATTGTTTGAATTGGTTGAACAGCCCGGAAACGATGTGTGGAAAGCAATACAGGACAGTTTTGTCCGCGATCCGGAATTGAAAATTGTACAATTCTGTACGAATGCCCGATATATCAATTGCGATGTGATAGTTAAGCGTATCCTGATTGTTCCGGAGCGTTCTGTTTCCGGCAAGGGAAAATCTTTTTTCATCACTAATACTGCTGGAAAAACGATCAAACTTTTAAATGATACTGTTGTTTTTCCTTCGGATCAGGAACGCCTGGTTAGTTGTTTTCCGGCAGACCGCGATTGGTACCTTTTCCAAATGCCTGCACAGAAAATATTCCGGCAGTTTACCAACCGCGATTCCCTTTCTCCGGATTTTGCAGCGATTTATGAATCGGATTACCTGGTTGCTTCTCCCAAGGGTGTTATTGAATTAAAGGTTAAAAAGAAAGATATAGACAAAGTCGGGTACTATCACCCGGACTTCGATCTGTTCATTCCTTTGGAAAGAAGAAATGGAAACAGGTGGTATGGCGAAATCTACCAGGATGGATTTGAACTGTGTTATATTAAGAATACCCGCTATTTTGTGGAAAAAAACAAAGGGAAAAGAATCAAAATGAAATCCAAGGACGGACATTCATATGGAAAGATCAAACAATTCTATTTCCTGAAGAAGAACCGCTTAAGCTGGAGAAATGCAAAAAGACGTGAATTGATCTGACCTTTTTGAACTATTTTTACCGGGAGATGAATCTTCCTCCATACATATTATTTCCGGAACTAAGAACCGGTGGGCTGCTTTTGAGAGAAGTAAAGCCAGATGACATTCCTCATCTTTTGGAAATCCTTACATACGACGGAAAATCTGTAGAAACGCTGGATCAGGGAGTTGAAATTATCCGCAAGATCGATCAAAATTACCGGGAAGGAGAATCGGTTAACTGGATTATTGAAGAACTGGAAACAAATCAGTTGATTGGATTTGTAGGTTATTACCGTGGATTTGAAAATGGATTCGGTGAAATAGGTTTTGTTCTCAAAGAAGCTTTTCGTGGTAAAGGATTCATGTCGCAGTCGCTTCAATTAGCTGTGGATTTTGGAATTAACAGGATGTGGCTTCGCCAGGTCAGAGCATTCACAAAACCCGATAATGAAAAAGCAATAGCTGTACTGGAACGAAATGGTTTTGTTTCAGATTATAAGCCGGAAGGGAAATACCTGGAGTTTGTTTACTTTGGATAGTTCAAATGTTTCTGTCCGCCGCGGCGGAGCAGATTAAATGTTCAAATAGTTTCTCTTAAACAACTTTTCAACTTTTGAATGCTCAGCCCTCCTGGAAGCGAATAAATTACGTTTTTGTTAAGCGGATATTTCGAAAAAATCCATTTTTCTGCACGCAATCTCCAATAAATAACTAATTTTGCGCCGGGGTAAGTCTTTTACGACCAGCTCCCTCTAATTCCTCCAGGACGGGAACGTAGCAAAGGTAAGAGGTTGTAGCGGTGCGATAAAAGTAGCTTACCCCTCTTTTTTTGCCCAATTTTTCCTTCACACTCGCACATTTTTCACCGCAAAGATTCTGTGAGAAAAAACTGTGGATAAAAACTCGTAATTCGGCATTCGTCATTCGGAATTGCATACTAAATGGTTTTAACTTTACCACCCAAATAAAAGAATATGAAATTTTTCATCGATACAGCAAATCTGAACGACATTCGTGAAGCCAACGACCTGGGGATTTTGGATGGGGTAACTACCAATCCGTCTTTAATGGCAAAAGAAGGAATCACGGGGCAAAACAATATTTTAAAACATTATGTGGATATCTGCAATATTGTAGACGGCCCGGTTAGTGCAGAAGTAATTGCTACTGATTTCGAAGGAATGGTGCGTGAAGGAGAAGCTTTGGCAGAACTGCATAAGAATATTGTTGTGAAAATTCCGATGATCCCGGAGGGAATTAAAGCAATCAAGTATTTCTCATCCAAAGGAATCAGAACGAATTGTACACTGATCTTTAGTGCCGGACAAGCGTTATTGGCGGCGAAAGCCGGAGCAAGCTACGTTTCTCCGTTTGTTGGCCGATTAGATGATGTTTCAACAAACGGTTTGGACCTGATCCAGCAAATCCGGGTTATTTACGACAATTACGGATTTGAAACTGAAATCCTTGCGGCTTCTATCCGCCATCCGATGCATATCATTCAGTGTGCAGAGATCGGATCGGATGTCATGACCGGACCATTGAGTGCTATCCTGGCATTGGCAAAACATCCGCTTACAGATAACGGATTGGCGCAGTTCCTGGCAGATCACGCGAAGGGAAACAAATAAATATTGTTTATGGTAGGCACGCGATGCCTCGCGTGCCTACTGTTCCCCAATTGGGTGTCAACGGCTTAATTTTGTAATTCGTTCCGT
>DJFP01000149.1:0-6510 GCA_002432565.1 Flavobacteriales bacterium UBA5869
GTAAGCAAACGAGACAAGGGATTGATCGTTGTGGAGAAGCTATGACTGGCATTTACAGTTTTAAAAGAAGTCAAATCCAGGTTAGCATCCAGCGTATCTGCCAACCGGATATTGAACGCCGGAGCACTTCCTGTATTCTGGAAATAGATCGTGTATGTAAACTCGTCCTCAAAACCAGGCTCTACTACTTCAGGGTAAGTTTGTTTAATGTTCGGATCGTACGAATTGACAACTTCATAACAATAAGTATAAAGGTTATTTGTGATATCCAACTCACCGGAAGCATTTGTAGCAACTGATATGGTCACACAAAACTCACCGCCGGATAATGCAGTTGTATCCGTCAAAATATTCAGTGCGAATTGATTTGCGTTTATTGCTCCGAAATCTGCTATGGAATAAACGGCATTGTTTCCCGACACATTGGAAGGAGAACCTCCAAAAGTAACGGTTCCGGGCCCCGTAACAGAAACCGTCACTTCTCCTGCAGTTCCAGATGCACAATGCATGTTGTATTGTGCTGTTAAATCTCCTGCAAGGATAGAAACTTCATGTGTCTGCCCAGGAAAAACCCAGCCTTGAGAAACAACCGATTGTACTCCCAAATCAAATCCGGCACAAACCAATCCAAAATCCCCACCGGAAACGACCGTATCTGTAACCGGAACTGTTGCGGTGGAAGTATTTCCTGTTGGACAAGTTACCTGAAGAACCGGTGTTAGATTTGCCGTATCAATACTCAACGCATACGTTCCAGGAACTGCAGAAAAATAATAATCGCCGTTCGCTAAACTTGTTGAAGACTTGATAAGAATACCATTTGAGTCGTAAACTGACATTGGGACATAAGTGAGCTGTCCGGCACTGATACAATTACTATTTGCGTCATAAAATACAGTTCCTTCAATTCCTGTGGCTCCGGCACAACCATTCGGGTTTGTTACCGGGTCATTTACATCACATAAAGGATATAAAGTTACCAGCCCTCCCATTGCCGGGATGTAATTCGGAAGGCACGTAAATGGGTTATTACTGAAATCCAAATTCTGAATCGAAACCGGAAATTCAGGCAAACAGCTTATATCGTTCGAAGCACAATGAAACGAATTTAATGATATTGGCAGTTCCGGGATTTCCGTCAGTAAATTTCGATTACAAGATAAAAGGGTGATTGAAGGAGGTAAATTCGGAAGAACAGTAATATGATTGCTATCACAAATAAATGTTTGCAATGATTGCGGCAGAGCCGGAAGAGCTGTTAATTGATTCATTTGACAATCCATTATTTGCAAATAATCCGGCAAGTCCGGAAGAGACGTCAACTGATTAGAAGTACACATCAAAAACTGTAAGTAGTCAGGTAGATCCGGAAGTGAGTCCAATTGGTTAACAACACAATGCAGCATATTCAATGAAGGAGGTAAACTCGGCAGGGAGGTCAATTGATTAGCTGAACATATTAAATTTGACATATATACAGGTAAGTTGGGAAGTGCAGTCAATAAATTATTGGCGCACGATAAATGATTCAATCCGGATGGCAGAGTAACAGGTAAACTTGAAAGAAGGTTCTCATTACATATTAATGATAACAAACCTGTCGGAAGACTATCGGGCAAGTGTGTAAGATAATTATTACTACAAATTAAAACCTCTAATGTTTCTGCAAGAGAATCCGGTAAAAATGTTAATCCGTTAAGGCTGCAGTCAAGAGTAGTCAAGTTTTGAAAAGCCTGAACTCCTTCGATATTCGAAATATTCAGATTATACAAGATCAAAGAATCCTCTGCCTGAACATCCGGATGATCCGAATCAATAAAGAAGTTTCCACCACTTGTCATAAAAGCAGCAGCAGGATAATGTGTTGTTAAGAAGGTCTGAAAATTTGCGTTAGGTACCTGAACCCAGGTTTGTGCCTTAAGTTGAAGGCTGATGAACGCAAGAATAGTTACAAGTAGTATTTTCATATTTAGGGGTTTAACCGAGTCCAAATGTACTCTTTTTTTAGTCTGTTCAATAAAATTTTTCGGGCAATGAATAATTCATATCTGGCAATGACTAAACCTTGACATATCAAAAACATCACGCATAAAAAAAAGGTGTCCACTTCCGCGGACACCCTCCTGTTATTTAGTATCAATTACTTCTTCTTAAACGAATTGATCGCATTTACAGTGAAATCCGAAAGAACCAGGGTTCCGCTGATCCCTGCACGATCTGAGAGCAATTGATCCCAATCTTCGGTTCCTTTCCAGAAGATCTTTTTCAATGCTGCCATTGCTTCGGGGCTTGACTTCGCCAAAACAGTTGCAAGACGCATAATTTCTTCGTCCATTTCGTCTTCACTGTCAAACACGTCCGCGTATAAGCCATTTTGCATCGCCCATTCAGCAGTCCGCCATTCCGTAGCATTGATGGCAAGCTGTGACATGGCTGAAAGCCCCATTTTACGCTCAACTGCAGGTCCAACCACAAATGGTCCGATCCCAACAGCCAACTCGGAAAGCTTGATTTCTCCAAAACGTGTTGCGTAGCAATAGTCTACTGCAGATGCAATACCTACTCCTCCTCCAACAGCTTTCCCCTGCACACGACCGATAATTAATTTCGGGCACTTTCTGCACGCATTGATTACCTGTGCAAACCCTGAAAAGAATACTTTTCCTGTTTCCAGGTCCCGGATGGAAATCAACTCGTCAAAACTTGCTCCGGCACAAAATGCTTTATCCCCTGTAGATCTTAGAACGATCACTTTTACCGCAGGGTCATTTCCTGCATCTGTAATGGTATCTGCTAATTTGCGAAGAATTTTTCCCGGTAATGAATTACTTAACGGATGTCCGAATTCGATTGTAGCAATACCGAACTCATCAACACGCATATCCACGTGTCCCTGGTTGACAGCTTCTGACATGTAATAATTTAACTAGTTAGTTATCAAATTTTCTGCGCGGACGCATGGTACGCTCACCTGATCCTGACCCGGAATTAGAGTTTCCTCCTTCATTACGGTCATTGCGGTTGTAGTTGGAACTTCCTCCTTCACCACGATTGTAGTTTGAGTTTCCACTTCCTCCTTCACGGTTGTAACTTGAACCGCGGTCATTCGAATTGCGATCATTTGATCGGTAACCTCCGCCACCTCCCTGACCTCCTTGTCTTGGACCGTTGTTATTAAACTTCTTTTGAAAACCTCCCTGCTTATTACCATAAGCCGGTTTCTTCGGTTTATCTTCCGGTTTCGGACGATTTGCTTTCGGGGAAGCAATTTTCACATCCAGCTTACGCCCGTTTACTTCGAAACCATTCAGTGCCTGAATAGCATTGATTGCTTCTTCCGCACTTTCCATTTCTACATATCCAAAGCCTTTAGACTGTTTTGTCTTAGCATCAAACACTACGTGAGCCAAGTGAACCGCACCAAACGCTGAAAACGTTGCTTGCAAATCCTCCGATGTAATCTCCCAATCGAGATTTGCGATAAAAATATTTGTCATTTACCTAACTTTAAAATTGGACTTTCGTCCGACTAATTTACCTAAAACGTTTCAACGTTTATTCCTTTTTAACAGTTAGCTCCGGAACTAAAAAATAATCCCGGAGCCAACATTTCTTTATTCAATTACTTTAACGTAAAGCTATCGGAACCGATAACCTGACCGTCGCAGTAGATTTTAACTTTGTAATTTCCTTTCACCGGCTCTTCACCGTTGAAGTCGTAGAAAATGGTCACGTCAATTGCCTTATTTCCGTACTGAATATCGCGCTTAGCCGAATAAACGAAATTTCCACCATCGGCAGCACTTGCAGTACCTCCTGAACGACCTTGTAATGTTTTACCATCCGGATCAATGATTTGCATGTAAACCGAACGATCTCCTGCCGATGCGATATTATTCTCACCGATCGTGAATGTTGATTTCGCCTGAACACAGTTACGAGCTTTCGTTGTCGGTTCGGTTGTATCATTCAGCTTCATACGCAGACCTGTTGATGAAAAACCATATGCATTGAGTTTCGATCCTTTACGAACCTGCTCGGCACTTTGTTCAGCCTGACCTTTATAAGTGTCACGTTCTGTCTGTGTTTCTGCCAATTGCGAGGAAGTTTCATCCAATTCTGAAGTCAGTTTCAGGTTCATGGTATTCAACTGGTCGATCTGTTTTACGTAACTGATCATAATCTGGCGCAATGTTTCGTTTTCACGCTTCAANNNAACGCATCATATGTATCCATCATATTGGTGAAATCCGACATCAAGTCGTTGGTGGTTTCACTCCCTAAGAACGGAGCCATCATTTTGTTCATTTCTTCGATGTCCGCTTGAAGCTCTTCATTTTTCCTCGTTGCTTCTTTCAAAGCGCCGTTTTTTGAACTCCACAAATAAGTCATCGTTCCTAATAACACAACCAACAAAACAATAATCGCTGTTAGTGCCGGTGTCATGTTTTTCTTTGAGCCTGATTCTTCTGACATAATCTAAAATTTAAATACAAATATAACAATAGAACTAATGAACGATAGGGAATTCATCAGGACAAATAAAGTGTTTTTAATTTGACTCACCAATACGTTTATTCGTATTTTCCGTTAAGAAAATGTAAAAAATGAACGTTTTCATTGAGTTCCACCTTTTTAGAAATAAATTCTTGAGGGAAGTTTTGAAAAGTAACTGGTCGCTGGAAACGTTTAATTGCATCCCAGCCTACGGAAGTAAAATAAGAATTCAGGCTGCTCGGAAATGGTCCGCCGTGCTGTTGGGCAAAGCTCACCTCCACCCCGGTCGGAACACCATTATAGATTATCCGTCCGGATTTTGCCGTTAGAACGGGCAGAAAACGATTGATTTCGTCGGCCTCCGCATAGAGGCTATTGGTCAATTGACCTTCCAATAACTGCAGGCACATGCTTAGCTCAACTTCATCGGAACACTTCACAATAGTCAGGTAAGAGCCGAAAATCTCCTCCTGGATATGAGGATTTGCCAGAAAATTCGCAGCAGTGGTTTCTGCCAAAGTAGGCTGAATGAAATTTCCTTCGCGCTTTCCTGCATAAATCACATCTACCAATGCAGCGTGTTCCTCTATTCGCTCAAAATAGCGTTTTGAAATACCGGGATGCAGCATACATTGTAATTCACTTTGTAAGAAAGCCTGTATAAGCTCTTCTTTAAAGGTATTCAAGTTTGCGCTTTCTTCCGCAAAAAGCAATCCGGGAGAAGTACAAAACTGGCCCGCATTCAATAAAACGGAAGCACTAATCTGTTTCCCAATTTCAGAAGCGCGTTTCTCCAAAGCGTTTTTAGTAACCGTAACAGGATTGGAACTTCCCATTTCTGCATACAGCGAAATCGGTTCTTTGCGTTCGCTGATCAATTTCTGAAGGGCCATTCCGCCTGCTATACTTCCGGTAAATCCTACTGCTTTTACTCTTGGATCCTGAACCAACTGCTGGCCAACCGTAAAATCTTCCGCCAGCAAGTGACACAGGATTCCATCCGGCATATCTTGTTCTTTTGCTGTTTCGAGGATAAAATGGGCTGAAATCGAACTGGTGTGCGGATGCATCGCGTGTGCTTTTACAATCACAGAACAACCGGCTGCAAGTGCCGAAGCTACATCTCCGCCTAAAGTAGAATACGCAAACGGGAAATTACTCGCTCCAAAAACTACTACCGGTCCAACCGGAATATTCAATTTTGTAAGAGAAGGTTTCGGATTCGGTTTTCTATCAGGATCAGCTGGATCCAGTTTTATTTCCAGTGCATATCCAGTTTCAACTGCTTTCGCGTAAAATTCAAACTGGAAACAGGAACGTGCAAATTCCACTTCTGCCCGATCTTTAGGCAAACCGCTTTCTGCGCAAAACCAATGGATCAGGATTTCTTTATTTGCCTTTAATTTTTCCGAGACCGCTTTCAGGAACTGAACCCGCTTTTCGATTGGAATTAAGCGATAAGTTTCAAATGCTTCCTGTGATTTGGTAAGTGCCGAATCAACCTCTTCGGGAGAGGCCTGGCGGAAAGGTGTTTCAAATGGCTGGTTGTTCCTGGGGTCTATTCCAAAAAAAACATGGTTACCAAAAGCGCTTGCCTGGTAACCAATGTGATTCTTGCCCAAAAAGTTCATGGCTTACGCCTCCTCAACAATGTATGAGTAACTTTCCATGATTTGGTTTGAAAGTAATTTCTTACAAGCCAACTCCACTTTTTCAGTTGCTGCTTCTTTTGAAGGTGCATCCACAAAAAGACGTACGTGTCTTCCAACTCGTACACCTGTAATTTCAGGCAAACCAATTGTAGGCATACTGTTAGTAACTGCTTTCCCTTGTGGGTCTAACAATGCCTCTAATGGCATCACATCGATTTCAGCTTTGAATTTCATGCGCTCGATTTTTTCGAAGAATGTATTGAATAAATGATAATATCAGGTACAAAAGTACAATAATTGGAATGGACCAAATCAATAAAGTTGAAATAAGTATTCCACAACTTATTAAGAAAACATAGCG
>DJFP01000149.1:6625-8423 GCA_002432565.1 Flavobacteriales bacterium UBA5869
GTATCAATGTTGAATTTTGCCAGGCGGAATAAGGAGAAGAATGGGATGATCAACGCAACAAAAGGAAGCTTGTTACTTAAATCTAAATTGACCAAACCATAAAGCTCCGCATTCATAGATAAATTCAAAAGTGCCGTTGATTGGAAAATATCTATGTTTTTTTGCTGAACTAAAATCAAAACAAACATAATAATCCCCGGAGCCAAACCAAAAGAGATCATATCCGCCAACGAATCCAGTTGTTTTCCCAGTTCGCCCTGCTGTTTGAGAATCCGGGCTAAAAATCCGTCGAAGAAATCAAGAATAGCTGCCAAAAAAATAAAATACGGTGCAATATCAATTCTTCCGGCAAAAGCCAGGATGATTGCAAAAACTCCGCAAAGCATGTTGCTGGCAGTGATCAAATTAGGTATATTGAACATTTTCATCCGGTAAATGAATATTTTGTTAGTTTAAATCTTTCAAAAAGGTGTAAATTTACACTTCGATTTTATCATTAAACCATCGGGATACACAATTTTTTATAAAAGATGCAGTTAATAGCAATCGTGAGGAACTTGTATACTATGAAATTTTACCTAATTGTTTGCATTACTGCTTGCTCTTTCCTGTCATTCGGACAAGGTTCGCTGGCACCGAAATATTCCAATGAATTCTTAGCAATCGGTATCGGAGCGGATGCTCTGGGACTTTCCAATGCGGTTGTTGCCCAAACAAGCGGCGTGAACAGCGGTTATTGGAATCCGGCCGGTTTGGCCCGGACCAACAAATGGCTCGACATTGGTTTGATGCACTCGGAATACTTTGCCGGAATTGCCAAATACGATTATTTGGGACTTGCTCACCAGATTGATGAAAAAAGTGCAGTCGGCCTATCCATAATTCGTTTTGCGGTGGATGATATTCCAAACACCACCCAACTCATTGACAATGAAGGCCGCATCGATTATGACAAGATCACAACCTTTACAGCGGCAGATTACGCATTTTTGTTTTCCTATGCCCGTAAAACAAAGGTTCCGGGATTATCACTGGGAGGAAACTTCAAAGTAATCTACCGAAAAGTGGGGGATTTCGCAAAATCCTGGGGATTCGGTTTGGATGCCGGAGCCACTTACGAGAAAAACGAACGTCTGAAATTCGGAGCCGTGCTTCGCGACGTTACTTCAACCTTTAACGCCTGGATTTTCACATTGGATGATCAAACGAAAGAAGTTTTTACGCTTACCGGGAACGAAATCCCGAGAAACGGACTTGAATTGACCCTTCCGCGATTAATACTGGGAACTTATTACAAACAGCCATTGGGTAAAAAAGGCCTTTACGTTTCCGGAGAGTTGGATTTAGACATGACAACGGACGGGAAAAGAAATACAATCATCAAAACAAATGTGGTCAGTTTCGATCCACATGTCGGAATTGCCTTTGGATTTAAAGACCTTGTTACCTTGCGCGGCGGAATTTCCAACATGCAGTATATCAAGAACTTTGATGACTCAAAGAAATTAACCATTCAACCAAATATTGGTATTGGATTACATATTAAAGCCGTATATTTAGATTACGCATTTACGGATATCGGTGATGCATCAACAGCACTGTACTCACATGTCATTTCATTAAGACTTGCATTGAATAAACCTAAAAATGCTATGAAAACAATAGATGAATAAGAAGAGCCTATGAAAAAACTCTGCTTAATACTACTAATTTTTTTTCCTGTTCTTGCGTGGAGTCAGCCCTATGGGAATGAATGGATCGATTATTCCCAAAAATTCTACGGATTTAAAATTGTTCA
>DJFP01000119.1:0-11427 GCA_002432565.1 Flavobacteriales bacterium UBA5869
CGTACTGATCGACAAATCCTTTGCATTCGAAGCCTGCAGGGTTCCGTCCGGCCCATGGCAGGAAGCACAGTTCAGAGTATAAACCGCTCTTGCATCTTCCAGCGGGATCGGCTCATTGGAAACAGGCTTACTGCTAACTTCCGGCTTTTCTGTTTCTCCGCAGCCTGCACTCAACAAACAAACGGAAAGAAGTATTCCGGCACTTGTTCTTAGAACCATGATCCTCCTAATGCTGTTCTGAAAGGCCATGGAATTGCAAGGAAAATGATCACCAATACAATCACATACCAAATCAAAATGGTTTTATGCTTTTTAGCCGGATCAATCGCTTTTTCCGCTTTCTTTCTTCCGATCGTGATCAACGTAACTGCGATTATCATCAACAGGATATGTTCCAGTCCGAAGAAACGGTATTGCGGATTTTTCATCCATCCTTCTGCATAAGAAATCTTTCCGGTTACAAAGGAAAGAATAGTTCCTATCAAAATCTGGATGTGCAACAACACCATTGCAAACAAGTTCAGCATTTTATCGCCTTTCTCGTATTTACCACTTTTCAATTTCAGAATGGCATTTACGATTGCGAATAGCAACAATGCCAGTGCCAACCAGCGCAATCCAGAATGTACATGTACCAATGCTCCCATAATAAGTTCCTTTTTTGGGCAAAATTACCGAAAAAAAGACCTCATTGGTCGAACTCAATCACTTATTTCCACATAGAATCACTATTTTTCAGCCCTTAAAACCAGAAGTCGTCGAAAAATGATTCGCTATATTGTTGCTCTCTTATTTCCACTGAGCGTTTTTTCTCAAGCTGAAAAGCCTCAGAATGGAGTTAAAGCCCCTGATCAAAACTCATTTGTGCTTACGAATGTGACTATTTTGATCTCTCCCGATAAAACCATCGAAAACGGTACCATTACAGTCCGGAATGGAAAAATCACGTCTGTAGACAAAATCTTACTCACAACTCCTAAAGACCTGGTAGTGATAGACGGAAACCATGCCGTAGTTGTTCCTTCCTTCATCGAAGTAAACTCCACGATGGGGATCCCGGCCGACCAAAAAGCGGAAAACAAAACCGGCCCATACTATTGGAACCATGCAATTCGTGCTGAATTCGACGCAATCGACTGGTACAAAGCGGATGAGAAAATGACGGCAGAATACCAGAAAATGGGATTCGGATCTGTATTGATTCACAGAAACGACGGCCTGGCACAAGGCTACGGTTCTCTCATGCAGCTAGGTACAACAAACACAGATAATCAGCCCTATTTGAGCAAAGCAGCTTCTTTCTATTCCTTCCGCAAAGGGAGTTCTCCGCAGGATTACCCAAGTTCTTTGGTTGGATCAATCGCTTTATTGAGACAGTCTTTTTACGATGCGCAATGGCACGCCGAATACGGAAAAGATGCCAATTACACCCTTGAAGCTTTAACCCTTCAATTGAAAAAACCAGCTTTCTTTACTTTGGATGACAAATCGGATGTGTTCCGTGTGAAGTCATTCATGCGGGAATTCAAGCGCGAATTTGCAGTAATCGGGACCGGACAGGAACAATTCCTCGGAAATGCCTGGGACACCCTGAAAATACCAGTGGTCATCCCGATCAATTTCCCGGAAGCATTTGACTTGAAGGATCCTTACCTGGCCCACGAAATTCCTTACAGTGAATTGAAGATTTGGGAAATGGCTTCGAGAAACCCGGGATTTTTATTCAAACACAAAGTCCCTTTCATCACTTCCGCAGCCGGACATACCACCGCTGCTGATTTCTGGAAACACATTCACCAGGCCCTGGCTGCAGGCTGGTCTGTAAATGATGTTTTGCGCTCTCTAACCATAGCCCCTGCGACTTTATTGGGAGTTCAGAAAGAATTAGGAACTATTGAAACGGATAAATGGGCGAATTTCACGGTTTATGATCAAAATCCTTTTCTCTACAAGGCGAAAGTACTGGAAGTATTTTCAAAAGGAGAACGCAGGATTCTCCAAAATGCTCCGATCTCGGACATCCGCGGAACTTATAGTTTAAACATTGATGGTGTTAAATACTGGCTGGAAATTGCCGGAACACCAAGTCAGCCGGAAGCAAAGGTAAAATTAGTGCGTACTATCCAGGATTCTTTGACACTTGCCAATAAATCAGACACTCTGACGACCAATGCGAAGCTCTCCCTGGTAAACAACGATATTGCGATCCACTTTGTACAGCAAATAGATGGTGAGAACCAGGTTTTCAGCTTAAAAGGCGATGTCAATCCACGCGTATTCATCTTCGAAGGTGAAGGAACAAACAACAAGGGAAGGTGGATCAAATGGAGTGCCTTACGCAACAAGAAATACGAAGCGAAAGACGAGAACAAACAAGCCTGGACAGCAGATACTCTTACCATTTCTCCTGCCCGTTTCCCCAACAGTGCCTTTGGTTTCACTGCTCCGCCCAAACAATCAGTAATTATTTTCGAACAGGCTACTATCTGGACAAACACCGACGAAGGAATTATCCAGGAAGGGACTGTTATTGTAGAAAACGGGAAGATCAAAGCCATTCACAAAGGTTCCGGAACTTACATGAAACCGAACGACGCAGTGGTGATCAATGCACGCGGAAAAATCCTTACGACCGGAATTATTGACGAACATTCACACATTGCACTAACGCGGGGGGTAAATGAAGGCGGACAAGCTGTAACCTGTGAAGTGCGCATGGAAGATGCCATTAACGCAGAAGACATTGATGTATACCGTCAACTGGCCGGAGGTGTTACTGCAGCACAATTATTACACGGTTCCGCTAACCCTATCGGCGGTCAATCTGCTTTGATCAAATTGAAATGGGGCCATTACCCGCACGAATATCCGATCAAAAATGCTCCGAAATTCGTAAAGTTTGCTTTGGGAGAAAATGTAAAACAGTCCAATTGGGGAGTGAGTAACCGCTTTCCGCAAACACGTATGGGTGTTGAGCAGGTTTACATGGATGCATTTTCCCGCGCCTTGGCTTATCACCAGGCGAAAAGCGGACAACAAACCGGCAAACAAAAAGATAAAAACACCACTCCCCCGGCAGTAGACCTGGAACTGGAGGCTTTATACGAGATAGTATCGGGTGAACGCAGAATTACCTGTCACAGTTATGTCCAGTCAGAGATCAATATGCTGATGCATGTAGCAGATTCCTTCGGGTTTAAGGTAAATACCTTCACACACATTTTGGAAGGATACAAATTGGCCGACAAAATGAAAGAGCATGGAGTCGGTGCTTCTACCTTCTCAGATTGGTGGGCCTATAAATTCGAAGTAATGGATGCGATTCCCCAAAATGCCGCTTTAATGACAAACATGGGATTAACAGTTGCCATCAATTCAGACGATGCTGAAATGGGACGCCGACTGAACCAGGAAGCTGCAAAAACGATCAAATACGGTGGCATGACCGAAGACCAGGCGTGGAAAATGGTGACGTTGAACCCTGCAAAACTGCTCCACCTTGACGACCGCATGGGGACCGTACAGGTTGGGAAAGACGCGGATTTAGTGCTTTGGACAAACAATCCATTAAGTGTTACCGCAAAACCATTATATACCGTTGTAGACGGGGAGATTCTTTTCGATGCTCAAAAAGATTTCATCATCCAGCAGGAAATTGCNNCCTTTTTTACGCAAGCGCAAAGGGCATTTCCACTGCAACACATTGGGCGAAGAAGAATCATTGGAAGCGAACGAACATTAAACATCCGGCATTCAAGAACATGAAAACAATTATCTATACTTTTTTGGTCCTGCTGGTAAGTGTAAATGGCTACGGACAAAAGAAATACAACAAGATCCTCGTTGAAGGTGCAACGGTACATATCGGAAACGGAAATGTGATCAGCACCGGATCCGTAGGAATTGAGAACGGTATCATTACTTTAGTGAAGAATACACTTGCTTACACTTATGATAAATCCGATTGGGATACGGTGATTACGCTCAACGGGCACCATTTGTACCCGGGCTTCGTAGCTCCGAACTCTACACTGGGCTTAACGGAAATCGATGCGGTTCGTGCTTCCCGTGATTTTCATGAAATGGGGTCTTTCAACCCGCATGTGCGTGCACAGATCGCTTACAATTGTGAATCCGATGTGATAGAAACTGTTCGCACGAACGGGGTATTGATGATACAAACCACTCCTCGCGGCGGACGCATTTCCGGTCAGTCAAGTTTAATGGCAAGTTCTTGCTGGAATTGGGAAGACGGAACAATCAAAGCAGATGACGGTGTACACATTGACTGGCCGTCTGCTTACACCCGCAAGTGGGGTGATCCGGTTACCAAAACGAATGAAACTTACGAAGAACAAAAGCGTGAATTGATTGCTTATTTGAAGTATGCGAAGGCAAGTGCAGGGAATAAGGATAAAAACACACCACTTCAGTACAGCGCCATGAGTGATTGTTTCAACGGAGAAAAACGTTTTTATTTCCATGCGGATGAGGTACAGCAAATCAATGATATCCTGGACCTGATCTCTGAACTGGAGATCAAATTCCCGGTAATTGTCGGCGGTTATGAAAGCTACCTGGTTGCAGAACGCCTGAAGATCAAGAATGTTCCGGTGATGATCGGACGTCTGCATTCGCTTCCGCGACATGACGATGACGCTTTCGACCTTCCTTATAAACTACCGTTCCTGTTACAACAAGCCGGGGTACAATTCTGTCTGCAGAATGAGGGAGATATGGAAGCGATGAATACAAGAAACCTTCCATTCCTTGCAGGAACAGCGATGTCATACGGTTTAACGGAGGAAGAAGCCATTCGTTCGATTACTTTGAGTGCCTGCGAGATTATGGGAATTTCCAAAAACTACGGAACCATTGAGGTTGGAAAAAAAGCGGTACTATACGGTTCTGCCGGATCTGCTTTAGAGATGAAGAGCAACCAGGCTTCGCTCCTGCTTATCAACGGAATTTTTGTTCCGACTACGAATTTCCAGACGGAGCTTTATAAAAAGTATAAGACGAAGTACGGGAAGTAATTTACAGGGAAGACTGCTAAATGAACGGCTATGGTAATCGACCATCAGAAAATTGATCTTTACGGAAAACCCTTGCTTCAGAAAGTAGTGGTGAAACCACCGTTTGAATTTTCATTTCCGGTTTCAGACAATGCTTGTTTTTTATTTTCCCTGCAGGGTGAAATCCAGTTTCATGTAAACGAAGAACAATTTGCAATTCCAAGCAGTTATTCCTTATTTCTAAACTGCATCAATACTGAGAAGAAAATAAGCCAGGCTGTTTCAGACAATGTCAATGAGATCGTGGTTATTCATTTCCATCCGGATATTTTAAAGCGGATCTATGAAAAAGAACTTCCGTTGATCATCCAACCGGCAAAGCATATCGTATCGAATCAATCCAGTGAAAAAGTAAACAATGACTTCCTTATCCGGAAATACATGGAAGGCCTCATTCTTTATTTTGAGAATCCGGCTTTGGCAAATGATGAAATCCTCATCTTAAAATTGAAGGAAATCATTCTGCTGCTTTTACAAAACCGGAGTGCAGAAACCATCCGCGTGATACTCTCCCAGCTATTCTCTCCGGTTGTTTATACTTTTAAGCAAATCATTGAAGCGAATCTCTTTTCACCGATAAGCATCGACGACTTGGCGCAAAAAACCAATCTGAGTGTTTCCTCTTTTAAAAGAGAGTTTAGAAAGTTGTACAACGATTCTCCTGCCAATTATATCAAAATCCGGAGACTTGAAAAAGCTGCAGCCCTGCTTTCAACTTCCGATAACCGGATCACGGAAATTGCTTTCGACTGCGGTTTTAATGACCTTGCCAACTTTACAAAAAGTTTTCGTGAAAAATATGGTATTGCCCCTACAAAATACCGTTTGGCCCAAATCAACAAATAGTTGAGCTGATTCGCAAAATCGGTTTCTTTTTTGTCCCGCAACTTTGCATAGTCAATAGTGACGTAACGATTGAAATGCAAAAAAATGAACTTTTCCGGTTGGCTCTTACCAGCATTATTTGCTATCACCATTTTATCATTTACAAACAAAAAAGAAAACATGAAAATTAGTCAGGGACAAGCAGCTCCGTCATTTACCATTAAAGATGTAAACGGAAGCACCGTTAATCTATCCGATTACAGAGGAAAAAAAATACTGCTCACTTTTTACAGAAATGTGGGTTGTCCGATTTGCAACCTCCGCTTCCATGAAGTGCAGGAAGAAGCAGCTTACTTTAAATCAAAAAACTTAATTGTTCTGGCAGTCTATGAAAGCACTGCCGAAAATATGAGAACTTACCTGGAAGGTGAAACTCCGCCCTATGCCGTCATGCTGCCGAACCCGGAGAAAACCCTGTATCAGTTGTACGGCATCGAAAGGAATAAGGGGAAAATTTTTAAAAGTATTTTCCATGGAGCTATTGGCAAGGCAAAGAAAGGCAGTAAGCTTTTCAAGACAAAAATGAAGCAGGATGGGGACATGGGTACCCTGGGGGCTGATTTTTTAATTGACGAGAACGGAATTGTAAAAAGAGCTTATTACTGCAGCTACATCGGGGATCATTTACCGCTTGATACCGTTAAAGCATTTTTAAACTGACTCTCGTTCCGTTATTTAACCTTTCCTAACAAAAGCTTCTTTCGTCTGAAACAGGCATTATCAATTTTGTTTCCTATTTTTGTTAGACAACATAAAAAATAACTGTTATGGCATTTGAATTACCAAAATTAGCATACGCATACGATGCATTAGAGCCACACATTGACGCTCGCACGATGGAGATCCATTATTCAAAACACCACCAGGCATACGCAACAAACCTGAATAATGCGATTGCAGGAACGGATTTAGAAGGAAAATCAATCGAATATATTTTACAAAACTGCAAAGACAAGCCGGCTGTCCGCAATAACGGCGGAGGTTTCTGGAACCACAACCTGTTCTGGGAAATTATGGCACCGAATGCAGGCGGAGTTCCAACAGGTGAACTGGCTCAGGCAATCAACGATGCTTTCGGAACATTCGAACACTTCAAAGAAGAGTTTGCAAAGGCCGGAGCAACGCGTTTCGGTTCAGGATGGGCCTGGTTGTGTGTAGAAGACGGTAAATTGGTTGTTTGTTCTACGGCAAACCAGGATAATCCATTGATGGGTGAAGGATGTAAAGGAACACCGATCCTTGCTATGGACGTTTGGGAACATGCTTACTATCTGCATTACCAAAACCGTCGCCCGGATTACATCAACGCATTCTTTAATGTGATTAACTGGAACAAGGTTGCGGAGAAATACGCTGCAGCGAAAAAGTAAGAAAAAGCAAAGCTTTTGATTCGTTACAGACAAGCGTCAGCGCAGTCGTAAAACAAAATCTATATTAGCTGGCAATAAAAAAAAGTAAAACCCCGACGATAAATGTCGGGGTTTTATTTTTTTTTATCCTTATGAATCCAGGCAAAGCAGGTAGGGGCGTAAAATTTTACGCCCCTACCTGCTTTAAATAACTGAGCTTATTTCTTCGTCACAACCAATCTTTTTGGTGCCGACTGATCCATACGGACCAGGTAAACCCCTTGTTTCAACTGACTGATGTCGAGGGTTGTTTTTAATGCACCTTCCGCCGGATTGATTTCTGTTACTACTGCCCCGTCGATCGAAATAATCCGGATCACTTTCACCGCCTGGTCTGAAGTAATCTCAACGACCTTATCAGCCGGGTTCGGAGCCATGCTCCATTCAATTTCTTTGTATTCTTCCAATCCCAAATACGGCGTTCCGTTGGTCTCAATTCCGTTTAAAACGATTGCATAATCGGCTCCCAATAAAATCCCTCCGACCGGAAGATCGAAGAACATGGTGTCCGTATGCGGAACGTAAGGAACATCAACTAATAAGTAGTAAGAACCGTCTGATACGTGATCGATCGTATAAGTTCCGTCTGCAGCTGTGTATGCAAAACCTTTTGTTTCATGCGTCTGTGCATCTTTCAAAAGCATCAGCGCACCTCCAAACGGCACGTTCAGTGATTTCAGGTAAGAAGTATCCACTACAATCGTTCCTGAGACACTTCCGGTTCCGCTCAATACATCCAGTGTATCCGAGTTGATATTTGCATTATTCAGGAAGCAAGGCAGCCCGATCGCGTCTGCTCCTGTCCAGGTGGAACTTGTTGCAAAGTAAAGTGGAACTGCTCCCGGAAACAGAACCGGATCCGGAGTAAAACGCACATGGTACAANNGGTATTGCAACAATGGTATCCTGAACGAAGTTGAATACCTCCAGGACTCCTTCAGCCGGTTGGCCGTTTACTGTCAAACTACCGGAAATATCGTTGTTTGCTTCCTGCTCATCCAGGAAAATAGCCGAATCATATATTCCGTCTGAAACATCGGAAATAACCAGCTTAATGTGGTAAGTGTTCCCTACCTGCGCAAAAAACTTTGCCTGTAACGGAACGGTGTATGCATCAAATACAAAATTCACCGAATTAGGTCCGCTCAGATTGTCAATATAGTACTGAGAGTTTACCAGTTGATTGATTGAGTTGATCTCTACCGGAATAGCAGTTCCGGGAACATTCGCAATATTTACGGGAACTCCCCCATTCTCAGAAACAAGAAACAGAAAGCGATCATTATAGGTCGTATTTGAATATTCCGGGTATTCTTCCGAAGCAAAAATGTAGTTGAACCGGATGGTATCGGTAATGATCGGTGTGAAATCAAAATGAACCGCGATTGCATCGTGGCTGGAAGCACCCTGACCGGTTAAGTTCCCATATTGGATGATATCATAATCTCCCGGCATATTCAAGTCATAACTTGAAAAGTTAGCCGATTGGACACTTGACATATTGGGAAATCCTGTTGAGAGTACCAAACCACTATTTACCCCCAATGAAGAGCCATTTTCAAAACGGGCAATTTGAGGCTGCGCGCCTTGTATTCCCACATTGGAAATACCCTGGCACTGCACGCCGAAAATGTTCGTAATCAATACTTCCAGGTCTGAAACACCGGAATAAATGAGCTGGGAATTCGAAAAATTGGAATAAGTGAGGAGGAGAGCAATTACTAAGGTTGTTTTCAATTGTTTCATAGCGCGGGTAATTTTTTTGAACATGACTTAGACGCCACGATTCAAAAGAAAGTTGCACACTATTTTCCAACCGATTGAAAAACTTAGTTTATTGCTTCCACAGCAACGATCTCAGGAGCAGCCTTTTTCACTGCTTCTTCCAATCCTGCTTTAATTGTCATCATACTCATGGAACAATCGCTGCAGGCTCCGAGCAATCTCACCTGCGCAACTCCTTCATCAGTAATATTAACCAATTCCATATCACCTCCGTCTGCATTTAAGTGAGGTCTTAATTCACTTAGCGAAAGGTTAATCTTATCAGTTAATTCGGATTTATTTAACACCATCTTTTTGTGTTTTTAATGCTTTACGCGCTTTTAGCACGTTTACCTCTTCCACAAAGATACGCACTAATTCTTCAAATGCTAATGCTGTAGGCGTATTTTCCTGAAATACAGCAGGTCGGCCCGCATCTCCGGACTCACGAACTCCCTGTACCAATGGAATATGTCCCAGGAACGTTTCATTCATTCCGGCAGCCAGGTTTTTCACCCCGTCACGTCCAAAAATGTAGTATTTATTCTCAGGAAGTTCAGCAGGCGTAAACCAGGCCATGTTCTCTACCAAACCAACAATCGGAACGTTGATCGTGTCCAATTTAAACATGTTTACTCCTTTGCGCGCATCTGCAAGGGCAACTTCCTGAGGTGTACTTACGATTACTACTCCGTCCAATGGAACGGTTTGCACCAGCGATAAGTGAATATCTCCTGTTCCGGGAGGAAGGTCGATCAATAAATAATCCAATTCTCCCCAGTATGCATCTGTAAATAACTGCGTCATTGCTTTTGCAGCCATTGGTCCGCGCCATACAATCGCCTCATCATTCTGGGAGAAGAATCCCATGGACAAAATCTTGATCCCGTAGCTCATCACCGGGTTGATCATCGGTTTTCCTTCTACATCCAACATCGTCGGTCTCTCGCCATTCACGTCAAACATAGTTGGGATACTTGGTCCGTAAATATCTGCATCTACAATCCCGACACGGAATCCTGCTTTTGCTAATCCGCCGGCTAAATTCGCAGTTACGGTTGATTTACCGACTCCGCCTTTCCCGGATGCCACAGCAATGATATTTTTTACTTCCTGAAGGATTTTACGGTGAGTTTCACGCGCTTCGGACGGCAATCCTTTTACCATGCAGGTAATTTCGATACCTTCTCCGAAAACACGCTTTAAATTAAACTCAACAGCTTCCTGCATGCGTTTTCTGGCGTGCAATGCCGGATTTGAGACATAAATCGTAAGGGTAATTTTCGAACCTTCAATCTGCAGGTCTTCTACAAAATTGAGTGTTACGATATCTTTTTTTAGATCTGGCTCCAAAATGGTTGCCAATACTTCCAAAACTGCTTCCTTGGTCATGGTAATTTATTTACACTGCAAAAATAGCTATTCGTTCGCGGAACTTCTCTTAAAACAAACTATTTCTGTCAGAATATCCAAGATTTTAACCTTTCACCTGATTGGTTTCTGCATTCATCCTGAGATAAACTAAAAAGTCCCCCTGTCGTAACAGAAGGACTTACTTATTTAAAACTTATTTCGAATACTTAAGGTCTTCCCGCCGGTCTGGTAAGAGTAGTTGGTTTTGTCGGAGTGGTTATTGTTCCCGGACGTGTAGTTGTTGATCTCGGAGGCGTTGTTGTTTTATTACCACCGTTCCCATTTCCGTTTCCGTTCTCATCATCAACCGTTCCGTTCGTTCCGCCGTTAGGACCTCCCGATCCCTGACCCGGATTGGATTCGTCCGTTCCGTCTGTATTATTTCCGTGGCCGTTATTCCCGTTGCCGTTACCCGTACCAATCGTACCATTCCCGTTTTCGCTCGGACGGGCAGCGCTTACCTCACAAGATTTCGTATCTGATCCGCTTGCATTCGTAGCTGTAATTACCAAAGGAATCGAAACAGTAGACAAAGTTATATTCACCTCGAAAGAGAAAGTAAGGACATTGCTTTCAATGCTGGAAGTAAACGCCACATTTCCTCCGTTATACAAAATACTTACCTGGCTTGCATTTGCTACGTTCTGAACAGTTCCCGTAATTAATGCCGTTCCAAGCATGAATACTGCCGGGCAGCGAAGCGGTTTCGTTAAAGTAATCACAGGTGCCGGGATGATCTCCGGTGCGTTATAAATCACAATTTTCGAATCGGTAGCAGTTCCGCCCGGTGTAACAGCAGTTGCAACAATCACGTTTTGACCGAGCAGATACGTTGCATTGAAACGAATTCCTCCGGTAGAGGCTTTGTAATCAAAGTTTGT
>DJFP01000119.1:11450-15518 GCA_002432565.1 Flavobacteriales bacterium UBA5869
GACTGATCTGTTTCCAAAGGAGAAATCGAAGGACTTGTAATCTGGATCGTTGGAGCAGGAACTTTGATCACCTCATTTCTCAATACACTGATCGATTTACTGTTCTCACCACATTTGTTATTCGCCTTGATAACGATTGCATTAGTCCCCACCACTAAGTTTCTGTCCAAAGTCAGAACTCCGGTTTGCGGGTTATAAACAAACCCGATTACCTGTCCGTTGTGTGTAACTGTAATTTCAGACTGGTTCGCTACGTTAGATACGGTAGCAGATAAGTTAAACCCATCTGAAGTGACTACCGAATTATTTGGTGTAGAGCTTCCTGTAATGTTTACAACCGGAGGTTTACAAACCGTACGTGTTAACTTCCAGGTTAATTGTTTGGAACCGCATTCGTTTCTTACAAAGATCTCAATCACGTGCTCTCCTTCTGTCAAAGCTATTGTTGAAGAAACGGTGTGGGAACCTTCATCGTAACTGAAAGTGGTGTTGATTCCGTCAACTTTCACCTGGATTTGTGAAGCCTGGGCTATGTTGCTTACTGTAGCTGAAACAGGAACCGATTCACTTTCTGTAATGAGTGCTTCGCGCACAGGTGTCAATCGAATGATATCCGGAGCAACACATGGAATCGCTTCCGGCTTCAGAATAACCACAACCGTATTTGTTGTTGTACCGCAAGCATTGGTTGATTTAATCTCGATGGAATTTGATCCTTCTATTAAATTCGCCGTTTTCTCAAACTGGGAAGTACCTGCGTTAAACGTTCCTGCAGACTGCAGGTTTCCGTTCAGGTAAACCTCTACCTGGTTTACAGAAGTTACATTGGCAATAGTTGCTTTTACGGTGAAAGCTGCATCCTCCACAGCTGAATTCTGAACTGTTGGATTAATGAACGTAATAACCGGTTTGTTACATGGAGTTTCGATTCGTTTGTAAATTACCGAAGTAGATGCGGTGTGACTTCCACCTGCATTTGTTCCTGTAATTTCAAAGATGTTATTCCCTGCATTCAAAGTGTGATTGAATGTCACTTCCAAAGTTGCCGGATTAAATGTCCAGAATCCCGGGTTCACTACCAACCCATCTTCTTTCACCACGATTTGCGACTGCATGGTCACGTTCGTAACCTTCGCTCTTACCACATACGCAGGCGAAGAAACTACTTGTCCCGGAACTGCAGGATTAATAAAGCTAACCACCGGAGGCTGGATAACCTCGTCGCGTTTGTAGATGATCTGTGTTGCATCCGATGAGGTCCCCGCAGTATTTGTTGCAGTAACAGTTACTGTGTTCGCACCCAAATTCAAAGCGGTGTTCAGCGTCAATACTTTAGTAGATGTCGAATAAGTGAATACGGAATATGGTGCACCGTTTACCAATACCTGGATCTGCTGTTGATTATCCACATTCAGTACTGTAGCTGAAATAGTGCTGTTCGGCACATTCACGGTATGCGGGTTCGCAGCCGGATAAGTAATTGTTACAACCGGAGGCAATGTAGGATTTGGNNGTAATTTCGATCACATTTGCCCCGTTCACCAAACCTGTGGTGAATTCCATTAATTCATTGGATGCCGTGTAAATGAAGTTTGAAGAAACCTGTCCGTTAATCTTCAATACAATCTGGTTTGCTGCGCTTACAAAGCGAACGCGTGCTTTCACCGGGTAAGAAGCATTCAGAGACGTAGCAGGATTCAGGCTCGGGTCGATGAAAGAAACAATCGGAGGCTGAACAGAAACCGGTTTTCTGTAAATAATCGTTTGTGTTTCACTTGCTGTTCCTGCGGTATTTGTCCCTGTTACGGTGATGATATTTGCCCCTTCGATTAAGTTTACAGCGAAAGAAGCATTGTTGTTCATAAACGTGAAATTGGTCACATTTGCCCCGTTCACATTAACGTTTACGCCGCTTTGGCTGGTTACATGAAGAACAGAAGCTATTACATTCTGTGTTCCCGCCGAAGTATTGTACGGATCAATATTCGGAGTTGTAAACTGAACAACCGGAGGCTGTACTGTTTCAACCCGCTTGTAAATAATGGTAGTCTGCTTGGAATCGGTCCCATCCGCATTTGTTCCGGTAACCGTTACAACATTTGCTCCCGGTACCAGGTTCAATGATTCAGTGACACCATTTGAAGCAGCATTGTAATTGAAAGTTGTTAAATTAGTTCCGTTCAGGGTCACTTTAACCTGGCTCTTCTGAGTTACATTCAATACCGTTGCATTCAGGTTGAATACAGCACTGGAAGTTTCATACGGATTTGTTCCCGGATTTGTAATTGTAACAATCGGAGGTTTCGGAGCAATACGGTTATAAATGATGATCGTTGTTGCAGAAGCTGAACCTGCAGCATTGGTTCCGATCACTTCAAACACGTTTTGTCCCGGACCTAAGATCACATTGCTGGTAAACTTATCCGTTTGAGCGTTGTAAGCAAAGTTATTATTGATCGTACCATTCTGCTTAAAGGTTACATGCTGTGCATCTGCTACGTTCAACACATCAGCAGTTAAAGCAAACGTATTCTGATTGACCGTATATGGATTGATATTCGGGTTCACGAAATAAACAACCGGCGGCTGAATGATTTGCTGCGGCTGGTAAATAATCGTTGCAGTTTCACTATCAGAACCGTATTGGTTTGTTCCTGTTGTAACGACCACATTTGATCCTGTCACTAAATTCAAGGTAGAAGCAATTCCACGGGTTGAAGCATTGTAAGTAAATACAACAGGACTTCCGTTCAGGGTCATTGTAATTTTATCCTGTCCGGTAACATTCAATACAGTTCCTGTCAGGTAAAACACCGGATTTTGAACGGTTGTAGGGTTTGAAGCCGGATTGGAATAAGTAACAACCGGTGGAGTTGGTGTTTCTCTCACATAGTTAATGACTGTCTGGTCCATATCCGAACCAAAATCATTTGTTCCTGTCAATTCAAATATATTCTGTCCCGCAGCCAATGTTACAACACTTTGGAACTCCTGGGTAGAAGGGTTGAATGTAAAGTTTGTGATGTAATTCCCATTTTGTCTGAAAACGACGTTGGAACTTGAAGTAACGTTTTGAATTTTCGCTCTGATCACATAACTATTTGTATTCACTGTAGTTCCGCTAACACTCGGATTCGTGAAATCCACTACCGGAGGAGTTCTGGTAGGCTGAGTCCAGGAAGGATTCGTAACAACCGGCTGGCGGACAGTATCCTGGTAAGTCGTTGTATGTTCGTAATGTCTTCTGATGTGGAACTTCAGGTACACACTTGTATAATGGTACCAGTCATTGGCATATTTTCCTTTGGAAGAAAGATGACCGTCAAAATTGTCAGCCATCGTAAAAGTAGTCTTGTGTTCAATCCCCAAAGAAACTCCTTTTGCAATCTGGTAGCCGAGACCAATACCAACGCTTGGCATAAATTTACCCATGCTTGCCGGTGAATTCAGGTCCGTTTCGAACTTCTTATCCGTCATTGCATGAATTTCAGTCTGGGTATATGAACTTTCCGCCAATTTCGTGGAATCATACAAGTAAGTGAATTCATCGGATCCTTTCAAATCCCCTTTCGCACGATACCAGGTATATCCTATCCCTCCAAAAATATAAGGGTCCCAGCCGGTACGCTCTCTTAACCTGTTGAAATGAATCGCCAATTCCAGGCTCAATTCATGCAATCTTGTACCAAAATTCAAGACTACAGGCTGACCTGCGGCAGTGTACTCCGTATAAACAGGATTGGAAGAAATAGTTGTAGAATCGGTATTGTAACCTTTCCATAGTCCGGTCAAGTAACGTAAACGCAGATCAAAACTGATCGGCTTTCCGTAGTTGTAATTGAACTGACGTCCAAGTATCAACCCGTATCCCAAATCCAGTTTGTATGGAACATCTGTTTTCGTCCACGTTCCACCGACATTTAACCCCCAAAACCAGCGACTATCATTGTCGTAGTTTACTTTTTCGTTTTGAGAAAATAAGGTGGTGGTTAATAGTAGACCTACAATTAGTGTGTAAAAATATTTCATAGTCTAAAGTTTAATCTATTTTGAGCCTTAACCATTCCT
>DJFP01000151.1:0-1046 GCA_002432565.1 Flavobacteriales bacterium UBA5869
CCGGAATGGAAAGCCTTTTTTGGTGTAAAAATGTTTTTATTTAATCATTGTAGAGGTGAGTTGCAACTCACCTCTACTGATTTATTTCGTTCTGGTTAATGAATTACCACCAATTTCACAGGGGACATCTGTTCTGTAGAACCGATGTAGCGCACATAATAAACACCTGCCGGTAACTTATCCATTCGGACTTCAACCTTCGGACTTTCCACTGAGTGGGTCGAAACCGTTTCTCCGCTCGTATTTACAATTTCGATAGAGCCGTTCTGAACCGCCTTGTCAAAAATAATGTTTACATAAGAACTTGCCGGATTCGGTACCAGGTGGAATAATTCTTTGTCATTCTCTGTAAGACCGGTAACATCGATATTGTAAAGTACTTCAAAATCGTCAAAGTAGAACCCGTCTCCTCTTGTTCCGCCGTCAGATTTTAGAATGAAACGTACTTTGATACTATCACCGATATAATCACTAAGGTTGATTTCTTCCAATACCCAGTTTGGTTCTGTTCCTTCATAAACCGGTTGATTGTTTGGTTGAACAGAGCCATTAGCACTTGTTCCCGGAACAGTATAATTCCCGCATTGACCGATCCAATTTGTTCCGCCATCAGTGGAAACCTGGAATTGACAGTAATCGTAATCTGCTTCAATTTCCCATTTCGCATAGAACTTTACCATTGCTTCCGTTACATGGGTCAGGTCAATGGTGTTATTGAACTGGTAAATTCTTGTAACGTTGTTTGGATAATCTGCCCCCGGAGAATCCGTAAACGAATTACTTGGTGAAACATAAGTTGCATTAGTAGTAGCCCAGCTTCCGGTCCAGTTTACAGCACTATTCGCTTCGTCAATAAATTGAGAAGTAATACTTCCGAAAGTCTTTACAATAGTATCGTGTTTTGTCCAGCCGGCGTATTCCGTATTCAAAACATATTTGATCTCGTCTCCGAATTGGATAGCAGGATTTAGAACGTAAGAAATTCCCCCGTTTTGAGTTCCCATAATTGCCAGGTTGTGAATACTTGGTGCTCCTACTGACTGTAT
>DJFP01000151.1:1061-19526 GCA_002432565.1 Flavobacteriales bacterium UBA5869
AAGATGAGGTTTGGGAAAACCATATCCTGGCAGATTTCGGTAATTTCATTCGCTGCAGGCCAGAACCCACCGCTGGTATTACTTACTTCCGGTGTCATGGCGAAGATTTTTGGCTTTACAACAGTGTCTACTTTGTACATGTAATCGTCTGAATCTCCTGAAGCCGGATATAGTGCAGATGATTTTTTGTTTTCATATCCGTTGTATTGTACCATGTGGTGCGTAAAAGCATCAAAATAATTATGATCTACAGCGAACTCATTGGTGGTCGTTCCGATTGGGAAGAGAATGTCATTGGCATAAGTATGCGCATTAAAGGCGTATTGGAAATCACGGTTCTCGCAAAACCATTTGATGGCTTGTGTTTCGGGCTCTGAAAAAGCAGCTGTTCCGCAATAGGTATCGTTACCCTGATTGGTGGATGTTCCGGTTGTTCCCCAGCCATAAGAGTAATTCCTGTTCAAATCGACCCCGTAACTTCCGCCGCTGTTTGGTCTGCGGTTTTTTCGCCACATACCGCCTCCTGCGGGATCAGTAGTTTGATTGTAGATATATCCGTCAGGATTGATCATCGGAACGAAGTACATTTCTGTGTTATCGACCAGGTATTTGATCTCGTCGCTTGTATTGTAGTTTTCGAGCAGATACCACATGTAGAAGATTACTTCAGATAAGGAGTTGGGTTCTCTTGCGTGATGAATGGCGGTGTAAAGAACTTCCGGTTCCGGTTCATCAGAGTTCGGATTATCACTTAAACGCATCCAGTAAATAGGTCTGTTTTCAATACTCAAAAAGTTATTGATAGTGTCTTTTACGGAAATCAGGTTTGGATATTGAGCCGCCATTGCATCAATCTCGGCAATAAATTCCTGGTAAGTGTAAAATCCGCCCATAGTTCCTAAATTGAAATTGGAAGGAACTTCCGGAATGAATGTATTTGAACCGGATGAAGGGGGGCAGGTAGTATTCTTTTCGATCGAAGTGGAATTCGGGTCTAAACCGATGTTTTGGTTTACATAATAAGCTTTTACGTCCGGAATAAGGATCTCAACTTCAAATCCGGCATCCCGGATTTGCTTTATTTCATTTTTGGAGAAGTCTGAAATAAANNACACCATGGTCAATACCGATTCCAAGTTCCGCAAGGGTTTGGAGGCCATCGGAGTCGGTGAAAATTTTTGCCCGCGAATATTCCTGAGAAAATCCCCAACAGGAAAACAGGAGTGAAAATAATAGGAGAGTTGTTTTCATAATAGAGTATAGTTTCCTATAAAAATAATGATTCTTTCAAAATGAGATTCAACGCTGTTTTTTCCACTCAAGTGTCTCAATCAAATGAAGAATGTCCGCTTTTAAATAATTCAATGACGGACGCAGGGAATCGTAATTCGGTCTGCAATTCATTAGGACTTCACCTCTAATGAAATTTGAAGTAGAATCAGTAAGATAGAATTGAAAATTCGTTGCCACATCTCCTTCGAATTCAAAGAGTGTCCCATAAACTTTTTTATCCGGGAAGACGAAGTTCTGGTCTTTAATTCCGGTTGCCTTGATCTGGTGTTCGTCTACTTTGTCGTTGGATAAGTTAATGTATCGGACCAGGGTATCACGATTTGGGATCGGGTAGTAGTTCAGGTACAAAATCCCGTTTAGCGGACCCAGGTTGATTTCTTTATGATCGGTCACTTCTCCCTTGTAAGTCAGCGGTTTTGCAAAATACGCTTTCGACAGTTCGAAAGAATAAGTGGTTGCATCATCGATCTTCACGTATTCATGCTTTGGGAAGTTAGTACGCAAATAAGTCGGTGGTTTTGGGATCAATAGCTCATCGTCGCCACAACTGCTTACCAAAAATGCAAGTATTAAACATAGTGAACCAATTATTCTAATCATTTTCCTGGATGGTTTTAATCATTTTTATTCTTCGCTTGTCGGAACTTTCAACGATCAGTTTGATATTTCCACAGCGAATGTATTCGTTATTTCGCAGAATCCGGCCCGCCTGTTCGATAATAAACCCGCCAATTGTATCCGATTCTCCTTTGATATGGTCGAAATCTTTACCGTCGATCTCCAGGACCTTGTAGAAATCAACCAATGATGTTCGGCCTTCAAACAAATAAGTTAGCTCGTCGATTTTCGTATAAATAAGGTCATCATCATCAAATTCATCCGTTATATCACCCACAATTTCTTCCAGTACGTCTTCCAGTGTTACCAATCCGTTTGCACCGCCATATTCGTCCACAACAATAGCCATATGCATTTTCATGTCCTGGAATTCTTTCAATAAGTCATCAATTTTCTTGTTTTCCGGAATGAAATACGGCTTTCTCAAAAGCGTTTTCCAATCGAAGACTTCATTGTTAATGTATGGAAGCAAATCTTTGATGTACAATATTCCGGTCACGTTATCGAACGTACTTTCGTGGATCGGAATGCGGGAATATCCTGCATCCAGAACAACGTCAAGCACTTCCTGAAAACTCGCTTCATTGGAAATGGTTACAATATCGAGGCGTGATTTCATGATCTGTTTCACCTCCGTATTTCCGAATTTGATAATTCCTTCCAAAGATCCGGTGTTCATCTTCATTGTCCGAATCTTCTTTGGTAAGTGCCAAAGCATGTTCCAGGTCGTCAGAAGATAAATTGATTCCTCGTTTCTTAGCTCTGCGGTTAATCATATTTGTTCCGTTAACCAACAACCAGCGCAGCCAGGAAAATGGGGGCAGAATATTGATAAATGTAATTGGGCTTGCCATGAAACGTGCTGTTGACAAGGTGTTCCTGGAAGCATAAAGTTTAGGGGCAACCTCTCCAAGCAAGAGCAGGAATGTGGTTATTCCTACAACTTCAATTAAAAAGCGCAGTGTATTGGGCTGATCGGAATCAGGAAAAAACTGATCAATGACTTCCGTAGCAAGAATAATGATGCAGACATTGATAAAGTTGTTCGTGATCAGGATGGTTGCCAACAAGTCTTTTGGTTTGGAAAGAAGCTTCAAAATAGCCTGTGAACTTCTTGATTGGTCTTCCTCCAGGTCTTTTTTTTCAGTGGGTCCCAAAGCAAAGAAAGCAACTTCCGAAGCTGATACCAGGGCGGAACATGCAATCAAAATGAAAACAATAATCAGTGAAATAATGTTGTCAGATAGAGTAAATCCTGCATGAATACTGACGGGAACAACATCTGAACTGAATCCGGCTATACTGTCCATGTTTAAAATGGTAAATCATCATTAGGACTAATGTCCAGGTTCATCGGGCTTGGATTTTGCGGCTCTTCAGTCGGGTATGGAGGAGTGTTTGATCCCATTGATCTGTTATCCTGCTCGCTTCTTGGAGTAAGGATTGTCAACTCGTCTGCGACAACTTCCGTAGTATAACGTGTTGCGCCTGATTGATCTGTCCAGGAGCGTGTTTTTAATTTTCCTTCAATATATACCTTGATTCCTTTTCGGACGTATTTTTCAACCACTTCTGCCAAGCCTCTCCAAACGACAATGTTATGCCAGTCGGTATTGTCTTTGCGTTCTCCGGTTGTTCTGTCGACGTAAGTTTCAGAGGTTGCTATAGGGAAGCTTGCTACTACGGTTCCGTTTTCCAAACGTCTTACTTCCGGGTCTTTCCCCAGGTTTCCAATCAAAATCACCTTGTTTACACTACCTGACATAATTTTTGTTTGTTTATATAAACATAAAATTACGAATTTCGAATTACGAATTACGCATGAAATCATCAAAATTCGTAATTAGNNTCCTCCAGCTGGCTTTTCTCCACGAAACGAAATTCCAATCCTTCTATTTCAGGCCGGTCGGTTTTGTAGAAATAGGCGTAAATGTGCTGATGGCTCAGTATGTGTTTGGTTTGATAGCATAGATCGGCGGAGTCTTTGAATGCGAAAGGGATATCCGCGCTTTCACTTTCGATCATCGGGAATTCGTATAATTTCTCCCAAACATCTTTATTTGTGCGCTGATCCAATGCAATTTCGCCTTCTTTCTCTATGTGCAGGTAGTGAAAATAGCGTTTGCGAACTTTGGTTTTTCCTTTTTTGACAGGAAGCTTTTTTATAAGATCGGCATTAAACGCACTCGCACAGCTTTGATTTAGAACGCAGGAATTGCAGTCCGGGTTGTTGGGAGTGCACTGAATGGCTCCGAATTCCATGATTGCCTGGTTGAAAAGAGCCGGATCTGATTCCGGAATCAAGGAATCTGCCAGGTTTTGGAAGGTTTTCTTTCCTTGTGTGGAATCTATCGGTTCGTCAACCCCGAAATAACGACTAAGCACCCGGTAAACATTTCCGTCTACAACAGCATGAGGAAGATCAAATGCAAAAGATGAAATGGCAGCAGCTGTGTATGGACCGATTCCTTTCAATTGGATGATCTCAGCGTAGGTTTTCGGGAATTCTCCGCCATATTCGTCCCTGACCTGTTGTGCTGTTTTATGTAAATTCCGTGCCCTGGAATAATACCCCAATCCCTGCCAAAGTTTTAAAACGGATGCTTCATCTGCGTCTGCAAGTTGATTCAAAACAGGATAATTTTCGATAAATTTCAGGTAATAATTCATCCCCTGGTCGACCCTTGTTTGCTGCAAAATGACCTCCGATAACCAGATGAAATACGGGTTTTTTGTGTTCCTCCAGGGGAGCTCACGCGCATTTAGTCTGTACCAATCGCTTATTAGTAGAACAAAATCAGCCATTTAGGGAAAAAATTGAAGTTTTTTAAAAATAAAGCAAAAATAAACGTTTAAGCTGACTACTTTTGCACCTGAAAATCACATTGTTGAAAAACTTTAATTTATAATAAGATGACAAAGGCAGATATCGTTGCTGAGATTGCAGAGGAAACAGGATTGGAAAGAAATGAAGCACAGAAAGCTGTTGAAGCTTTTATGACTTCTATTAAAACTTCTTTGACTAAAGGTCAGAACGTTTATTTAAGAGGTTTTGGTAGCTTCATTGTGAAAGAGAGAGCAGAGAAGACAGGGCGCAATATTTCAAAAAACACAACGATTATTATCCCGGCTCATAATATTCCTTCATTCAAACCTGCTAAAACATTCGTTGAAGAGGTGAAGAATAAGGTGATTGTGAAATAATTCCATCTTTTTTACTACAACTAGTTTGTGGGAAAACTTATTTTAATATCTTTGCACTCCTGTTTGACGCAGGAGTGCTTTTTTTAAAAGCTGTTGAAATTGAAATAATTGAATTAATAACCATAAAATAATATTGCTATGCCAAGCGGTAAAAAAAGAAAAAGACATAAAATGGCGACGCACAAGCGTAAGAAAAGACTAAGAAAAAATCGTCATAAAAAGAAGAAATAAGAATCTTCTTAAGATAGTTGGAAGAGCTTAGTAAGTGAATTTGCTTACTAAGTTTTTCTGTTTTAGTTACTTTCTAATTATACGTTCGTGAGTTTAGAACTAGTTGTAGACACCCGTGAAGGTGGTGTTTGGCTTGCTCTCTTGCGCGATGGGAAATTGATTGAACTGCATCAGGAACAAGGAAGTACCGATTTTGCTGTTGGTGATATATACCTCGGTAAAGTAAGAAAGGTAGTTCCAAGCTTGAATGCGGCTTTTGTGGATGTTGGATATGAGAAAGATGCATTCTTGCATTACCTCGATCTGGGCCCGCAATTCCAATCTTTGAATAAGTTTACCAAAGATACCCTGCAAGGGAAGCAGAATGTTGCTGATTTGCTTTATTTTAAGCCGGAAAAGGATATTCCAAAAGACGGGAAAATTACCGAAATTGTATCCACTTCATCACCCATATTGGTTCAGGTTGCCAAAGAGCCTATATCAAGCAAAGGACCTCGCTTAAGTGCCGAATTGACACTTGCAGGACGCTATTTGGTGTTGGTGCCATTTTCGGAAAAAGTTTCGATATCCCAAAAAATTAAGAGCCAGGAAGAGCGTGATCGTTTACGCAATCTGATGGATGATATCAAACCCAAGAATTTTGGTGTCATTATTCGTACTGTTGCTGAAAATAAAAAAGTGGAAGCAATTGACCAGGACCTTAGAAACCTGATGGAGAAGTGGAAGAATATGCATGCAAACTTAAAGCAGGCAACTCCGCCTCGTCGTGTTCTGGGTGAAATTGACAAAACTTCATCGATCCTCCGGGATTTACTGAATGCTGATTTCTCGAATATTCATGTCAGCGATGAAAAGCTGATGTCCGAATTGAAAGAATACATCAGCGGAATTGCCCCCGGCCGTGAAAAAATCTTGAAATTGTACGACGGAAAACTCAACATTTTTGAGCGATTCGGGATCAATAAGCAGATCAAAACGATGTTCGGTAAAAAAGTTCCCCTGCCTTCCGGAGGATACCTGATTATCGAGCACACCGAAGCCATGCACGTGATTGATGTAAACAGCGGAAACCGCAAGGGCGCCGACGGACAGGAATCCAACGCATTGGCAACCAATGTGGAAGCTGCCGAAGAAATTGCACGCCTGCTTCAATTGCGTGATATGGGTGGAATCGTTTGTATCGATTTCATTGATATGCATGATAAGGAAAACAACAAGGACCTGTTTGAGAAGTTGAAAGAGTTTATGCGTTCCGACAGGGCGAAACATAATATTCTTCCTCCGTCCAAGTTTGGTGTTGTTGAGATTACCCGCCAAAGAGTAAGACCTGAAACGGATATTAATACTTCTGAAACTTGTCCTACTTGTAACGGAACAGGTGAAGTACAGGCATCCATCCTTTTTGCCGAGGAAATTGAAATGAACCTGAATTTCTTATTAGCCGATAAAAAAGAAAAAAAGGTGACTTTGCTGGTTCACCCGTACCTGGAGGCTTACTTCAAAAAAGGATTTATTTCCAAGCAGTGGAAATGGTTCTTTAAGTATAAAAAGTGGGTCGATGTACGTGGTATTACAGCATATCACTTATTGGAATACAATTTCCAGGATAAAGATAATAATGAAATTGCTCTCTGATATGGGGAGCAATTTTTCGTTAAAGTCTCCCACTTTGGAGGTCGTGACTACTCAGACGAGTGTCAGACTCCGTCAGAGGGGATGAAGAGGGAGGAAGATGGATCAGAAAACGTCAAAGAAAATTTCTTTTTTAGAGGCAAAAGCGAAAATTGAAGCTTATTGTGCCTACCAGGACAGAAGCCATTTTGAGGTTAAGAATAAACTCTTTTCCTGGGGACAGAGTGCCGAACAGGTGGATCAGTTAACTGCATACCTGATCGAAAACAAGTTTCTCGATGAAGGACGTTTTGCAGAATCTTATGTCTCCGGTAAACTGCGCATCAAGCACTGGGGCAGGATCAAAATCAAGCAGGGACTGAAATTAAAGCAAATTCCCGAAAAGATCATTCAGCTTGCTTTTAAGACCATCGACCCCGATGAATATTTCAAGATCCTGAAGCACGAGATCAGCAAAAAACAAAGGGACCTTTCGAATGAAAAAGATCCCTGGAAAAAGAAAGCGAAACTGCTTCGATATGTTCAGTCAAAAGGTTTTGAAAACGATTTGATCTATGAAGCTCTGGACTCTTTGGAAGAAGATTAGGTATGAATATGAATTTGAAAGATGATTCGTTTGTGTCTCCCCTTGAGGGGAGATAAAGAGGGGTGGCTCATTTTTTCATTGAACGATCCGCTCTTGCCACCTCCCTTAATCCCTCCTCAAGGAGGGAAAATTAAAATTCTTATTTAAAAGTCGATTTCTTAAACAAATCCAACATTTTCTTTTTGTCCGCATCGTTGTTATACGAAATCGTCACGGTCATAAATTTCCCTTTTACCAATGCGTTCATCAGTAATTGTGTGGTGAAAACTTTTGCTTCTTTGTCGTTTAATGAAACCTCAAAGGTGTCGAATGTTACTCCGCTGACAGTCAGTTTTCCGGGAACAGTATCGGTATACATGTTGCGCTCCAGGTAATTGGTATAGATCATTACGTGATTATTGGCAATAACACGCTTGTATGCGGCCTCATCACCGGAGAAATCCTCCCAGCTCGACTGGAAATTGTTGTCGAAATTCTTCTGGAAAGCTAGTGTTCGTTTGATCCCTTCCATGTTTGAGCTTGTATCATTTACGGAAGCTTTACTGCGTTCATCCAATGACTCTAAGCTTGATTTGGATGTGATAATCCAGTTATCCGGAAATTCCATGGTCCAGCCCAATGCCTGGCTGGTGTATTTGTTCCCGTCGAAAGTACCTTCGTCCACTTCTTTCGAGTAATCTTTTTTAGCAGGGCTTCCACACGCACCGATTACAAAAAGTGCGATAGATAAAACGGGGATAATTGCGTGTTTTAGATTCATTTTATTGGATTTTGGTTAACACTAAATAACTACTATTTTTCGAATAATCTCTTTTGACCTGTAGGCATCCTGGTGCAGTCGGATCCTGATGTGGTAAGTTCCTGCAGAAAAATCTACCGGGATTTCAGTGTAGTTGAAATGCTCACTAATACCACTTGATACCAGCTTACCGCTCAAATCATAAATATTCCATTCGGTTTTTTCGGTTTTAATGGGAATAGTCATGAAAATGGTTTCGGAACTGGAAACAGGATTTGGGAATAGCTCCATTTCATCAGTCAAAGGAAAGGACTCAAGCATTTTCTTTCGGTCAAAGTTCAGTAAAAACAAACCGTATTGTCTGTCGGAAACGATCAGTCTTTCGGATGGAAGGTCTGCAAAAACGCCCCAGTTACCATTCATTTTGTAAGGATGTTCATCCGGATAGGTGTCATAATGCGCCACTTCCAATGGAGCCGGATAACGCAGGTCAAATACCCGGATTCCCTCATTGTAATAAGCAACAAAAGCAAATTCATTCGTGGCTTTGATATTGTGCGGAACGGACCCGTTTTCATAGTTTGTCCCGAAATAACCGTTGATTGTTACCACCGAACCGTCAAAACTGCATTTTTTTACACGTTTTCCATTCGTCTCATCAGCGAATAAATACCTGGTGCCGTCCGGAGTGAGCCAGCCCTGGTGATTGTAACCCTGGTCGGTGTAAATGTTTTTGGAATCTAAGTAAAGCGGGGCATTTGTATTGGTGAAGTCGTAAACTTTCAAACCGTCATAGCCGCAATTCAGGATGGCTTTTCCGTTTCGTACATAAATGTCGTGTACTTCATTGACATCTCCCGGTCCGCTCCAAAGTTCCAGTAAATTCAAAGGATCAGCCAGTGAAAAGATTTTCATCGGTGCGTCAATTGCTTGTGTATTGACCGTACTTCTGTGAGTGCAGGAATAGAATTTTTCCTGGACCGTATCAATAAAAATGTTGTGTACACGGCCAAATTGCACGGTATCTTCTTTTGCCAGGTGAAGGGAATCCGGAAGGTATTGAAGGTCGATAATTTGCAGACTGCTTACACCTTCATCACAAACGGCATAAAGGTAATGTTTGAAAACAGCATATTCCCGGTGCTGGACGAAAGTGGTGGAATAACGGCCTTTGATAAATCCTTTAGGAATGAGTTTGTCCTGGTCGTTGATCAAAAAAACATGTGTTCCTTCGGTTGAACCGATTACCGCATATTCGTTCCCGTTTTGGGTGAAGCCGAAACAATCCGAATAACGTACTTTCGAGGAGTTTGCGATCAGGCTGTCCTGGTGCCATTGATCCAACAGTGTCATGTTGTGAAATGTTTGAGCAAATAATGCGTTATTCAGGCAAAAAGAAAATACGAAAAATGCTATTTGAGAAGTCCATTTCATCTATTCCAAAGATAGTTATTATTGAAAGTCTGAACCTTACTTTCCTTTAAATGTACCGAATATGATGTAAAATGTAACAGGTATTTAGTGTATTTTCCTGCGAGTAAAGATTTTTGATCCGTAAATGAGTTCTGTTCATTTGGAATTCATCAAAAATATGTCAGAAACTACTTAAATGCATTGAAGAAAGCGGAATTTGACTATTTTTATCACCTGAAAATGAACCCACGTGACGCGAGCAGTTGTAATTATCCCAACATATAACGAAAAAGAGAATGTTGAGCGTATGGCTCAGGCGGTAATGGGCTTACCCGTTCCGATTGATATTCTTTTTGTAGATGATAATTCTCCTGACGGAACGGCTGCTCTTATTCGAGGGTTGATGGAGCAATTTCCCAATCGGATATTCCTGGAAGAAAGAGCCGGTAAGTTAGGTTTGGGAACGGCTTACATTCATGGGTTCAAATGGTCCCTCAACCAAAATTACGACTACATTTTTGAGATGGACTGCGATTTTTCGCACAATCCGCTGGATTTGCCGAGATTATTGGAAGCATGCACTCAAAAAGGAGCTGATGTCAGTATCGGTTCGCGCTACACAAAAGGCGGTAAAGTACAAAACTGGCCGATGGGACGTATCCTGATGTCCTATTTTGCATCGGTGTATGTTCGGATGATCCTGTTTATTGGAATTTCCGATACTACAGCCGGATTTATGTGTTATTCAAGCAAAGTTCTCAGAGCGATTGATCTGGATAACATCCATTTCAAAGGATATGCTTTCCAGATTGAAATGAAGTACGCCGCAAAAAGAAAAGGATTTAAAATTATTGAAGTTCCGATCACATTTATAGATCGTCAGTTCGGAGAATCCAAAATGTCTTCAAGCATATTTAAGGAAGCCTTCTTTGGGGTGTGGAAAATGAGAAATTTAAAGGTATAATGGCAAAGATTTTACTGAAAGGCGCAACGCTTGTAAACGAAGGAAAGGAATTTGTTGCAGATGTGTTGATTGATGGGAAACGAATTTCAAAAATTGCGGCTTCGATTACTGTTGAGGGATCAGTGCGGGAAATCAATTGTGAAGGATTGCATTTACTTCCCGGTTGTATTGATGACCAGGTCCATTTCAGAGAACCGGGATTGACGCATAAAGCCAATATCCAATCGGAATCAAGAGCGGCTGTTGCCGGTGGAATTACTTCTTTCATGGAAATGCCGAATACGGTTCCGAATACACTTAATCAAGAACTGCTCGAAGCAAAATACCAGCGTGCATCTGAAGTTTCTCCGGCTAACTACTCGTTTTTCATGGGAGCTTCGAATGATAACTATGATGAAGTGATGAAAACAAACGTCAGGGATGTTTGCGGAGTCAAAATTTTCATGGGATCATCTACCGGAAATATGCTGGTAGATAATACAAGTACTTTGGAACATTTGTTCGCAAATGTACCGATGTTGATTGCGACTCATTGCGAGGATGAAGCAACCATCAGAAAGAACCTGGAAGAATACAGGGAAAGATACGGAGAAGATATCCCAATGACTGCTCACCCTTTGATCAGAAGTGCAGAAGCATGTTATTTGTCATCTTCCAAAGCGGTTGAACTGGCTAAAAAGAACAATACAAGACTTCATATCTTACATATTTCTACCGGAATTGAAACGGAGTTATTCCGGAATGATATTCCTTTGGAACAAAAACGCATTACAGCTGAGGCTTGTATCCACCATTTGTGGTTCTCAGATGCTGATTATGAAAAGAAAGGCGCCTGGATCAAATGGAATCCGGCAGTGAAAACAGCTGCTGACAGAGATCAGATCTGGCAGGCATTGCTGGATAACCGGATCGATGTGATAGCTACAGACCACGCTCCGCATACGATTGAAGAAAAACAGCAGAAATATTTGCAGGCACCTTCAGGAGGCCCATTAGTACAACATGCATTGCTAGCTATGCTGGATGCTTCCGCAAATGGAAAAATTCCTTTGGTACGTGTGGTTGAAAAAATGGCACATGCGGTTGCTGTTTGTTTCAATATCAAGGAACGCGGATTCCTGAGAGAAGGTTATTTTGCAGATTTGGTATTGGTTGACCTGAACAAAAAATCCACTGTTACCAAAGAATCGCTCCTTTACCAATGCGGATGGTCTCCGTTTGAAGGAACTTCTTTCTCTTCGAGTATTGAGAAGACATTTGTAAATGGAGAAGTGGTTTATGAAAACGGTCAATTGACCGGAAGTAAGCCGGGAGAACGCATGTTGTTCGACAGATGATAAAATGGGCTGTCATAGCGCTTTTAATAGTTCTGCAATCCTGCAACAGTGAACTGCATGGCCTCAAAAAACCGGATAATCTGATCCCCAAAGACCAGATGATAGATCTGATGACGGATATGCTGATACTGGAAGGTCATATCCAGACGACCTATTCCACGGTAAACCGCTATTACAAAGTAATGACTGCATCAGGGCGTTATTACCTGAAAAGCAAACATGTTACCGAAAAGCAATACGAAGAATCGTTTGTTTACTATACCAGCACGCACGAAGACTATAAACAGATGCTGGATAAAGTGATGGAAAACCTGCAAAAGGAATCCATTGAACTGCAAAAGAAATAATTCTTAATGGCATTCCAGTTGAACGGAAGTCATTAGTTTTTTGAATTCAACACGATATTGATCCTCGTCGAACCATACTTTTTGGTTTTCCAGTACGCAATTCCACCAGCCATAACGCAGAACTTCGATTCTTGCCCATAATTCCTGGTTAGGGGCATTCCAATGTTGTTCGAATGCTTTGTTTATCGGATCGGGATCCAGTGCACCGGCGACTTCTTTTTCGTGAATTTCTTTCCACATACTGAGTAAGGTTTTTCCTCCTTTTTCCAATGCTGTAACATACCGGGAACATTCTTTGCAATAGGGAGTACCCTTCAAGGCTTTAGGTTCATTTAAAGCGATGACCGCTTTTTCACGAAGCAGACACTGCTCTTTCAGGTTTTCCAACCTCAATTTTTTGATAGTAGTCCAATACTCACCTTTCGGGTATTCCATTCCTTCCAATTCAGACAGGAAATTAGAACACTCAAACCGGATGTTTTTTGCATTTAAGTATGCGGTGTCTTTTGGCTGATAAGCCAGGAACGGCTGGCTTAATTCGGAAGCCTGAGCCAAAGTGTAATGCACATTTTGAACTTGCATGTAAGTGGCTTTCTCAGGATTTATCTGTGCTCTTGAAAGACAATAACCTTCATACCATTCAAAAACCTCCTGTGCATGAATGGAAGACGCCAATGAAAGCAGAAGAATTGTAGTCAAAAGGAAGTTTTTCATCTGATTTTTCGTTCAGGGTTTTTACTCAAAAAACTGCTCCACCCGCCGCCTTTACTTTTATTGTTCTCACCGATTCCCTTGGAGAAATGATGACATACAGCTGCTGCAAGCCCGTCTGTGGCATCCAAATATTTGGGAAGCTCTTCAAAGCGGAGCAGGGTTTGGAGCATTGCTGCAACTTGTTCTTTGGACGCATTCCCGTTTCCGGTGATGGCTTGTTTGATGCGTTTCGGGGTGTATTCCTCGTAAGGAATATTTCTTCTCAGTGAGGCTGCAATGGCAACACCTTGTGCTCTTCCTAATTTTAACATGGATTGGACGTTCTTTCCGAAGAAAGGTGCTTCAATGGCCATTTCGTCCGGTTTGTATTCTTCCATAAGCCCGTCAATACGATCAAAAATGCGTTTCAGCTTATCCGGTTGATTGCCGAGTTTGTTCAACTGGATAATTCCGAAGTTGAGCATTTCAATTTTCGTGCCTTTAATATGAATTAATCCATATCCTAATACAGTTGTTCCGGGGTCAATCCCTAAAATTATTTTATCTTCGGCCATGCAAATGAAAGAGGAGGCTAAAGCTACTAAAAAACGAGCTGGTTTAATTACATTATTCAAATTATTGGTATTTGCTGCCGTAATCTGGACCCTGTATTTCCAGTTGAGGAATGTGGATTGGGAGCATGCCAAAGGACTCGATATAAAACACTGGTGGGCACTGGTATTGTCTTTCTTATTGCTCGTTCCCAATTTATGGATGGAATTCCTGAAGTGGAAGAAAATCACCGACCCTTTACATGTAGAACCCAAGCTCGTAACCAATGCTTTTTGGGCAGGAGTAGCTTCCGGTTTTATGTCACCCAACGGTTGGGGAAATTTCCTGGGGAGATTGATCTATTTCCAAAAAAGGCAAACAATTTACATTATCTTCTCAACCGCACTGGCTAACCTGAGCCAGCTGATACCAACCTTGCTATTTGGATTGTTTGCGGTGTTACTGAAGTATGGTCATTCTAATTCCTTGTGGATTACAACCAGTTTGGGAGCTGCGGTAATTCTGCTTTTATACTTCTTCGGAGATTATTTACTGCCTCAAAGAAGAAGCAGGATTCCATTTGTCAGAAGGCTGCAAAGTATTCGTGGGCGCTACCAAAACCTGAAATGGCCTTTTCTCTTCTTTTCAACAATTCGATTTTTGGTTTTTAGTTTTCAATATGTCTTGCTGTTTGTGACTTTCGGTTATGAAGACTTTTGGTTTTTGATAGCGCAGATCTGGTTGATTTACCTCTTTACTTCGTTCATTCCGTCCTTGTGGTCCGGGAAAGTGCTGATCCGCGAAACAGCGGCGTTATTTGTTTTTGCAGGAACAGCTGTTTCCGTTCCGGATGTGATCGTTTCAAGTATTATTATTTACCTCATAAATATCGCTCTGCCGGCATTTATGAGTAGTTTTATCTGGCTGCCGAAAAGAAAAAAATAAGTTATGTGGTTGATTGGTTCATGGGCACTTCTTTACATCCTTTCGATATTGACACTTTTGTTTGGAGTGAATCGCCTTCGGGTAAGCCGTAACACTAAAAAAATGATGGCAATCGATGAAATTTCGGTTGTTATTCCTTTTCGGAATGAGGCACATAACCTCGAACAGTTTTTGGAATGCATTTATGCACAGCGCTACCAGCCGGCTCAATGGATTTTTGTGAACGACCATTCTTCGGATTCGTATATTGACCTGTTTAAAGAAATGGATGCTTTTCCGATCCGCTTACTGCATTTGCCGGAAGAACAAAGGGGGAAGAAGCGCGCAATCCGTTTTGGGATGGACCATGTTCGAACAGAATATTGCTTAACGATGGATGCTGACGTTTCCTTCGGCAAGGAATACATGAAATCGATGCTGATGCTTCCGGAAGCTGAGCTGATCATTCTTCCGGTAGAAATGACCGGTAAGCATTGGTGGCAGTCATTTTTTACGTTGGAATACCTGTTCACAACACTTTTGAATAAAGGAATTGCAGGTTGGGCAAGGCCGGTTAACTGCAGCGGGGCTAATTTGCTGATTCATGTATCGAGTTTCGACCAGGTAGACGATATCGATGATCACGACCATATTTTAAGCGGTGATGATATTTATACCCTGAGAGCTTTCCGAGGATCCGGTAAACGAATTGAAATCGTAGAAAACGAAGCTTTGAAGGTAGAAACGGAAACACCGGAAACGATTTCCGAAGTGATGGAACAGCGTGTTAGATGGGTGGGGAAAACAAACCATGTTGCCGATTCATTGAACAATTTTTTAGGAATCTGGGCTGTAGGATTACATCTATACTATTTCTTATTGCTGATCATCACTTTTTTTGCCGGGGTTTACTGGCTCACTTTTTTGATCATTGCTTTTAAGTACGGAATGGATTTCATGCTGGTGAAAATGGATAAAAAGCAACCTTCGTCCTTTGATTTGTTGGGATTGGGTTTGTTCGAACTGTTTTACCCGGTTTACCTGTTTGCGCTATTGGCTTACCTGATGGTTTCCCAACCTGAATGGAAGGGGAGATAATTTAGGTCTTTTTAATATTTGCCCGGCTTATTTCTGGCTATTTTAGACATGTTCAAAAGTTTAAATGTTCAAAGTTGTTTAAACACTTGAACGTTTTGAACCATTTTAACTTGTATAAGCTTGGAGCAATCAAAAAGATTTACGCAGACGACCCGTGGAAAACTGATCCTGGCTTTCGGTTTGGTGCTATGTGTTTCATTGTTTACATGGATCGTTAACCGCAGCGCCTTTGACCGCATCAATACCGTTGTGGAAAACCTGGCCAAACCGAATAACCGGCTTGAAGCCCTGAACGACCTGCAAATAGAATTGAGCCGCCTGAATGACTTTTACCGGGCAGAAGCTTTACAGAATAAATACAATCCCTCACCGGAATATGACAACCGTGTTGCCCAAATCTCAGAAGAACTGGTCCGGTTAAAAGATTCTTTTGCTGAAAGCCCGATCCAGGTACAGCGATTAAATGAGATTGACTCTATTTTTATTAAGCGGAACAAGCTTTTTGAAAAATATTTGAAAACCCGTTACAATTACATCTACAGCGGTTTGGTAGATAAACAGTTCGAAGAATTGGCAGACCAGGTCGATAAGGACAATTTGAAGATAGATACGAATGTGATCACTACTGAGAAACAGATCAAAACTTATACCTATTTCGACCAGGCAGTCAAAGAAGATGTTTCGGCAAAGAAAAGAAGGTTCCGCAGGAAAAAGCAGCCGGTTGTTGAAACAAAACCGTATGTAGTTGTTGAAGAAAATACAAAAATTCACATTGATACACTGGCTGTTTCCCGAAAAAAGGACAGTATCCTTGAAAATATCCGGATTTCTTTGGACCAGGTAGAATCGGAGCGGAATTCGGGAAGGAGATTCCTTCAAAAACAGGAGTTGAGACTGATTAAAAGCAACGATATATTATTCAACCGCCTGCTGGAAATCATCGGAGAAGTGAAAAAAGAGGAAAACCTGGATACACAGGTGAATTCATCAGCATCGATACAAATAGCGCGTGAAACGGTTGCTTTTACCAAGATATTGACAGTGATTTTTGTGTTAGCAGCCTTTGCATTGATCGGTTTTATTATCGGGGATATTTCCAAGTTCAATAAATACCGCAAACAACTTGAAGCATCCAGGGAAGAAGCAGAATTTCACAGCCAGGCAAAGCAGCGTTTCCTGTCCAATATGAGTCACGAGATCCGTTCTCCGCTCCAAACAATTGTGGGGTATTCGGAATTGATGATGAAAGAGCCGCAAACGGATAAATCCAAAGTAGAAGTGGTTTCAAAAGCTTCGGAGCATTTGTTACAGGTTGTGAATGAGATCCTGGATTATTCGCGCATTATTTCTTCAAATTTTAAGATCGACGAAAAGCCTTTCGTTTTGAAAGAAATGATTGATGAGGTTGCGGATCTGGCGTCTTTTCAATGCGAACAGAAAGGAATACGCTGGAATTTTGATATCAATGAATTTGAACCGGAAAGATCATTTGTTGTTTCGGATGCTTTCCGTTTGAAGCAGATCCTGATCAATATTTTGAGCAATGCGGTGAAGTTCACTGAAAAAGGATCGATTTCGCTGGAAGTCCAGCTGGAAGACCAGGATCAGAAGCTTGGAGTGTTATTTAAAATCCTGGATACCGGTATCGGGATGAGCGCAAAAGACCTGAAAGTAGTTTTTCAACAGTTTGAACAGGCAAGAAATGCACCGATTCAATCGGGAACAGGTTTGGGGCTGAGCATAGTCAAAGAACTGGTGGAAGCGCTGAATGGCGAAATGAGTGTTTGGAGTTCATTGGGAAAAGGAACTACATTCGAACTGCGCTTTTCCTTTGAAAAGGCAGCAATGAACGATAAAAAGCAGGTCGCAGAAGAGCAGCAATCCATCGAATTGGATGGAGTAGTGTGGGTAGTTGATGACGATCCTGCCATTTTGAAATTATGCGGACAATTGTTGAAACAAAAAGACCTGGAATTTAGGTTGTTTAACAGCCCCGAAGAACTGCTTGAAGCCGAATGGGATGAAGGTATCCGGTTGGTTTACGCGGATGTACGTATGCACGGAATCAGCGGTATTGAACTCTGTTCGCGATTAAGAAAGCGCGGACATACAGCTGTCAAAATTATTGCGTTAACAGCCCAGGTTTTGCCAGAGGAGAAAGAACTGTTTCTTCAGAGCGGATTTGACGGGATTGTTTTAAAACCATTCAAAAGCCAGGAGTTTTACGCGCCTCTTCGGGAAATCACTAAAAAAGAAACGGAATTTGATTTTTCGGCTTTGCGGGAGATGATTTCAGATGAAACGGATTTCCGGGAAATCAAACTCCAGTTTGTGTCTGATTCAAGGGTTGATCTCGCTGCGATGAGAATAGCTTTGGAAGAAGAGAATCCGAGAGAGTTGTTGCTGCTTGTGCACCGTTTGGCCGGAAGATTCGGGCAAATGGGTTCTAAAAAGTTAGCTCCAAAATTGAGAGAACTGGAGGTTCAATTGAAGAATACCGCGAAAGGAATTGTGCTTTACGAGGTGAAAAAGATTATTCCGGAGTTGGAAAAAGCAATTAGCACTATTTGATTTTTTCTTTTTCACCGTAAAGAGCGCGAAGGCGCAAAGAAAGAATTGTTGGTTTACATTTGTTCAATTTCGACATTTAAAAGAAAAACGAAATGAGCCGAATTCGATTATTGCTTGTATTTCTTGTGCTTGCTAGCTTTTCTTTTTCACAGGAAGCAGAAAAAAACGCACATTTATCATTACAAATCCGTAACGAACTGGGAGAAGTTTTCAAATGAACAATCCTCTTAATTGCAACGTTCATTCTCCTATGTTTGTATCAT
>DJFP01000020.1 GCA_002432565.1 Flavobacteriales bacterium UBA5869
AATACGACTTTCGCACCGGATTTGGGACTGGATTTCAAAAAACTGAACCAAACCTTCATCCCCTTCTTCAACGAGATCTTCCAATCCAAAAAATTCAAGGAAGACCGTTTTGGGCTGGAAATCAAGACCGGGAAGATCAAGAAATACAGCTACCAAACCTCTTTAGATGGGAAATACATCATCGAACTGGGCTTTTATTCCAAATCAGCAGACGAGTTCAAACAATTGCTGCTTTCCAAGATCCGGAGCCTGGATAAACGTTTTGAAGCGATCAACCATGTAGAATTATATTTGGGCGTAAAAAACGTGGTAGATGTCCATATCAAAGACCCCAAACTCCAAAAAGCATACCTGAAGTGTCTCGATTCTCAAAAAAACATTCTCGTAGATACAGACAATCCGGCTTCCAGGGGGGAAGAATTTACCGAATTCATTTTTCTCCCGGTATTAGAGTCGAAATTGTATTCCGGTTATGTGCTTGAGTTGGGTACAAACGATTTGCCTTATCAAAACCTCGTAACCGACCTCNNCAGGAGCTGGCTTTAAAGACAGAAACCATTTCAACGGACAACCTCGACCAAACCATTGAGATCACCGGAAGCCTGGAACTGGACCTGCTTTCGAAGAACTTCAATTCGATGATGCAGAAACTGCGTCATTCGTATGAAAACCTGGAGGAAAAAGTGGTAGAACGGACGCAGGAATTGCAGGAACAAAAACTCATTGTAGAGGCAAAGAACCACGAAATCGTAGAGAGTATCCAATACGCGCGGTTCATACAGCAGGCTTTGCTTCCTTTGGAATCGGAAATCCAGGCAAGCTTCGACGAAGACGCATTTGTCTATTACGCTCCGAAAGACATTATTGCCGGAGATTTCTTCTGGTTCGAGAAACGCGGTCATTTAAGCTGGTTTGCTGTCGCAGACTGCACCGGCCATGGCGTTCCGGGAGCAATGGTCAGTGTACTTTGCATTAACGCGCTGTCCCAATCATTGGCATTGAATCCCGAACAGCCAACAGGACAGTTATTAGATCACGTACGCGAACTGGTTGTTCAAACACTCACGAAAGAAGCGCGCTCCGTAAAAGATGGGATGGACATTTCGCTGGCTTGTTTTAACCACCAAACCAACGTTCTCCAATGGACAGGAGCCAATAACCCACTCTGGATTTTCCGGGAAGAAGAAATCCTTGTTACCAGCCCCGATAAACAACCTGTGGGGCAGTTTGACGGTGCCAAGCCGTTCACAACCCATGAAATGCGGCTTGAAGCAAACGATTGGATCATTTTGTTCTCCGACGGATATGCAGACCAGTTTGGCGGACCGAAAAACAAGAAATACAAATACGCTACTTTACGGGATTTCATCCAGGCACACAAAGCCAAAAGCGGTCCGGAACTGAAACAAGATCTGAAAACTGAATTTGAAAACTGGAAAGGGAATCACGAACAAACGGATGATGTGTGTGTGATGGGGATAAAGATTAAGGTTTAAAGGATACAGGTAAATTAAAAGTACTATTTACGTTTTTACCATCCTTTTGTGCCGGCGTCCATTTCGGCATTGCTTTAACAACGCGGATGGCTTCCAAATCACATTCCGTGCAATCTACAACCCCTTTCTTGACTTTTATGTTAGTTACTTGTCCGGTTTCCGAAACAATAAACTGCAAATAACATTTCCCCTGAATTCCTTTTTCTTTCGCAGTTTCCGGGTATTTGAGATTATCTGCTATGAATTTCTTCAGAGCCATTATACCTCCGGGATATTCAGCCTCCTGGTCAACCAGGTCGTAGTGCATTTCAGGTTTTGGAGGGATCGGTGGTTCCTGTGAAAAAACAATACCACCCATAAGTTGAAAAACCGAAATCATAAGAATAGTCTTTAGATTATATTTCATAGCGTTTCGCTTTAGAATTTAGGACAACTTGAATAGGACTGGCAATGAAAACAAACTGCTAACAGCTCTCCCATTGACTTTTCCGGGTTTCCATAACGGCATAGCTTCCACCATGCGGACAGCTTCTTTGTCGCACTCCGGGCAGTCAACTACTCCTTTCCGAATTTTCACATTGGAGATCTTCCCATCCAGGGACACCACAAATTGAATGTAACATTTTCCCTCCAGCCCTTTTTCCTTGGCGGTTTCCGGATACTTCAAATTCTCTGCCATGTATTTTTTTAATGCTTCTAATCCTCCGGGAAATTCTGCAGGTTCGTCCACTATCTCATAAACCACATCTTTATTCGGTTCAACAACTTCCGGATTCTGTTGTGGTTTTGGATCTGGTTGTTTCGGTTCAAACTGTGCGAAAACCATGCTGCAAAGAATAGAAAACGAACAGGTTAAGAGAGATTTGGTCAAAATTGATTTCATATTCAAAACTTTATTATTAGAACGGCACAATACTAAGTTTTCTTCGAATATCTTTTTAGTAAAAACAGCAAAGTGTATGAATCTTTGACTCAAACAGGGCATATGCAAAAACAAACGGATCATTCAAGCCCAAGCAAGGATTTAATCTGATCCCAGGCCTTATCTCGGTTTTTATTGTACCGGTTTTGAGCATCTGCACTTCCATCTGCAGCATAATCGTTCAAGCCTTGTGCTTCTTTTTTCAAAGATTCCAGGCATTCAATCAATTCTTTGATGTACTCGACATCGTCTGCACTCAATCCGTTGCTTTTTGCAACCTTGCATTTATCCAGCATACCAATAACGGATTGAAGCATGGAAGTTTGTTCACCCATTAATTCTTTTACCCGTTCAGAGGTATACACTTCATTCACGTATGCATCCGCAATGGCGCCAATGGTAATATAAGTGTTGTAAACCGTGATGGAAGAAACTCCCCCGAAAGCTTCGCGCACATCCGAATCACATTGTGCCCTTACTATTGAAAACCCGGAAAAAGTTAAAAGGATTACTGCTATTAGTTTCATAAGGTTTTGTTTATTTCTTACAATAATACACTTTCAAAACAACTATAAAACAAGGCATTCGAAACTTTTTTTAAAAAAAATGGTTTTCTGCTGTAACTTTATCGGGACGAACAAGTCTTATGACTGTTAAACGACTACATGACTAGAAAAGAATACAATGAGGCGGTTGAATTGTATGCTGATAATCTTTATCGGTTCGTAGTCAAACACACCCAAAACCGGATGTTGTCCGAGGACATTATCCAGGAAACTTTCGCGAAGGTTTGGGAAAAACACGAGAGCATTGAAGCTTCGAAAGCAAAGTCGTATTTGTTTACCACAGCTTACCATCAGATGGTAGATGTATTGAAAAAAGAAAAACGTACGACCAGCTTTGAAGGACAGGATGTGAAGCAGGATGATACGCTGAGCCATTTGTTCGATGTTCAGAAAACGCTGCAGGAAGCAGTCAACAAATTGCCGGAAATTCAAAAGACCGTCATTTTGCTGAGAGATTATGAAGGATACAATTACAATGAAATAGCAGAAATTACCGCTCTGAACGAATCACAGGTAAAAGTGTATATCTTTAGAGCCCGTCAGACCTTAAAGAACTACTTAAAATCAACAGAATTAGTAGCATGAAAAAACTCATTCATACCGACAATTACGAATCCTTTTACCTGGATTACCTGGAAGGAACTCTTTCCGAAGAGGAGCGAATTGCTTTTGAGGAGTTCTTAGCTGCCAATCCGGAATTGCAGATCGACGAGGAATTGGTGTTCCTGGATGATGCTCCGGAAAAAATGGACCCGCTTCAAAAATCCTTGTTGAAAAAGGAAGACCTTTCGATCGTAACCAGTGAAAACCTGGAATATTTTGCGATCGGAAAAGTGGAAAATGTGCTTTCTGCAAACGAAGAACAACTATTTGACGGGTATTTAGCAAAGCATCCGGAGGCCCAAAAACTGGTTGCCGATTACCGCGAAACACGTTTACAGCCTTCAGCGGTTCTTTATCCGAACAAAGAAGATCTGAAAGAAAAAGAAGTGGCTTTCATTTCCTGGAAAATGATCGGTGGAATTGTTGCGGCTGCAGCTATCCTGCTTTTGTTCTTCCAGTTAGGATTTAACAGCAACCATACCCAAGAAACGACAGCAGGCAATACGGTTGCTCAAAACAACAGCGGTAAAAAGAAGAACTCTCAGACAAAATCAGAAGACAAGAAATCTTCTAAAATGGTTCCTTCCCCGGAATCTACCGGAGAGAATAACACTTATGTGGCGCAGAAAAGCAATGCGAAGCGTGGAAATTCAGCTGTAAATCCAAACTCCGGCGACCGCGCAAACACGGTTCAAAAGGAAAAGAAAAATCCGGAGCAACTGATCCCGGTTCAGCCGGAATCGGAGAAAAATCCGCTTGCTGAGAACAAGCCGCACCATCCAACGATCTTGCCGCAGGTTAAAGACGACAAACAGCCGGTTGCTCCTACTTTGAATAACGATATGAACAAGGCGCCAAGCAAGGATCTGGCTTCCAACACTGGCGGTTCAAACATGAAAAACCCGATTCCGCTGATTACGAATACACTTTCCGAGAAAACCAAAACTACGGTAGACTTCCAAACAGGTAAGGCAACGGAAACGCAAAAAGGCGGGTTCTTCGTGAAAATCGGGAAGTTTGAGGTTTCGCATAAGTCTTCGAAGAAAAAGTGACCGTTGATCAAAGATCAACCGGTTCAAAGGGTTGAAAAGGTTCAAATCTTCTTCGTTCTTCGAACTTCGAAGGTTCAAAGAGTTTAAAAGTTCAATTTGAAC
>DJFP01000302.1 GCA_002432565.1 Flavobacteriales bacterium UBA5869
ATCCATTATCCGTATAGCCGGAGCACATACTGTTGTGGAGTTGATGCGCCAGGGGAAAAGCCCTGAACAGGCATGTAAAGAAACCGTTCAGCGTTTGATCCGTAAACACAAGGATATGACCGGTTTACAATGTGCATTTATTGCGATAAATACCAAAGGGGAAGTCGGAGGTTTTTCTGTGTACAACGGATTCAATTATGCTTTGAAAACAGCTGACCGTGACGAATTAATTGATACTCCTTTTGATCGAAAATGGTAAGATCCGCTCTTTTAGCTGTCTTGATTTTTTGGACAAGTTACGTGACGGGACAAATGAATTTATCCTGGAAAGTTCAGCATCCGGTCTCTAAGGCCTGGATCCGGCTTGGTGAAAAAGGATCTGTCCAGGAAGCCTTAATTGCAGCCAAACAACTTCCGGACCCTTTTGTGGGGATGAACGAAGATAAGTTTATGTGGATTGAGGACCATCAATGGACGCTTGAATCGGAGTTTTTTCTGACAGAATCAGATTTGAAACAATTCATTGAACTGGATTTCCCAAGTATAGATACTTATGCTTCCATCTTTTTGAACGGGAAACCGGTTGCTGAAACCAATAATTCATTTGTTCATTACCGCTTTGATGTGATGGACAAAGTTATTGCAGGCAAGAACAAGCTGAAAGTTGTTTTTACGCCACCGATCATGTACCAAAAACCGCGAATGGCAAAGGTTGGGGTAACACTTCCTGCTCCGAATGATGTTGGCAGGACAAAAGTAGCCCCCCACTGCAGAAAACCACAGTACCAGTTTGGTTGGGACTGGTCTTTGAGGATGCTGACGATGGGGTTCAACGAGCCGGCCAAAGTGATTGTTTTTTCCTCAAATCGCGTGCTGGCAAATTATTCAAACACATTGGAAGTGAGCGATGAACGGGCTGTTTCGGAATTTACACTGCTGCTGGCGAAAGAAAGTTCGGAATCGTTTACCTGGAAAAGTAAGCTGTTCGGTGATGAGGTTCTTACATGTGAAAATAAACGTTTAAAACGTACGGAAATCATTTCAAATCCAAAATTGTGGTGGCCGAGAGGACAGGGGGAAGCCTATTTATATGAAGATCACTGGATTTTGCAAAATGAAAAAGGGGATGTCATTTTGGAAAAAAACGTCCGTTTCGGATTGAAAAAGGTGGAATTGATACAGGAAAAAGACCAATGGGGAACATCTTTTCAGATCAAAGTAAACAACCGTCCGGTTTTCTGTAAAGGTGCGGATTACATCCCGGATGATATTTTCCCGGCACGCATTACNNGGATTTTACCCGAGAGAATCGTTCCTGGAAGCCTGTGACGAAGGGGGATTAATGGTTTGGGAGGATTTTATGTTCGCCTGCGCCATGTATCCCGGAACGGAGGATTTCTTAGCGAATGTAAAAACGGAGTTGGACCAGCAGATTCCGAGATTGGCTTCTCACGCTTCTTTGACTTTGTTTAACGGGAATAATGAAGTGGATGTAGCCTGGAAAAACTGGGGATTCCAGAAAGATTACAATTTGTCGAAGAAAGATGAAGCCGTCATTAATTCCTTTTACCGGAAATTATTCAAAGAACTGATCCCACAGACGATCAAAGGTTATTCCGAAATACCTTACGAGCATACTTCTCCTTTGAGCAACTGGGGGAATGATCAGTTTTACAACGACGGGACCCAGCATTACTGGGGAGTTTGGCACGGAACAGACCCGATAGAGGATTTTGGACGAAAATCAGGTCGTTTCAATGCAGAGTACGGGTTTCAGTCATTCCCGGAATTGGCAACTTTGTCTTCATTCAGCAAACCTGTGGATTGGACACTGGATAGTCCGTTGATGAAACTGCGTCAGAAAAGCTATGTTGGAAACAANNTTTGTGTATTTTTCACAGCTTACACAGGCGAAAGCAGTGGGTATTGCGGTGGTTGCCCACAGGACTACTTTCCCAAGATGTGCCGGAACACTTTACTGGCAATTTAATGATTGCTGGCCAGCACCGACCTGGAGCAGTATTGATTATTACGGCAGGTGGAAAGCACTGCAGTACCAGGTGAAGCAGGATTTTAAAGATGTAACGATTGCTGCACGAATAGATACACTCGGAAAGGAAAAATACGTATTGATCTCGGATATCCCNNCGTCAGGCCATTGCTTATCCGCACTCCGTGGAATTATTTCCGCAGGAGCTGAGTGCATTCCGGGGAAAGGATTTTGCAGTCAACTTTAAATGGAAGGACGAAACAGGGAAAACCTGCGAACGCCTGTTTATTCATGATTTACTGCCGGAGAAACAAGTTCCGGTTGTGGAGCCTTTGGTAACGGTTGAATCACTCGACCCGGAGACAGGAACAGGAGTGGTGATTATTGAGAACCAAACAATTCTAAAAGATTTTTGGTTTACCTCCAGGGAAGGTAAAGTAGTGATGGACCAAAACTTTGTTCATTTACTTCCCGGTAAGCACCGCTTCGAGTTTATTTTCGAAGGAAAACTCACAAAAGATTCTTTTTTCTGGTTTTATCGTTAACTCAAATTAATAAGTATTTTTAACGAGATAAATTTTGTAAATAATACCACGGTAATTAATTTTGCGTCATGGAAATAGGAAAAGTGATCCAATCAAAATTCAAGAATTCTAAGCATAAGGCTGTGGTAAATCTTCGTTATACCTCCAATTATTTGGGGAATATTCAGAACACCTACATGGCAAAATTTGATCTGTCCATGCCTCAATTCAACATTTTGAGAATCCTTCGCGGGGCAAATGATGCGATAAGCGTAAATTCCGTAAAAGAAAGAATGGTTGAAAAGTCTCCGAACACTACTCGGTTGATGGATAAATTGATTGATAAAGGTTTAATGGAGCGTGTCCGCTGTGAATCAGACCGTCGTGTTGTTTACGTTTCCATTACTGAAGCGGGTCTGAAAATCCTCAAACAGATCGACGATGATAAGCAGTCTGACCTGGATTTTAGCGGAAATTTGACCGAAGAGGAAGCAGAAGTTCTGAGCAACTTACTGGATAAATTACGCGGGTAACCTTTCCTGCAAAAACACGCTTTAGAACGCAAAGTTTTGTTAAAAGTCTTTGCGTCCTTACATTCTTTGCAGTTAATGTCCCTTTGGATTAATTACTTTTGCCCAAATTTCTTCCCGTTTTATGCGCTTTACGCTTTTTACATTCTTTTTACTGACAAGTATTATTGCATTTTCACAAGCTTCTGAAGGTACAGGTTCCATTGATGGGAAAGTACTGGACTCCATTTCTAAAACTCCCCTGGAATACACGATGGTCCGCATATTTAGCGTGAAGGACTCTTCAGTTGTAACGGGTATTTACACGGATGAGAACGGATATTTTGTATTGGAAGAGATTAAGTACGGAAAATATTACATCGTTATTTCCAATCCCGATTACAGGAATAAAACAATCCCGAATATTTCACTTTCCGCGGATAAAAACCTCCGTAAACTGGGGAGTATTGCATTGGTAAATTCCGGCAGGGAATTGGACGAAGTGGTTATTCGGCAGGAAAAAACACCATTGCAGCTTGGACTGGACAAGAAAGTTTATAATGTAGGTGATGATATTGCTACTTCGGGAGGAAATGTAACGGATGTTCTAAACAACGTTCCCTCGGTTGAAGTGGACCAGGACGGATCAATTTCCCTTCGCGGCGATGGCAATGTAACTGTACTTATCGATGGGAAGCCCAGTAACATGTCGGGAGGAAATGGAAAAAGTGTTCTTGACGGGATCCCTGCAAGCAGTATTGAGCGCATTGAAGTTGTAACAAATCCTTCTGCAAAATACGATCCCGACGGAACTTCCGGGATTATCAATATTGTACTGAAGAAAAACGCCAGAAAAGGAATCAATGGAAACGTTTCATTAACGGCCGGGACCGGGAATTTATATACCGGATCTTTAGGACTGAACCTGAGAAATACACGCTTCAATCTTTATGGGAATTATGCGTTTTCCTACCGGGATGGCTACCGAAACAATTTTTCGGACCTGAACCAGTATTCGGGAGACACAACACTCACTCTCAACCAGGTAAGATATGGTGCGGATTTGAACATAACGCATACGGCAAAAGTAGGGATGGATGTCTACCTGAAAGACCGGAATACCTTGTCCTGGAGTATTGCCGGAAATGCAGGAGACCGCACACGTTTGGGAAACCAGGTTAATACACGTTACACGAATTTCGGAGACACAAGTGATGTTTGGACCCGGAATTCCAGTGACCCCAGCACTTCTCAGAACATCGATTTTTCTTTGGGATATAAATGGGATTTCAAAGACGATAAAGGTTCCCTGGATGCCAATGCTTATCAATCACTCTCAAAAGGTACAGACGAAGGTTTTTACCAGCAGTCTTATGCTCTTCCCGAGAGTCTTCCATCAACTGACCAGCATCTTTTCAGCCGGGAAGCAAATGATTTTACAACGCTTTCCCTGGATTTTATTCGGTTGTTGAAGAATAAGCTGCGAATAGAAAGCGGGTTGAAGATGATCCAGCGGAATATGACCCTGCGGTCTTCATCGGAAGCAAAAGACGCTTCCGGAGTATATATTCCGGATACCCTATCGAATTACAATTACAAATATTTGGAAAGCATTTACTCGGCTTATGGGATTATCGGCGGTCAGTTGAAAAAATTCAGTTACCAGGCAGGTTTGCGCGCTGAATACAGCATCCAGAACCCAAATTTGATCTCAACGAACCAAAGTTTCAAGAACGAGTATTTCAATTTATTTCCTTCGGCAACAGTGCGTTATGAGGCAAAAAAGGGCTTGGAATTTTCCCTGGGATACAGCCGGCGTATTAATCGTCCCAGTTCCGGGAATTTGAATCCGTTTACTTCCTACGCGGATCCTTACAACCTGCGCAGCGGAAATCCTGCTTTACGGCCGGAATATATCCATTCTGTTGATTTGGGACTGGATTTCAACTCCAGGAAATTTACTTTGGCTTTTGCATTGTATCAGCGTTACACAAATTCCGTGATCCAGCGGGTGAAAGTGTTTTACGAGAACGGAACTTCAAAGGGTACTCTTGCAAATATTGATAATTCTGTAAGCTCGGGCGGAGAAATCGTGATGCAGTTGAGGCCTTTCCCGATTTGGAAGAATATGTTGTCTTTCAATGGGAATTATATTACCTATACAGATGATAATCCGAGTGCCAACTGGAACAGGGAAGGCTTTGTGTTCGGAATGAAAGTCAGTTCAACAATAGAACTGATGAAGAAAACATTAACGCTTCAGGTAAATGGGAGGTACAATGCTCCGTCTATAACAGCTCAGGGTAAAATGAACCCGAGAGGGGCAGTCGATTTTTCTGCTGATAAATCGTTGTGGAGTGGTAAGTGGGGCATAGGTTTACGTGTCACTGATATCTTCAATACACAAGGTTTTAGTTTTGAAGTAGATCAGCCAACAGTCTCCCAAACTTCAAGGTTTAAATGGGAAACCAGAAGGATTATTGTCAGTATTCGCTATAAGTTCGGGAAAACTGACTTCAAAGAGGACAAACGCTCCAATGAGAACAACGGAGGCGGAGGTTTTGATTTCTAAACTTTTTTGATCACAACCGGCTGTACCGGGTAATGGATTCCCAAATGGATCAAAGCTTTATCAAAACTCTTTGAATAGCTCTGCTTTTTATCTTTTATCGTTTTCATGACGCTTGTTTTTCTTAAACTTAAGCAATTAATATGCCAGCATAGGGCTTCATTTATTAAAATGTCTTAATAAGTGATTTTATTGTGCAGCATAATAATTAAACAAAAAACGTGTTAGAGTAAAGAATGGATTTATCCAGGTAAAATTGCATCATTTAAATAAAATTATGAGAATATTTAAGCCGGGCTGTTGTAAATCCTTAAAAGAACCGTACTTTTGTAAGCCCTTTTTTTAACAAATGATCGACGAAGAGCTGTTCCAAGCAAAGAAATTATATCCATTCCAGGAAAAGACTGTAAATGCAATTATAGATGAACTGGACAAAAATGGTGCTGATTACAATCTACTATTCCAGCTTCCCACAGGAGGAGGAAAGACTGTGATCTTTTCCGAAGTAGCTAAAAGTTACATCGAGCGTTATCAGAAAAAGGTATTGATCCTCACTCACCGCATTGAACTTTCTGTTCAAACTTCCAAGCAGCTGAATGCAATCGGTATTTCCAACAAAGTTATTTCCAGTGATGTAAAGAACCTGATTGATGAAGAACATCATCCGTGTTACATTGCCATGGTAGAAACCCTGAATAACCGTTTGCAGGAAAACGAGAATTTCGTGGACGGAGTAGGATTGGTAATTGTTGATGAGGCGCATTACAATAGTTTCCGTAAAATATTCCAGTACTATTCGGGAGCGAATATTTTAGGAGTAACGGCTACACCGTTGAGTTCCAATAAAGCTTTGCCGCTAAACGACCATTACAACAAACTATTGGTTGGTGAAAGTATTGCTTCGTTGATCCAGGGAGGTTATTTGTCGGATGCGGAAACGTTTACTTACGATGTAAACCTTCATGGTTTGAAAATCGGGACAAACGGAGATTTTACCGTAAGTTCTTCCGAAACGGTATATGGAAACTACTTCATGCAGGAGAAATTATTGTTTGCGTATGAAGAAGTAGCCGTGGGTGATAAAACCCTGATTTTCAATTCTGGAATTGAAACATCGCTGCGTGTAGAAGAAACGTTCAAGAAAAGAGGGTACAAGATCCGCCACCTGGATTCTACGTTCTCTGACAAAGACCGGAAAGATGTCCTTTCGTGGTTTAAAACTACCAAGGATGCCATTTTGACATCTGTAGGAATTTTGACAACCGGTTTTGATGAACCAACTGTGGAAACGATTATTTTGAATCGCGCAACACGTTCGCTTACTTTGTATCACCAGATGATTGGCCGTGGTTCACGTCGTCTGCCTAATAAATCCAACTTTAAACTGATCGACTTAGGAAACAACGTTCGTCGTTTTGGTTTGTGGCAGGATTATATCAACTGGCAGGACGCGTTCCGTTTCCCGGACAGGTTCCTGGAATCGCGTTTAAGTGAGGATGATGATCTTGAATTTGAGGTGGAATTCGAGTTTCCGCGCCACATGGAGCAATTGGTGGATACTAATTTCCTGGAAGAGTTCAGTATTCGTGATGTTTATTATGAATGCCTGGATAAGGGAGAGAAGGGAAAACTTGCCGTGGATCTTTCACTCTCAAACCATTGCGAAGGAATTGTCAGAAAAACAAAAGACCTGGATGATGCCATTGGAATTGTAGATGCGCTCCAGGATCATATTGAGCACCGTTTGAAAACATATACCAAGTGTATTGCTAAGAGTACACCGAATTACTTTAAATATTTGATGGAAACTTACAACCGTCAGCTTCGCCAGGAAATCCGGATGAAGTTTGATGAGATTGAGGCGGAAGCGGAAAATAATTAATTAAAAAATGCAGGGACGTCCCTGCATTTTTTATGTCATTTAATAAGTGATCAAAATCTCCGTGGTATCAAACGGAACCGTAGTCACAGACAATGTTCCGTTGTTGGTAGTTCCCTGTACATCGTAAAATATCTGGTAAGAAGTATTCCCGTCATTAATACAGTAAACACTATAATCTGTGATGTTGCTTAATTGTGTTTCACCACCCGGGCAGCATTCGGCACATCCGTTTTTTCCAACCTGTTTGAAATATTTGATGGTTTTCGTTCCGTCACTTACAAAATGGAGTCTGGCCCATGACTTGGCGTAAATTCCAAAATTGATAGTGTTGTCGAAGTCCAGGGATAGATTGTCCAGGGTAGTTGTTTTTGAATCGCTGAAATAATTGTCTTTTTCAACCGAAATGACCACGCTCTGAAGTTTTTCCCGGTCCAGTTCGTACGAATAACTCCCGCTAGCGTCCGTTGTAAGGGTTGTTTTTTGTACAAGTGCAGAGCTGGAAGTGGTAGTAACAGAAATGATCACTTTTGCTCCTGCAAGCGGAGAACTGTGAGATTTATCCATAATCGTTCCTTTAATCACATATTTCAGATCTTTCTTTTTACAGGAAAAACTAAGGACCATTAAAAGAGCTCCAAGGTACAGGGCTAAATTTTTCATAATATTAAATTTTAACAAAAAAAGCGCTCAAATGCTTAAATTAAAACGCTTTTTCAGCCAATCGGATTGTTAACAACCTTTTCAGTGAATTTTTTAGTAAAATCTTTTTTAGTTCTATTAACAGCCCGAAATACTGATAGATAAAGTCTTTCCGGAGGTTATTAACTAAAAACATTGAATAAAAAAATATTCACTTTTTTTAACAATAGTGCTGAATCTAAAAATAAAGATATTATTTTCGCCGAGTAACTCAAAATTTATAATTATGTCAGAAAATTTAGACGCAACAACATCAGCTCCTCAAGGAAAAGGAATGGCAGTAGCAGGATTTATCATTGCATTGGCTGCTTTATTGTTAAACAACGTAATGGCAGGTATTGCTATTCTAGCGATTATCGCTGGTGGAAGCGGATGGTTAATGTACCTTTGGTTGGTAGTTAACATTTTAGGTATGATTTTGTCAATTATGGCAATGTCTAAATTGAAAAAAACGGGAGGTAAAAGAGGTCTTGCTATCGCAGGGATGATTATCGGAATCGTTGGTACGGTTTGGGCTGTTATCCTTGTTATGGGGTTAAGCGTTGCTGCTGCAGCATCAGGAGACTTCTCTAACGAAATGCGTGATGCATTCAAAGACGGTATGCAAAAAGAATTGAATGACATGTAATAACATGTGATTCGGTTTTTTAAACGAATATGTTTAAATCCCCGTCCCGGATTAGCCGAGACGGGGATTTTTTTTATTTTAGAGAAATTTAATTCCGGATGGAAAGTTGGCGAACAGAAGAAGCGGTAGATAGTTTGGAAGTTTCCCTGAAAAACAGGCGCTCTATAGCCTTGACCGTTGTCTGCATTTTAACATGGGTGGGCTGTGG
>DJFP01000016.1 GCA_002432565.1 Flavobacteriales bacterium UBA5869
GAAGGAGTTGAAAGTTGCTCGGAGATACGTAATTCAAGTACAGCGTCAACACGCTCTTTGATTTTCGGATCGATGTTATTGAAATTGGTAGGAAAAGGCTTACCGGAAATGTTTGCCGAGGTAGATACCAAAGGTTTGCGGATACTACGAATTAATGCCAGACAAATAGGATCTTTTGTCAGCCGGATTCCCACAGAACCGTCCTTTGCCAGAACACTTGGAGCCAGGCCCTGAGCGTTGGGATAAATAATTGTTAAAGGTTTGTCAGATAAATCGACCAGGTCATAACACACATCCGGAAATTCCGGGATGTATTTTTCAATCATTTGAAAACTGTCGGCCAATAAGATAAAGCTCTTATTCTCCGGTCGCTCTTTAATTTCAAGGATTCGTTGACAAGCTTCTTCATTAGTGGCATCACAACCAATTCCCCAAATAGTATCGGATGGATAAAGAATTGTTGCCCCTGTTTTTAGCGCTTCAAGGATGTTTTGATCGATGATCATTTTCTTTTTTTGAACAAAGTTACTCCAGATGACTCAAATGATAAGTCTTTCTTGTTCCAAAATTAAAGAGCGTTTCTAATTTTTTGTAGTTCTTAATTTGTTCGGGGGTTATTTCAATACCAAGCGAATGTGGAAAATAATTGATATTGATTAATCCTGCATCCCATAGTTTTTTGAGGTGCAGGTGAACAGTGGATTTGGATAGATGCAGTATTTCTGCTAATTCCCTGTTCGTCAAATTCGGATACTTAATAAGTAATTCAATCATTTTGATTCTGCACGGATGAGCAAGAGCTCTTCCTGTAAGTGAAATGGAAATTTGTTTCGGAGAATAATCATGAGGTTTTGAAGTTGGCATAATGTGTTGAAAATTAAATAAATAAAAATGCTTTCTAAATTAAGTTAGGAAAAAACAGCCCATGAATCAAGCGGTTTTGGAAAAATAAAGTCGAAAATTTCAGAATTCGAGAATTCGATTGTTCGCTAATTTGCGAACAGAATTTGGTTTAGAATGTTGTTTTTCAATTACTTATTATTTTTTAATTAAAATTTTTGTTCTCTCGCTTTTTACTAATTTTATCACTCAATCCATTTTCAGTGAAAAAAATATTGATAATCGAAGACGATCCGCAAATTAGCTCATTGGTGCAAAAAGGACTTGCGGAAGAGAACTTCGAAACCAAAATTGCCAACAACGGACTGAAAGGTCTGGACGAATTCCATTTTTGGAACCCGGATTTGATCATATTGGATATTATGCTTCCCGGATTAAACGGAATGCAGGTCTGTTCAAAGATCCGGGAAACCAGCCAGGTACCGATATTGATGCTTACAGCTCTTGGAACTCCTGAAAATGTTGCTCTCGGACTGGATTCCGGAGCAGATGATTACCTGCCTAAACCTTTTAAGTTCATAGAACTCAATGCACGTGTAAGATCATTACTCAGAAGGATTGATAACCAATCAACAAATCACAGTGTCCATTTTAATTTTGGAGACCTTGTTATAGATGATGACCGGAAAACAGTTACAAGAAATGGAAATCTGATTAGTCTTACATCGACAGAATATCGTTTATTGCTGCTTTTTGTCATGAATCCACGGAAAGTGTTTTCCCGGATGGATATTTTGGAGGAGGTATGGGGCATTGGTTTTGAATCAGGAACCAATGTGGTGGATGTTTACGTGAATTACCTGCGTAAGAAACTGATGCAGTTCGGCGGTCCCCGGTTGATCCATACTGTAATTGGAATGGGGTATGTAATGCGTGAGGAAGAATGAAAATTCGGGTACGTATCATTTGGCTGCTGAGTAGTACGTTTGTTGTTTTAGTATTGCTATTCAGTACAATAGTTTATGTATTGTCTTCAAACTATGTGTTCAATGATTTTTATGACCGGTTGGAAACACGCACCAATACAACCATTCGTATAGAGTTGGACCATCGTGGAGATAAGGAGTTTGTAAAAGAATTCAAACAGGAATACCTGGAAAAATTACCGTATGAAAAAAGCATCCTAATAGAGTTGGACGATTCCGGAAAACCTTTGCTTAATTCAAGGCAGGTGAAAGAGGACTCCAATTTTATTTACAAAGTTATAAAACATAAAAGTGCGAAGGAACGAAGCAAAAACCTTTTGAGATTCGGAAAAATGTATGTTACGAAACAAGGAAAAAGCTACGTAGTTTATACCTCCGCTAAAAACATGTATTATACAAAGTATAAGCACTACTTAGGCGGATTGCTGATATCGATGTTTTTTTCTACCGTATTTTTAATCATTATTGTTTCGCTTTGGTTATCTAAAAGACTTATAAAACCGATTACAGACCTAAGTACCAGCGTTCATAACATTGGTACAGAAAATCTGCATTTCAGGATTCAGAATAAACAAGAGGGGGACGAACTGGGAGAGCTCATCAAAACCATGAACAGTATGCTGGATCGTTTGGAAACCAGCTTTGAAACACAGAATAATTTTATCAGTAATGCTTCGCATGAATTAAATACACCTCTTACGAGTATCATTGGACAGGCAGATTTGATGCTGAGCAAAGACAGAAGTGCAGAGGAGTATAAAATTGCTCTGAACCATATCCTCGAAGAAGCGGAGAAACTGAATAAAAAAACAAAAGCATTGTTGTTTCTTGCTCAAACAGGTTTCGATGGCAAGAAGATGACCATTGAAAATCTGCGGGTAGATGAACTCATTTTCGAAACAATAGAAACAGTCAATCGGATTATTCCGGGTAATAAGATCAAGTTTGATTTTAGTACGCTTCCGGAAAACCTGTATGCGTTGGAAATAAAAGGAAACTCACAACTGCTTCAGCTGGCTTTATCCAATGTCTTATTAAATGCATCGAAATATTCCGAAAACCAGGAGGTGAGAATTTATCTAAGTCATACCAAGGAAACAATCTCTATTCATGTCAAGGATAATGGGATTGGGATTCCTCCGCAGGACTTGAGCCATATTTATGATCCGTTCTTCCGGGCCTCCAATACAACCTCTTTTGAAGGATATGGAATCGGTTTGCCGCTGACCAGGAATATCATGCGCCAGCACAAGGGAAAAATTATCGTTCATTCGGAAGAAGAAAAAGGAACTTTGGTGAGTCTGGTAATTCCCTATAAATCCTAAAGAAAAGTTAAAACTAAAATTCTAATCCCGTTTTAATCCGGCTCTTATTCCGTCCTTATGACCGTGCTCTAAATTTGGTCAAAAATAAATGGACATGAGCACAACAATTCTTATACCAACAGATTTTAAAGTTTCCTCATTGGAACCCCTAAAAGCCTTACTTCAATTTCAAGCAGAGGATTCGATAAATGTGCTTTTGGTACACGGAATCTACCTTTCGAATTCCATTTCAGATCTGCTTTTCTTTGATCAGAGCGATTTGAAGATCGAAATGGCAGGAAAAGAGTATCTGTCAAAATTATACGATTTGGAAAAGGAATTAACACCAAAGGTAGCTTCTATTCAGGTTGTTTTTTTCACCGGTTTTACTCAAAGTTCATTCGAACAGTTTACGGAAACCAATAAAATTGACCGGATCATTATTCCGTATGAACTGAATTTTGACTGGTCTCATAAAAAAAGTATGGATGTTATTCCATTCCTGCAAAAATCGAAAGTCAAAAAACAACTGATTGCCTGGGATAACAACCAGTATTCGAATAAATCCAATCAAATAATTGTCACTTCACTGATATGAAACGAAAATTAGTCATATCGGCATGTATTGCAGTGATCACACTGACCTCATTCGGCTATTATGTGTTCAGTCATTCCGCTTATCCTGAAGTGGCGATAGTAGGCGAGTGGAAAGAGATTTCATGGGTATATGACAGGAATAATGTGGATGAAAAGGTGAAACAGGAAATCAGTACCAATGAGCGGGTCGATATTGCAAACCATCTGGTAATCCATGAATTTGAGAATTGGACTTTCAGAAGGAATTACAGTATTAAGCTTCATGAACGCAACGGTAAAGAACATTGGGCTAAATGGCGCTTGAAAGACCGGGGGCGCATCCTGACATTATTGAATGCTGATGGAACGACGGAAGTTTACTCGGTCGAATCCTTAAAGAAAAATGAATTGGTTCTTCACTTTGATACGGATTTGCATGCGCGCGGAATTGTGAAGATTACACTTAAAAAAATCAACTAAGAGTCCGTCTGCTGACGGATCGATGAAATATCCGCTAAAGTGGATTTCAAAACAAATTAAATTAGGACAATATGCTTCGTAGATTTAGTAATAGCAGGACTTTTCAGGATAATTTAAGACTGGGTATATTCACCGCTCTCATTGCAGGAATGGTGAACGTTGCTTCATTGGTGCTGTTTTATTCCTTTACGTCGAATTTGACGGGACATTTCGCCATTCTTGCACAGGAAATTGCCGATGGAAAATGGTTCCAGATGCTCGTTGTTCTATTTTGGATACTTCTCTTCTTTTCAGGGAGTTTTTTATCTAATAACCTGATCATTAACAGCACTAAAAAGAATGCCTTTGTTTCTCATAGTATTCCTATGATACTGGAAATTCTGTGCTTTGTTTTTGTAGGGATCTACGGTCAGTTCTTTTACACAGAGACATTGACTCAAACAGAAATACTGGTTTCCATTCTCTTGTTTTCGATGGGGCTTCAAAACGGTTTGACGGCAAGTATTTCCAATTTCCAGGTAAAAACAACCCATTTGACAGGTTTAACAACAGACCTGGCACTTCATTTATCGATGCTAACGAAGAAGAAATACCGGTTAAATGCCCA
>DJFP01000132.1 GCA_002432565.1 Flavobacteriales bacterium UBA5869
ATCCAGCTCAATATGTATCGGATTTTTATTGTTGTTTGCATTGTAGGAGCTATTTCCCTTATATTTTACACCGACGCTGTCGAAAACAATTCCGTTGATACGGACAGAATCTGCGAGCAAATAATCTTCCGTTGTGGAAGCAAGTGCATCCAGCTGGGAATCCCAATTCGAAAAGCCAAAGAAAATCTCAATTTTCTGAACGGTAGAGCGGTCGTATAATCCCTGTGAACGGGCTGATCCGGTGATAATGCTGCAGGCAAGTGCAACCAATAAGATAGTCTGTTTCATGTTGTAGTTTTCCTTGTGATAGGATTTATTATCAAAGGTTTAATGGATCGTTAAAATAAAAAGAAAGATTATTTCTCAAATCCTGAATCAGTGTTTACAAACAGGATATTGCGTTTCAACCCCGAGAACTTGGTCCTTTTAACAGCGCTGCCTTTAAAAATGGCTTGAAAGGTTAGCTCATCCAGTTCTTTCCAGTCTTCCTTCGAAAAGGATAATAGTTCTTGTTTTGGTAAAAATTCGGGTTCCATATGCGGTTTCGAAAAGCGGTTCCACGGACAAACATCCTGGCAGATATCACAGCCATAAACCCAGTTATTCATATTTCCGCGAAACAATTCCGGTAAATCAGCATCTTTCAATTCAATGGTGGCATAGGAAATACATTTGGACCCGTTCACAATATAAGGTGCTTCAATTGCATCCGTCGGGCAGGCATCTATGCATTTGGTACAGGTACCGCAGTAATCACGCATTGGTCCGTCGGGCTCAATTTCCAAATCACAAATAATTTCAGCAAGAAAGAAAAACGAACCGGTCTTCGGCTGAATTAAATTCCCGTTCTTACCTACCCAGCCCACTCCGCTTTTTTCTGCCCATGCTTTCTCGAGGATCGGTGCACTATCGACAAAAACCCGGCCTTCTATTTCCCCGATTTCCTGCTGCAGTTCAGAAACCAATTGTCTCAATTTAGCTCTGACAACGTCGTGATAATCTTTGCCGTAAGCGTATTTAGAAATTTGGAATGTGTCTGACCGTTGCGTTTCCGCAGGAAAATAATTGTACGCCAGGGAGATCACTGTTTTAGCACCGGGAACCAAAATACGTGGGTCCAGTCTCATATCGAAATGGTTTTCCATGTATCCCATTTTTCCATGTTTCTCAGCTTTCAGCCAATTCACCAATCGGGGTTCTTCAGATGCTAAAAAATCAGCTTTGGAAAAACCCACGTGCAGGAAGCCGATGTCTTCAGCTTTCGTTCGAATGCGTTTTTTTAACTGGTCCTGCTGCATAATTTAAATAAAGCCCTTTTCCGGAATACAGAAGCTAAATTAGCAAACTGCGGGAGTAAAACCCTCCTATTTTCTTAGAACAATCCTCCTTGCTGCCACCCCATATCGAAGCCCAGGTGCTTGAATGCTTTTTCAGTTGCTTTTCTTCCACGCGGGGTCCGCATCAAAAATCCTTCCTGGATCAAAAATGGTTCATACACTTCTTCCAGGGTTCCGGCATTTTCACCGATTGCTGTAGCAATAGTTGTCAATCCCACCGGTCCGCCTTTAAACTTATCGATCAGTGTTTTCAAAATTCGGTTATCCATTTCGTCCAAACCGTATTTGTCAACGTTCAATGCATCCAGTGCATGTTGTGTGATAGCCAAAGTAATTGTTCCATCTCCCTTTACCTGTGCAAAGTCACGAACCCGACGTAAAATTGCATTGGCAATTCGTGGTGTTCCCCGACTTCTTCTTGAAATTTCAAATGCCGCCTGTTCCTGAATTGGAATGTCCAGCAATTCAGCCGAGCGTTCCACAATGGAAGCCAGCGTTTCAACGTTGTAATACTCCAAACGGGAATTAATACCAAAACGGGCTCTAAGAGGCGCAGTAAGCAATCCTGAACGCGTTGTAGCACCAATAAGGGTAAAAGGGTTCAGACTGATCTGTACAGTCCGCGCATTCGCCCCGGAATCAATTAGAATATCAATGCAGTAATCCTCCATGGCAGAATACAGGTATTCTTCCACAACCGGGCTCAAACGATGGATTTCATCAATGAAAAGCACATCGCCTTTACTGAGATTGGTTAAAAGTCCCGCAAGATCGCCTGGCTTATCCAAAACAGGCCCACTGGTGACTTTAAATCCAACATTCAACTCATTCGCTATGATATTTGCCAAAGTGGTCTTTCCAAGTCCCGGAGGTCCATGCAGCAAAACATGATCCAATGGCTCGTTGCGCTTAACAGCAGCTTGAACAAAAATCTCCAAATTCTCCACGACCTGAGGCTGACCTGCGAAATCATTCAATAATTTCGGGCGTAATACTTTGTCGTATTCCTTCTCAGGATTCGATGTCTCAGATCTATAGTCGAATGATTCTTCTTCCATTGTTAGGTACAAAAATACAAAATCAGATCTCATTAAACCACATAGAGCCTTTAGGTTTAAAAGAATAAAAACTGATAACTTACTGAAGAACCAGAGAAAGTCAGGTGAGCTATGTGGTTAACACAAAAATCCCCACTCGTTTCCAAGCAGGGATTTCAATTTTATATCAAGATTCTAGTGATCTCCTTCTTCGCCTTCAGCCAAAGGAACAATCTGAGGAATGAAATCCTCCTCTGCTCCGGGCTTCGAGTAATCGTAAGGCCAACGGTGAACTTCAGGAATTGCTCCAGGCCAGTTTCCGTGTACATGAACAACCGGTGTAGTCCACTCAAGTGTATTTGACTTCCAAGGGTTTTGAACCGCTCTCGGACCTCTGTAAATACTATAGAAGAAATTGAACAAGAAAATCAACTGACCGAATGCAGCGATAATCGCAAACACCGTGATGATGACATTCAGGTCCATAATCATGTCTTGTGTTGGTTTATCAAAATCACCGTAAACCGAATAATCGTAATAACGACGAGGTGCTCCCGCTAATCCAACGAAGTGCATCGGGAAGAATACCCCGTAAGCTCCAACGATAGTTACCCAGAAGTGAGCGTATCCCAAACGAGTGTTCAACATACGTCCGTACATTTTAGGGAACCAGTGGTAAACACCTGCGAACATTCCGAATACAGCCGACATACCCATTACAATGTGGAAGTGAGCGACAACGAAGTAAGTATCGTGAACTGCAATATCCAAAGCAGAGTCAGCAAGGATAATCCCCGTAACACCACCGGTGATGAACGTGGAAACCAATCCAACTGAGAACAACATGGCAGGAGTGTAGATGTTGGATCCTCTCCAGATAGTTGTGATGTAGTTAAACACTTTTACTGCTGAAGGAATTGCGATCAACAAAGTTGTAAATACGAATACCGATCCGATGAACGGGTTCATACCCGTAATGAACATGTGGTGACCCCATACAATGAACGATAAGAAACCGATCGCAAGGATTGAACCGATCATCGCACGGTAACCGAAGATAGGCTTACGTGAATTTGTAGAGATAATCTCTGAAGTCAGACCCAATGCAGGTAATAATACAATGTATACTTCCGGGTGACCAAGGAACCAGAATAAATGCTGGTACAATAAAGGAGAACCACCATGGTTTTCCAACATTTCAGAACCAACAATGATATCGGAAAGGTAGAAAGAAGTTCCTGCCAAACGGTCCATCATCAACAACAAAGCTGCAGATAATAAAACCGGGAAAGATAATACCCCTAAGATTGCAGTAATGAAGAATGCCCAGATTGTCAATGGCAAACGAGTCATTTTCATCCCTTTTGTACGCAAGTTAAAGATTGTAACGATGTAGTTCAATGAACCCAACAAAGACGAAGCAATGAAAATAGTCATGGAAACCAACCACAAAGTCATACCCAAACCGGAACCTTCAATTGCTTGCGGTAAAGCAGACAANNAACAACATGATCAATGAAGAGATCAGGAACATCCAGTATGACAACATGTTCAGGAAACCGGAAGCCATATCACGCGCACCAATTTGCAACGGAATAAGTAAGTTCGAGAAAGTACCGGACAAACCACCTGTCAGCAAGAAGAACACCATGATCGTACCGTGGATTGTAACCAAACCTAAGTACATACTTTCCTTCATTACTCCTCCCGGAGCCCAGGTTTCACCCAGGAAAAAGGATAAGAAATCTGATTCCTCTCCCGGCCAAGCCAATTGGATACGGAACAAAATAGATAGCAACATTGCTACTACCCCCATAAATACAGCAGTCATCAAGAACTGCTTTCCAATCATTTTATGGTCTTGACTAAAAATATATTTAGAAATAAAACCTTCTTCATGGTGGTGATGTCCATGAGCGTCGTGATGTGCGTGTGCTTCGTGAGCTGCCATGATTTTATTTTTTTACTTTATTGTTTACTTAATTAATTACTTTCCGATTACATTACTGCCGGAACGGAGTCCTTTGCTGCTACAGCAGTTGAATCAGC
>DJFP01000129.1:0-1780 GCA_002432565.1 Flavobacteriales bacterium UBA5869
CGTATGAACTTCCATCCTCCGAAATCCAGGTTCCGACAAGGAAGTCCGGGAATTTGTTTTGTGCGGAAAGTGAACCCGATACAACGAGTATCAATACCAATAATCTGTTTTTCATAAGTAGAAATCTGTTCTTTCAAAAATAACCAATTTAATGGTGAATCGTTTGTCATTTTTTTCAGTTCAACACTAAAATAAACAGAAAGTACATTTTGATACCTGATAAAGTTTTCTTGGCATTTTGCTTTTATATTTGGTAGAAAATCAGCCGATGTCAGCTATTAAGAACATTCAATTTTCACTTCCCTGCAAAGAAAATATCAACGACATGAATTCTTGTGGGCGTGACAAATACTGTAAGACTTGTGAGCGTATCATTATTGATTTCAGGAATAAATCCGCCGAAGAACTTGAACAGCTCAAAAAGAAAAACCAATCCATTTGCGGAATTTTCTCCGAGAAACAAGTAGCAAAAGGTTACGAACGTTATTTCCAATTGGCAGCAGCAACTGCTTTGACTATCGGATTAAGTAGTTCATTTCAAAATCTATATGCACAGGAAGAAGAAGATCCGTTTAAACTTCCTGCTACAAAATCAAGTGGAGCGGTTTGTCCAACAGTACCCAAGCAAATGGACATCGTCGGAGTCATCATTGATGATTCTCCGGAATATTCCGGAGGATGGGCTGCTCTAAAGGATTTTCTGAAAGAGAACATCGTTTATCCTGCCGATAGTATTGACGGCAAAGTATACGTTTCGTTCACAGTTGACACGGTTGGACATGTGACTGATGTCAGGATCAAAAAATCGTTAAGTCCGTTAGCAGATGCGGAAGTAATCCGTGTAGTAAAACTATTGATATTCAAACCCGCGCTCCTGGAAGGAAAGCCCATTCGTTCAAAATTCTCTCTTCCGGTTACTTTTAACCGCGAAAAGAAGAAATGACTTAAGCCTCCGCCATTCCTTTGCTCGCCATACGATAAGTATGTGACGAAAAAATGTGTCTGCGTGCAAATCGTTCCGGGGTTGCACTTTGATTCAGTTTCTTGTAAACATTGTTTGGAACTCCGAAATACTCGAATACCTGTCCGTTGAGGAAAGTCACTTTTAAGGTCAGGCCTTTATAGTGATAATCAGCAATCATGGAAGTATTGATTGTTTCCGTGTATTCCTCCAGGTTTTGGTCCAAAGTTTCCGGGGCAATACTCACCAGGAAATGATAAGCATCAATGATCTCCAAACTTCTTTTCTCAGCTTCTGCTTTTTTCGGATCTTCTTCCTGGAATTTATCGGGATGCCATTCTTTTACCAGTTTGCGGTAAGTTGTTTTCAATTGAGACAAGCTCATTTCCTCTTCAATGTTGAAGAGTTTTTTGTATGCTGCTATTCTTTTCATTNNTGAATGATCTTAAAATGATGTTCGTCTGCCGGAGACACAAAAGTCAGGGCTTCACCGGTTGCTTCTGCCCTCCCCGTACGACCGATGCGATGCACAAAATCTTTGGGAGAACGCGGTAATTCGTAGTTAATAACGAAAGGTAAAAATTCAATGTCAATTCCGCGGGCAATCAAATCCGTGGCAACCATCACTTTTAAATGCCCGGCTTTGAAATTGCGCATCACGCGCGTTCTTGCATCCTGGCTTTTCTTACTGTGAATAGCCTGGGCATCGATGTTGTTCTTGCGTAATTTTTCCACCACCTGGTCAGCTTTGAAAGTTGAACTGGTAAAAATCAATACTTGCTTCATGTTCCGTGAACGAATCAAATAGCGCAATAGCGG
>DJFP01000129.1:1924-9832 GCA_002432565.1 Flavobacteriales bacterium UBA5869
GCTTCATCCAGCACCAGGGATTTCAATGTGCTTAACTGGATTGCATTGGATTCCGCCAATTCGATCAAACGACCCGGAGTTGCAATCAAGATAGAAACACCCATCATCGCTTTCATTTGCGGATTGATGGAGACCCCGCCATAAACTGCTTTTACTTTCTGCGGCTCGGGAAATGCACGTGCAAATTCCTTGAACACCTCCTCTACCTGGATAGCCAATTCGCGGGTCGGGACTAAAATAAGCGCCTGAATGTGCCGGTTCTTTGCTTTTTCTGCTTTGGAAAGCTGTGTTAAGACAGGAAGTGCATAACTGGCCGTTTTACCGGAACCGGTCGGTGCGATACCCAACACATCTTTTCCCGTGAGAATTGCCGGGATGGCGATTTCCTGGATCGGAGTCGGCTTTTTGTAATTTGTTTCGCTTAAAGCTTTTAGTAAAAATGGCGATAAGCCGAAAGAAGAAAATGACATCCTGATTTTATTTATGGGGCGCAACGCTTGTGCTAACCTTGCTACGCCGTCTGCGTGCCGCTGAAGCTTTAGCAGAGGCGCAAGCGGCTTTGCGAAGGTTAAGAGCTCCAGCGAAGGCACAAAGATAGGGAAATTAGCTGTTAAGATGCTAAAACATCCGGATATTCAGATTTTTAGACCTCCTGAATCAAGGGGAATTACTTTCTACCAGCCTTATGTGCTTAATTTGCGACGATTGGTAAAAGATTAACAACTTCCGGTATTTCAGCCAACTCACGGATGCGCGGTACGTTGCGCTCCTTTTTGTATTTGTGCTCCGGGTCGAAATGAATGGCTGTCCAGCCTGCATTCAGCGCACCAATGATATCTGCTTTAAAATCGTCGCCGATCATGATAGCATGTTCGGTTTTGCAATTTGTCAAACGCAATGCTTCCGTAAAAATCTCCCGGTGCGGTTTGGTCACACCAATTTCTTCCGAACAAAGAACCGTATCGAAAAAACTGCTGATCCCGCTTTTATCCAGTTTGATGTGCTGCACTTCTTTAAATCCGTTCGTTATGATATGCAAAGCATAATCCTGCTGCTTCAAAGTTTCCAGCATTTCAACTGCTCCAGGGAAAAGAGCTGTCTGCTTCGGGGAAAGATCGATGTAGCCGTCACTCATTTGCTTTGCTAGTTGTTCGTCATGGATCCCGTGATATTCCAGTGCTTTTTTGAAACGATTATCCCGGAGTTCTTCTTTGCTCAGTTTTCCATTCCCATATTGGTTCCACAAATCTGCATTGATCCGAATATACGTATGATGAAAATGCATAAAATGTTCGATGGTATCCCCCAGTTTCAAATCATCATACAAGTACTGCAATGCAAAACGCGAGTTGGTTTCAAAATCCCACAAGGTACGATCAAGGTCAAAGAATATCTGACGTATTTTCATTTAAAGAATGATTCAATAATGTATGCAATTCCTGTAGTTATCGCACCGTTCATACAAATCCCGATCAGGATAAGCGGGAATGTGCGTTTTTCCTTCCCATAGAATTTTGCTGTTACAATTGATCCAACCGGAACGGATAAAAACAACGGTGCATAAAATGCAATTCCGTAAATTCCCAGGCTGCGTTTCAATTTCACGATCAGCTTATTAAAGCGGGTAAATTTCTTTTTTGCTTTCAGAGGAATTCCTGTCCTGATCGATTCCTGTAACGCCGCTTTCCGTTTTTTGTGCGCACGGATCAAAAAGAACTCGCTGGAGAAATAGAATATCAGGGCAGCAAATGCCGCTCCAGAAATACAGGAAATATAGGTTTCCAAAAAATTCAACTTCAATCCCGGTCCTGCAAAAGGAGCGAACATGAACTTGATCATTGACAAACCAAAAAGTGTAAAGTAAAAATGCCAGGCCATCATTCAAGCTATTAACATTTTACTCCATAAGCCAGATCTCCGGCATCACCCAATCCCGGAACGATGTAGGATTGTGCGGTTAATTCCTTATCAATTGCACCGACCCAAATACTGATCGTATCAGGAAGGTGTTTTTTTACGAACTCAATAGCCTCAGGCGCTGCAATTGCAGCCACAATGTGCACTTTAGCAGGTTTCCCCTGCTTCAACAATGCTTTATACACCATCACCATCGAACTGCCTGTTGCCAGCATCGGATCGGAAATAATCAATGTTTTCCCGTCGATGGAAGGAGCTGCCAAATATTCAACGTGAATATCAAAATCTTCAGCGGTGGTGTGTTTTCTGTAAGCAGAAACAAATGCGCTTTCTGCCCGGTCAAAATAATTCAGCAGTCCCTGGTGCATGGGTAATCCGGCACGTAAGATTGTTGCCAGGACCGGCTGCTGCTTCAGGGTCTCCACTTCTGCTTCTCCAAGCGGCGTTGTTACCAATTCTGTTTGGTAATCCAAATGTTTGCTTAACTCATAAGCCAATACTTCGGCAACACGTTCTAAATTACGTCTAAAACGCATGGGATCAGTTTGAACCGTGCAATCTCTCAGCTCTCCCAAAAAAGTATTGAAGATGGATGTTGACTGACCTAAATTGTAAACCATAGTATTGAAAATTGGAGGTAAATTATGTGCTATATCTTCAGGCATGTTGCCTATCCGCAAAATAAAGGAATAAAAGCAAACAATGGAAATAAAAATGTGTTTTGTTAGTGAATTTTAGCAGTTAAAAATAAGTCATATCCCAATCCTTAGATGTAATTTTGTAACATGGCCAAACAAAGCAAAATTGATTTTCGAATTTTCAGACGCTTATTGAAGTTTGCAAAACCTTACAGGGGACTTTTAGTTTTGGCTTTCATCTGTACTGTTTCCTTATCTGTCCTGGGACCTTTGCGTCCAATGATTATCGGGAATATGGTACAAAAATACGTGGTTGACGATAAAAACCCCGACCAATTTTTAAAATGGACATTAATTGTTGGAGGAATTTTACTTGTCGAAGCTTTACTTCAATTCCTGACTGCTTATTTTTCGAACCTGATGGCCCAATCCATCATTCGCGATATTCGTATCAAAGTATTCAATCATTTGTCGACTTTCCGCATGCAGTTCTTCGACCGCTCCCCGGTTGGTGGTTTGGTCACGCGTGTCGTTTCGGATATTGAAGCAATTTCAGAGGTCTTTTCTTCGGGATTGATTGATATTTTAGGTGATTTATTAATGCTTGTGGTTGTTTTGGCCCTCATGTTTACCACCAACTGGCAGCTTTCTTTGATTGTCCTTATTCCAATTCCGATCCTGATTTTCGCAACGCGTGTATTTGCAAAAGCCATGCGCAGAAGTTTCCAGCAGGAAGGTACAGCTGTGCACCGCCTGAACGCTTTCGTACAGGAACGCCTGACCGGGATGAACATCGTACAGATTTTCGGAAGGGAAAGAATGGAGTATGCAGCTTTCCAGGAAGTGAATAAAACGCATCGCCAGGCACACGTGAATGCGGTTTGGGCATTTTCCATTTTCTTCCCGGTAGTGGAATTCCTGAGTTCACTTTCTATGGCCTTGTTAATTGTTTGGTGTGCTTTTTCAATGACAGGTGAAGCCATCGGGGACAAAGAATTGTTCGGAACGGTATTCAGCTTTACACTTTGGATCCAGATGTTGTTCCGGCCAATCCGTATGCTGGCAGATAAGTTCAATATCCTGCAGCGTGGTATTGTCCGCGCCGACAAAGTATTTGAGTTATTGGACACCAACGAACACGTGCAGGAATCCGGAACAGTAACCAAACTGGATTTTGAACAGCCCCTGAAATTCGAGCATGTTTATTTTGCTTACAAGGACGAAGATTGGGTGTTAAAGGATATCAACCTGACCATTCAGCCGAAAGAAACGATTGCCTTTGTCGGAGCAACCGGAGCCGGAAAAACTTCGATCGTTAACCTGTTGAGCCGTTTTTACGAATACCAGAAAGGTAGCATTCACATCGGTGACGTGGAACTACGTAAAATTCAAATGGATACTTTGCGAAAAAATATCGCGATTGTACTCCAGGATGTCTTCCTGTTTTCCGATACGATCCACAACAATATCACTTTAGGGAATGAAGCTATTACACGTGAAGAGGTGATTGCCGCAGCAAAAGCCGTCGGAGCTGACAGCTTCATTGAAAAATTACCGGATGGATACGATTACCAGGTTGGTGAGCGAGGCGGAGTGCTTTCCGTGGGACAGCGACAACTCCTGGCTTTCATTCGCGCCTATGTTTACGATCCGCATATTTTGATACTGGATGAAGCAACTTCCAGTGTCGACAATGAATCCGAACTATTGATACAGCGCGCTACCGAACAACTTACCAAAGGACGCACCTCTATAGTTATCGCACACCGATTATCTACGATACAAGCAGCAGACAAGATCATTGTCCTGGACAAAGGTGAAATCCAGGAAATGGGGTCTCACGAAGAATTATTACGCAAAGATGGTATGTACAAAAAACTGCATTCCATGCAATTTACAAAGAAATGACAAACGAATTAGGCCTTAAGATCGGCGGTGTTCCTGAACATTTTAATTTACCCTGGAGATTAGCTATTGAAGAAGGAAGGTTCCAGGAAATCGGTTTAAATCTCCACTGGTCTGACATGACAGGCGGAACCGGGCAGATGGTCCGCGGACTCGAAACGGGTTCCATTGACGTTGCGGTACTTCTCACGGAAGGAATCACCAAGTCTATCCTTCAGGGACTGGATGCAAAAATCCTGGAAGTATATGTTGTCTCCCCGTTAAGCTGGGGAATCCACGTACCTGCAAAGGGAGCTATCAAAAAACCGGAAGATGTTGAAGAACAGACCTTCGCTATTTCGCGTTTTGGATCCGGATCACATTTAATGGCTTACGTTATGGCCGATCAGTACAACTGGAAACTTGAAGGATTAAAATTCAACGTAATCGGTGATGTGTACGGTGGTTTATGGGCTTTGGAACATAACGAAGCACAAGCTTTCCTCTGGGAAAAATACACGACCTCTCCTTTTGTGGAACAGGGAAAATGCGATTATGTCGGAGACGTGGTAACTCCATGGCCGTGTTTCGTCATTGCCGCACGAACGGAAATTGCAGAGAAATACCCGGAGATCTTAAAGAAAATGTGCACGATCGTTAATCAAAAAGCATCGGAAGTAAAAGAAAATCCGAAATCAGCGGAAATGATTTCATGGCGCTACAACCTGCGTTTGGACCAGGTGAAACTTTGGTTATCCGAAACAGACTGGAACTACCAGGGAGCCGAATATCCGCTTGCATTTGAAAAGACGACCCATTATTTGAAAAAACTAAACCTGGTTTCGGAAGAAGAAGCGGAACACTGGGAGGAAAAACTATTCGTTTAAAAAGCCTGTTTTAGCTCCGCTCAATGACCTTTTAGCCATTCGACAGTAAGATAAATCCGGAAAGGGTTACTGAACGCAGCCGAAGTCACCATCCATTCGACTGTCGTTTGGCTCTTTTCTGGCGTTTTGCATTTCGTTTCACGCTTTTCTTAGCAGCTTTGGATTGCTTGTCCCAAAATGCTTTTTTGGATTTCTTGGCTTCTTTTTTCGCCGCCTTGGCTTCTTTCTTTCTACGCTTGGCAATGGTTTTCTCTGCTTTGGCAACTGATCCGTCCTGACCGTATGATGAAGTAACTGATCCAGCACCAAAAATAAACAGTCCACACAATACAAAGAGTTGTAAAAACGTTCTTAACTTCATAATTTTGTCATTCCAATAAGGTAAAGTGAAAATACGAATCTTTTTATTGATTTTGGTCTTGGTAGGCGTTTCTTGTAAAAAAAACAGGACGCACCCTATTCCAAGCATTGCGTTTGATTTACAAATCGATCTTACTCTGCCTTCCTACCAGGAACTGAACAGCGTTGGTGGATGGGCCTATGTTTCCGGTGGAATAAAAGGAATTGTTGTTTACAGGCAGTCCACAGATATTTTCGTTGCATGGGAGCGTATGTCCCCGGAAGATCCTGACAATGTTTGTGCCACTCCATTAACAATCGACACCACCAATTTTCTGCAATTGAATGACGCTTGTTCCGGTGCTAAATTTTCCATGTATGACGGATCCCCTATATCCGGGTCCGATTGGGGATTGCGCAAGTACCAGACTGAATGGAATGGAAGTAATCTATTGAGAATCTACAATTGATTTTTCCGGAATAACTTAAAGGTCAAATCTTCTTCTTATTCTAATCAAAATCCAACTAATAAAAACGTGTAAAATTCTGTTAACCAGATTTTTACACAGGAATCTGTTCGCAAATTAGCGAACAATCGAATTCCAAAATTTCGTAAATTTCAGAAGTGGAAAACTTGTCCTAAAGCAATGAGTTACTTCTTCGCCTCCGTCTTCCAGATCTCCACGTAAGAATTCGAGTTACGCGGATTTATTCCATGCAGGAACTTATCTACAAAACCCGGTTCAATTTGAGCTTCCAGGTGCATTTTAGGATAGAACACCTTAAAAGTGTCGATGCGCTGCTCCAAATTCTTTTGGCCGAAGAAGAAAATGTAATCCTGCGGTTCAACCGTATAAAAGCTTGCAGGATTTATAGTATCCGTACTCCACCGTTCCAAAACCTTATACTGCCATTTTCCGGAGTAGAAATAAGGCATCATTTCGGGATTGGTTTCCCCGGTTGCCTCAATTAATATATGCTCATCACCACGCGCTTTTCCATAAAGCGCATACATGGTATTCACACGGGATTTTTTCGACGGCATAACCGTTACGATGCAGAAAAGCGGGATATTCAGAATCCAAAAGCCAATCCAGGAAACTTTCCAGAAACCATTCCAGAACTTACGTTCTCTAAGTTGTTCAATCCCCAGGAAAACCAAAATGATTACCAATGGGAAAATGGTGAGAATAAAACGCTCTTGTCTATTCGGAAAAATGGTATGGAACAACAGGAAAACAAAAGTCGGGATAAATAATACCAGGTATTTTCTTGCAGCTTTGAAATAAGCAATCAATGCCAAAATCCCAAGTGGGAAAAGCAAGAATCCGAAAAGCACATAAAAGTACATGAAGTAGTTTGCATTCTTCATATAACGCGTTCCTTCATTCATGTTATATACGACGTATCCTTTGAACTCCGCAAACGGATATCCCCAGATAAAATAATCAACAACTCCCTGCGTAAGAACGAACATAACGAGCGAACCTGCCGTCATTAGAAAAAGTTTTCTCCACTCGAACTTTATCATGTAGTAAATCCCCAAACCAACTGCATAAATTGCAATCTGGTAACGGAAAGAGACTGCCACACCGATTAATAAGCCCGCATAAAACAAGGCCCACTTACTTTTTCCATTTAAAGTCAGCCAAACCGCCCACATCAGGAAAGGAATGCTTACCACTTCTACCAGGTTTCTTACCGACAGGAAAGGCATTGCCCAAAGCAGAGCCAAGACCCAGCCGACATAACTTGCTGTTTTTTTATTGGATAATTTTTCCGTGATCAAATACCCAAACCGGATAACCAACAACGAAAACAGGGCATGTACAATGCGGTTTATGAGCATCAATGTTTTCGGATCTGCAATTCCGATGGTTTTCAAAACCTTAAAAAACAGGAAGTTCAGTCCAACATAAGTAAAGCTATGCCCCTCGGGAGATGCACCGGGTTCTTTATTCCAGGGAAGCCATGCATTGTAGTCAAAACCGTCGGCCCAGGAACCGGCAGCTTCTATCACCAGGAAATGATCATCATGCATGCTGTAACCTTCTGCAAAAATTGCAGCGATTAATCGAACGATCAGTCCGACAAACAAAATGGTTCTAAGTGATGTCCAATCTATGGTTTTAATTCTTTCCGAAAGTTGCATGAAACAAAATTAGTGAATCTGGCAAATTATGCAATTAAGTTACGGTTACTTCTTCGTGTATGCATGTTCAAGGGGATTAATCCTCTTGACA
>DJFP01000091.1:0-630 GCA_002432565.1 Flavobacteriales bacterium UBA5869
GAACCTGAAAGAGAATAAAGTACTACGAACTTACGAATACCGAGTATTGAATTTACCGGTTCCTTCTGTTTACGTTGGAAGCGCCCTGGAAGGAACAACCGTAGTCACATTGGACCAGGCTGAAGTACGCGTAGGGTACGAGGAAAATGCAGTATTGCAAAGTGCAGGTTTTGACGTGATTAGTTACGAAGTGACATCGGTTTCCATTGCAAATCCGCTTCCGTCCATTTCCGGGTCTAAGATTACTCCTGAAGTAATTGATGCGCTTACAAAAGCAAAAGCAGCTAACAAAGGAAATCAAATAACTTTCAACCTGGTTGTGCAGGCAAAAGGAAAGGACGGGTTAATCCGCAAAAGAACCGCGGCGTTTATTTATTAGAATGTTCAAATTGAGGTATAACGACATTGAGCTTCTTTGAACCTTTGAAACAGATTGAACTTTTTCAACTATCAATTTGATTTTGAAGAAAGAAAGGTTTCGTTAAACTTTTCTTAACTTCGCGCCATGATTCCCGGATTTATTCGATTTACGGCTTTTTTTGTGTTCTTTATCGTGCTTTTTGGCTGTCAGACAGCTATCAAAGTTGACAAAAAAAAGAATGAAAAAATTGCGTCGAATGAATTTCAGTT
>DJFP01000091.1:663-1026 GCA_002432565.1 Flavobacteriales bacterium UBA5869
ATGTTCCTGGTGGCAAAAAACGGGGAAATCATCTATGAACGCTATAAGGGGATGGCGAACCATCAGTTCAATAAACGTATTGATAAGCACACACCCTTGCATGTTGCCTCTATTTCAAAAGTGGTTACTGCAATTATAATCTGCAAATTAGCTGATTCCAACAAGTTGGTACTTGATAAGGATATTCGTTCATACCTGCCGGAAATTATGTACAGCGGAATTACCGTGAGAATGTTATTGAACCACCGAAGCGGAATTCCTTATTACGGCTATTTTCCTTACTCAATCTGGCCTGCGGATAAAAACCTGACCAACCAAAAAATTGTTCAGCTTCTGAATACCTACAAAATGCCTTTGTATTTT
>DJFP01000091.1:1051-1772 GCA_002432565.1 Flavobacteriales bacterium UBA5869
CGAAACAGACTGGAGCCGTTCACCAACCTGGACGGAATTTACGGAGATAAGAATTTGTATACTACAGCCAGAGATTTGTTAAAGCTGGATAAGGCGACTTATTCCGATGTGTTTTTGAGCGATTCGATCAAGAAACAGATTTTCCGCGGGTACAGCTACGAGCGAAAAGGGAAAAGTAATTATGGTTTGGGTTACCGTATGCGTGAAGACAAAGGAAAATCGACTTTGTTTTTTCATACAGGCTGGTGGCACGGGAATACGGGATGTTATGCTTCTCTTCGAAAGGATACCATTTGTATGGTAATTATTTCGAATCACTACACCAAAAAAGTTTTCGGAATTAATCGTCTGTCAACACTTTTTGGAAATTATCCTTACGAACCTTTGATAGACACTAAAGAGAATTTCATTAAACCCAACGCAGCTATCCGGCATATGGGGGAAGCTGTTCGAAAAAAGAAGCCATGAAACCGGAAATAAGGGATTTGTGTTACTGTGGCAGCCAAAGGCCGTTTGGTGAATGTTGTGAACCTTTCTTGCTGGGAGCTGCTTTACCGGTAAGCGCGGAAGAATTAATGCGTTCCCGGTATTCGGCATATGTAACCCGGAATGTTCCATACATTTTGGAAACAACTTCCCCGAAATACAGAAAATACTACCATCCGAAAGCAATCCTGGAATGGGCTTCGAACAGTACATGGATCAGCCTGGAAATCCTGTC
>DJFP01000091.1:1822-8265 GCA_002432565.1 Flavobacteriales bacterium UBA5869
TTTCGAGTTTCAAGTTACGAATCGATCAATTTTTTAGAAGCTTAAATGCGAAGTTCTTAATTCTAAACATTCACCATAAGACTTTTTTGACGCAGAACCTAAAAACGAAATACTAAGGAAATTCTCATTCATTCGGAATTCGGCATTCGTAATTAGGAATTACTTAAAGAGTTCCGTTAACACGCGTCCTTTCCCGGTGGGCATAGAGAAGTGCAGCATTTCCGAAATGGTTTTGCTGATATCCAATTGTTCTGCGCAGTCTTTGGATTCCACATTCTTTTTGAAATCCGGTCCCATAGCCAGCAAGGAGATGTGTCTGCATCCTTCGCAATTATCACCATGACTGATATATCCGTCTTTGTGCCCATCCAGGTGTCGCCCGTGATCATTGGTAATGATAAGTGCCGTTTTATCTTTCAGTTTTTCATTCGACTGGATCATATTCCACAACTGAAATGCGTAATCATCACATTTCTGGATTGATTTCAAATACATATCCCATTGTTTGGAATGTGCATACGCATCAGCCGCAAGCAGGTTGATGAGCATCAAATGCGGGGGATTATTTCCCGAAATCAGTTCGGTAACTTTATCAAAGGTTTCCTGGTCTGAGGTGTAATCTGCCCCGTTTCCGTGTAATCCGCAATAAGTTTCGGGTTTGTAAACGTTCCACCATTTTTTATATTTGGTATTTCCAAGCACTTCCAGTTTTCCTTTACTTGAAACAACCCATGCATCCGATTTTGGAACTCCTTTTTCCTTGAGGTAATACTGGAACATGGTCGGATATTTGGGAAGCTGTTTTCCGGCATTCGAAAGATGCTGGTATCGACCTGTAATGATTGCTGAGTGCCCGGAAATCGTATAAGTGGGACCGTTATTGCGAAAGTTGCTTAAAAGAACTCCTTCTTTTTTCAGTTCATTTCCTAAATGCGGGATGTATTGGTAGGTAGTGTCGCCAAATGTTTCCGTATAGCGTGGTCCGTCAATAATTAATACATATACATACTCCGTATTGTATTTTACAGTCTTCTCATCAGGCAGTTTATTGAAATCGAAAGAAGAAGTAAGGATTACCCCAATTGCGATTACCACTGAAAGCAACAATTTAGCCATGTTTCATTTTGAAGCCCTAAAGTTACTTTTTTCTGCGATATAGAGCGATTGTGAAATATTGGCAATTAAAATAAAAGCAGTTTTGTAACGTTTCTTAATTTTAGAATTCTAAACTGAGAGACTTCTGCTTATGGTAAGCTTTTTCGGGATTAACTATTTCATTTATTGCGTGAGGGTTCTGTTTTCCAATAGGGAAAATGATCTTTCTTTTTTTGTATATTACTCTGCGTTAATTCCAATTCCGATTCAAAAAGGCCCTATTAAACTTACGCTGCATTCTTAAAACAATTTTACAAAAGGAGATTACAACTATTTATTCGATGACTATGAAAACTAAGAGGGTATTAATTATTGATGACGAAGTCGATGCAAGGCGCGTCATTTCTAAATACTTAGAGCGATATTTTCCAAATTTCCAGGTGCTGGGTGAAGCGGATTCATTCAAATCTGCAGTTCAGCTGATCAATGAAACAGAAGCGGATCTGATCTTTATTGATATCAACCTGGGAGACGGTACCGGATTTGATGTACTCGATGAAAGTGATGCTTTTGCTTCCCAGATTATTTTCACAACTGCGTTTGATCAATACGCTGTGAAGGCTTTCAGGTACCAGGCTCTGGATTATTTAATGAAGCCCATCGATTCGGAACTATTTGTTGAAGCTGTTAACCAGGCATTGGATAAGGTACGTGAAAAACGTTCCATGAGTGCCGATCAGATTTTGATTTCTTATGGTAACGGTGAACGTAAGATTTCTATTCCTACGGCTGATGGAATGTGTTTTGTAAAGTTGGATTCAATTGTGTCTTTCGAAGCGGATAGCTCTTATTGTAAAGTTTTCCTGGATGATGGCAAGGAAATATTGGTTTCCAAACCCCTGAAATTTTTCGATGATAAATTAAAAACGAATGTAAACTTTATTCGTCCGCATAAATCATTCATTGTAAATATGAAATACGTGGATGAATACCTCAAGGAAGAGGGTGGATACATTAAGATGAAAAACGGGTTAAAAATCCCGATATCACGTCAAAAGAAAGAAGATGTGATCCGTGATCTGCAGATGCATTTTCTGTAGGGACGTGATGCATCGCTTCCCTATGGGATCAGTTTCTTATAATCTCCGGTAAACAAAGACAAGTTCAAAACGGCAGTTCTCAGGTTGAATTCCGAAGTTAACTGGCGGTTTTTCGCCTGGATAATAGAGAATTGAATTTCACGCAGTTCGAATTGAGTCAAAGAACCGTTTTCAAACGATTTCTGTGCGATCTCAAACATCTCTGTAGTATTCACGATCGAACTGTTCTCCAATCGGTACATGCGCTCCGAAAAGGTGTAGTCCTGCCAGGCTTTATCGACTTCCGTTTTGATGCTTTGCTCTTGTTTTTCAACGGCAAACTCCGCATTTTCTTTTTGCAGTTTGTTGTTCTTTACTGCAGTAACATTGGATAATCCGTCGAGAATTGTCCAGCTTAGTGTCAATCCGATTCCCGGTCCCAAACTACGGTTGGATGCGAGTAACCCGACTTCGCTCTTGGAAACGGTTGCCGAATATTGCGCGTAAAAGGATAATTGCGGATAGTAACGGCTCTGCAATTCTTTGCGCTGCTGGTCGATAATGGCAATCTGGCTTTTTTGGACTAATAAACTGGTGTTCTGGGAAAGTGCGTTTTCAAGGATCGCTGCCTGACTGAGTGCCGGAATGGCAGGGATGTTATCGTCCACTTCAAACTGCATATTGCCGGCTTCTCCCATAACCATTGCCAGGTCTGCTTTCATTTTACCGATCTGGTTCAAATGATTCAGGTAATTCGAGCTGTCTGTATTCAGATCTAATTTGGCCTGGAGTAATTCCAGGTCACTTGCTGCTCCGTTTTTGGAACGCAGCGAAATGAGATCGAAACGTTCTTTGGACAATTGAATGGCTTCTTCATAGACTACCTGCATGCGTTTGTAATACTGCAGACCATAATAGAGAACAGAAGCCTGGTAGATTGACATTTCCATTTGAGCCGTAAGGTTAACGGTTGCGAGGTCTTCCTCTAACTGCAAACGCTTATCTCGTGCGAACATGGCAAAACCATCAAAAAAAGTCCAGTTTAAACGTGCAGCAGCCGTCAGGGAATTGTTATTGGCTCCATTCTTTTCATTTACCTGACCCGAATAGAATTCCTGACGCGTATTGGTGGTTGTCCAGTTTTGGTCGGCATTTACTCCGATAGTCGGTAAATATCCGGCTGCTCCGATGTTGTTTGAGTTGTCGGCTATTTGAACATTATTGCGTTGGATCAGCACATCGAAATTCTTTTCCAGCGTACGTTTGATGACCTCTTCAAAGGAGAGCACCTGCTGGGAAAAAGCCTTAATGCTGAAAAAAATCAGGAAGACAAGAATGCTGTTTTTCATGGTTTTACTTTCAATTTTTTGGATGTCAGGTAAACATATAATCCCGGAATCACGAATAGCGTGAGAATCAGTGAAAATGCCAGACCGCCTACAATGGTGATACCCATTGATATGCGGCTGGTTGCGGCGTCTCCCAAAGCCAGCGCGATTGGAAGTGCTCCCAGGATGGTTGCCAGGGTTGTCATTAAAATCGGTCTGAAACGCTGTGCGGCGGCTTCTATGATCGCATCGTGGATACTAAATCCTTCTTCGCGTTTCTGGTTGGCAAATTCCACAATCAAAATCCCGTTTTTAGTAACCAAACCAACCAGTACAATGATTCCAATCTGGGAGAAAATATTCAAGGTTTGATCGGTAAACCAAAGCGAAAGAACGGCTCCGGCAAGTGCCAGAACGATGGTAATCATGATAATAACAGGATCACTGAAGCTTTCAAATTGTGCTGCCAGGATAAGATAAATGAGAACCAATGCCAGGATGAATGCGAAAACGATGCTATTCCCACTTTCTGCAAACTCTTTAGATGTTCCTGCCAGGCTGTGTGAAAAACTTTCAGGAAGTACTTCCGCTGCAATTTTGTCCATTGCCTCGATACCGTCACCGATGGTGAAACCATCATTGGGCTGGGCAGAAACCGTCGCTGAAATGTAACGGTTGTAACGATAAAGCTGCGGAGGACTGGATTCATTGGTCAGCTTAATAACGTTGTCAATCGGAATCAGATTTCCCTGATCGGTGCGCACCTGGACAGTACTTAAGTCGGCAGGGTCGTTGCGTTTATCGCGATTTGCCTGACCGATTACCTGGTATTGTTTTCCGTTGAGAATAAAATAACCGTAACGCTGCCCGGAAAAATAGAGCTGCAGGGTAGAAGCGATTTCTTTTACATCCACGCCAAGGCTTGCGGCTTTGTCCCGATCAATCTCTACCTGTAATTCCGGTTTGTTGAACTTCAGGTCCACGTCCACCATTTTAAATGTCGGATCACTCGAAGCTCTTTCCAAAAACTTCGGCAGAATTTCTTTCATCTGTTCAAAATTCGGCGCCTGAAGCACATATTGAACGGGAAATCCTGCAGATCGGCCACCACCGATCGTTTGTTCCTGGATCACGATGTTCTTCGCGAAGTTATAAGACCCCAGAACAGGAGTGAGTGCATTGACAATTTCTTCCTGCGTACGTTTGCGTTCTTTTCCCGGAACAAGGTTTACACGGATAAAAGAGGTGTTTACGGCATTGGAAGAGAAACTTGGAGATGTCACCGCGATGATATTGTTTTTTTCCGGCATGGTATCGATCAAATTGATCAGCTGTAGCTGATGTGCATCCATGCGTTCGAAGGAAGCTCCCTCCGGTGCGGTGGAACGGATCTGGAAACGTCCTTTATCTTCCATTGGAGCAAGTTCTGTTTGTAGATCGGAACCAGCCCAAAAAATAAGAATGATACAGCTGACCATTAAAATAAATGCAATCCACGGGCGTTTCATGAAACGGAGTAATCCGTTCCTGTATCCTGTCATCAATTTATTCAGCCACACTTCTGTCATTTTGTAAAAACGCGAATGACGTTCGTTCTTTTTCAATAGACGCGAACTCATCATGGGGGTCAGTGTCAGGGAAATAAAGGCCGAAATAATGACGGATCCCGCAACCACAATTCCAAATTCACGGAATAGACGCCCCGTTAATCCCTGTAGAAAAATAACGGGTAAGAATACAACGGAAAGCGTGATAGTTGTTGAAATAATTGCAAAGAAGATTTCAGCAGAACCTTTGTGTGCGGCTTCTTTCGGGTCTTCACCTTTTTCTACACGTGAGTATATATTTTCCATCACAACAATGGCATCGTCGACCACCAAACCGGTAGCGAGAACAATTCCCAACAAAGTCAATAAGTTGATAGAGAAGTTGGAAATGTACATGATGAAGAAAGTTCCGATCAGGGATATGGGGATGGCAATAATCGGGATCAGGGTAGTGCGCCAGTCACGCAGGAAAAGGAAAATAATAATGACAACCAGCCCGAAAGCGATCAGAATGGTTTCTTCTACTTCCGAAATGGATTTACGGATATTTTGCGTTGCATCCAGCGCTACACCTAAGCGTACATCTGCCGGAAGTTCTTTTTTGATCTGGTTGATTTTCTTGTAAATTTCATCAACGATTTCAATGTAATTTGCCCCGGGTTGTGGATTCACGGCAATACCGATCATCGGGGTTCCGTGATTCCCGCGAAGCAGGGTGCGTTCGTTTTCGGGGGAAAGAACAGCCTGACCGATATCTTTTAAACGGATAATTTGTGTTCCCTGTTTGGCGATAATCATGTTGTTGAATTCCTCTTCGGTAGAAAGTCTTCCGAATGTGCGGATGGTCAATTCTACGGAATTCCCCTCAATACGTCCGGATGGCAGCTCCACGTTTTGGTTGCTAAGAGCATTTTGAACTTCGAAAGGGGTGATGTTCATCCCGGCCATTTTTTCTGGGTCGAGGTTGAGTTTCATGGAGAATTTCTTCTCCCCCCAGATCCTGATCTCGGAAATTCCCTTTACGGTTTGAAGCCTTTCTTTGAAAACATTATTTCCCAAATCAGACAATTCCAGTAAGGATTTTTTATCGGATTGAACGGTCAGTGAGAAGATAGTCTCTGCGTTGGCATCTGATTTTACAACAACCGGGGGATCAGCATCCGGCGGCAGATTTCTTATTGCCCCGAATACTTTATCACGAACGTCATTTGCCGCTGCGTCGAGGTCTACACTCAGGTCAAATTCTACCGTAATTGAACTTCGTCCGTCAGAACTGGTAGAACTTACGGTCCGGATTCCCGAAATACCATTAATGGCTTCTTCCAGCGGTTCGGTAATCTGCGACTCAATAACATCCGGGTTCGCTCCGGTGTAATTGGTAGTAACCGTAATTA
>DJFP01000008.1:0-10001 GCA_002432565.1 Flavobacteriales bacterium UBA5869
GGTCAGGTATTTTTCTCCTGACCGGCTTTCAACCAATTTTATTATTTTAATATTGACGCTTCCATCACTAGAATTTGACTGTGTACAACTGGGCTAATGTTTGTTGAATATCACCGGCTCAGCTGGTTCTTATCACTCAAATTCCGAGCGAAGGATACGCAATACTTCTTGTATTGTTTCTTCTTCCAAATCTGTACGCTGAACCAAATCTTCCACTGTCAATTCCAATACAGATTTCGCTGTATCACAACCAACCGCTTTCAATTCATCCAGGATCCAGCTGTCGATCTCATCTGCAAATTCTTCTAAGTCAACATCTTCGTTATCAGACTCACCATCGCGGAATACGTCAATTTCGTACCCGGATAATCTTCCTGCCAAACGAATGTTGTATCCTCCCTTTCCGATTGCCAGAGAAACCTGGTCCGGCTTCAGGAATACACTTGCACGCTTTTCTTCTTCGTCGATTTCGATGTTGGTAATTTTTGCCGGAGACAATGCACGCTGAATGAACAATTTCGGGTTGTTTGTGAAATTGATCACGTCAATGTTCTCATTGCGCAGCTCACGAACGATTCCGTGGATACGGGAACCTTTCATACCAACACATGCTCCAACCGGGTCAATACGGTCGTCGTAAGATTCTACTGCTACTTTTGCTCTTTCTCCCGGTTCACGAACGATACGCTTGATAGTGATCAATCCGTCGAATACCTCAGGAACTTCCAATTCGAATAAGCGCTCCAGGAATTCCGGTGCGATACGTGAAAGGATAATTACCGGAGAACTGTTACGCATGTCCACTTTCGAAACAACTGCACGGATAGATTCACCTTTCTTGAAGTAGTCAGAAGGAATCTGNNGTGATAATCTCACCGATACGCTCTTTGTATTTCTTGTACAAATGATCTTTTTCCAGTTCAAGGATACGAGAAATCAAATTCTGACGAAGCGATAAAATGTTTCTGCGCCCGAAATCCGCAAAACGGAATTCTTCCGACACCTCTTCACCGATCTCGAAATCCGGCTCGATCTTGATAGCATCCGAATAAGCGATTTCCGTGTTTTGATCTTCGACCTCACCATCCGCAACAATTTCTTTGTTCACGAAAATCTGAACGTCTCCTTTATCAATGTTTACAATCACATCGATGTGCTCGTCTGTGTTGAATTTTTTCTTCAACATCGCACGAAATACGTCTTCCAAAACGTGCTGCATCGTTTGTTTGTCGATGCTCTTGAGTTCTTTGAACTCGGAAAACGATTCTACTAATTCCAAGCTGTTCATAGCTTCTTATTTAAATGAAATAACAATTTTTGCTTCGTTTATATCTGAAAAAGCGATCTTGTTCTCGATCACCACCAGTTCCTTTTTCTTTTTGCCTTCAACTGCCTGTTTTTCTTCACGCTTCAGCACAATTCCGGCTTCATCTACAGCAATCAGTGTTCCCGTTGTTTTTTCTTTTGATTTCAATTTCACATCCAGGTCACGCCCGATGTTTTTCACATACTGTGCATGAACCCGTAAAGGCTTATCCAATCCGGCAGAGGAAACATGCAGCTCAAAATCCGCATCTTCCCGGTCCAGGTTGTGCTCAATGTTTCTTGAAACTGACATACAGTCTTCGATCGAAACATTTCCTTCTGTCTTATCCAACTCCAGGCGTATCACATTGGAAGCGCTGATCGTAAGCTCCACAATAAACAAGCGTTCGTCGCGGTCTTTGATGCGTTCTTCTGCTAATTGCCTTACTGTTTGTTTTGAAATCATACGAGATAAAAAGAGGGGACTTGCGTCCCCTCATTCGGTCTAATTACTAAAATGTGATGCAAATATACGCATTTTTTATTGATTTCCAAGAGTTAGGCATGAAATTGTTCCGTTCCGCGAGTTCTGTTCTTTAAATTAACTATTTTTAAGAGCACATGGGTGCATCTATCAAACTCCAAAACCAATTTCTGCGGGCAGCTATCAACCTGTATGGTGCAGAACTTACTTTCCTTGGCAACGAAACAAATAGGAATATCCTCTGGTCCAAACAAACGGATCACTGGAACCGGGTTGCTCCCAACCTGTTTCCGATTGTAGGAAGGCTCTTAAACGACTCTTACGAATTGGGAGAAAAATCATACAAACTGTCGCAGCACGGGTTTGCGCGCGACCGCGAATTTGAGGTGGTGGAACAAACGGATAACTCGCTTCGCTTACGCCTGGTTTCAGATATTCAATCGATGGATATCTACCCGTTTTCTTTTGTGTTTGATGTCCGTTATTCGCTTACTGAAAACGGAATCAGCATTTCTTACGAAACCCAAAATACCGGAAATGAACCGATGTATTATTCGGTTGGCGGACATCCCGCTTTTCAATTGAACGATCCACTGGAAAATTATTACCTGGAATTTGATGAGGCAATCCAACTGGAACGGGAAGAACTGCAAGGAGGCTATTTCTCCGGGGAAACCAGTTATTACGGAGTTTCCAATCAGTTGAACCTGGGAGAAGAACTTTTCGAGAAGGATGCTTTTGTGCTGAAAAATCCGGCATTCAAATCCGTTAGCCTGAAACATCAAAATGGAGAAACACTAGTACAAATGAATTGCGAAAACTGGACGGCAATTGGTTTCTGGACAAAAAAAGGAGCGCCGTTCATTTGCATAGAACCCTGGTGGGGCTGGGCAGATCATGCTGATTCAACCGGGAAACTGGAAGAAAAAGCCGGAATACGATGTTTAAATCCGGGTGAAAAAGAACGATTGGAATATGAATTGAAAATGCATTTCGACTTCCATTGACGCTTCGGTCAAGATTTTTAAACGCTCAATGACCTTTTCAATAAATCAATTTAACGAAATACACAAGGTGACTGANNAGCGGAGTAGAAGTCAATCTTGTATTAGCCTGATAATCTCAATTCGTCTGTCAGTTACTTCTTCCACGATCAGCGTCCATTTTTCAACTTCTACTTCTTCTCCGCCCTGCGGAATGGTTTCCAATTCATGTATTACCAAACCTCCGAGTGTTTCATAGGAATCGGATTCGGGCAATTTCAGGCCATAAGTTCTGTTCAGGTATGAGATTTCCGCACGTGCCGAAAAGCGATAGGTGTTTTCGTCGATTTGTTCTTCGAGCCAGGTTTCATCATCGTGTTCGTCTTCAATTTCACCGAAAATCTGTTCTATCACATCCTCGATTGTTACCACACCGGAAGTTCCTCCGTACTCATCCACAACTACCGCAATTGACTGGCTTTTCTTGGTAAATAATTCAAGTAACTCTTTACCCGGCATGGCTTCCGGAACAAAAGAAATCGGCCGGAGGATCTGTGTAATGGCAGCCGGCTTTTTGAACAACTCATAGGAGTGTACATAACCGATAATATTATCGACAGAATCCCTGTACAAAAGCAGTTTCGACAAACGTGTTTCCACAAACTTGGCATGCAGGTTCTCCATACTTTCTTCTACATCAATGGCTTCGATCTCCATCCTGGGAACCATGCAGTCGCGGGCTTTAATCTTCGAAAAATCAAGTGCATTTTGCAGGATCTGGATCTCATTTCCCAAATCAGCTTCATCTTCCATCCTATCGTTCACATCCTGCACAAAATGCTGCAGGTCAATCCGCGAAAGCACTTTTTCCGATTGTTCTACCCGTATTCCGAAAAGGCGCAGCAGACCATTGCTCATCCAAACAATCAATTTGGTCGGAATATATAAAATCCAATAGATCAAAAACATGGGAGCAGATCCTAAGCGGAAAATCCCATTCGGATTGATCTGGAAAATAACTTTCGGCAAAAATTCGGCACTTGTCAGCACGATCAGGGTCGAAATAATGGTCTGGAGCAGAATGGCCAGGTATTCCTGTTTAATTCCCCAGGAATCGATCAAAGGATCCAGGCTGTCTGCCATGTACATCCCGAAAATGACAATTCCAATGTTGTTTGCTATAAGAAGTGTTGCCAGGAAATGCCCGTCGTTTCCGTAGAAAACATTCAATAGTTTACTGTACCAGGAATTCTTTCCCCGATCCAGCTCCACCTTCAGCCGGTTAGAAGAAACGAAGGCTATCTCCATTCCTGAAGAGTAAGCAGAAAATAGCAGTGATGCAAGAATTATAATGACGGCAGGGTCCATTCAGCTACAGAAAGCAATGAAATTAATGAAAAAATACGAACAAAAACACGTGGGCACGCGATAAATCGCGTGCCCACCGAATAGAATATGTGTTTTATTAAACAACGTCGAAACCGATGTCTTTTCTGAAATATGCTTTGTCGAAAGAAATTTTCTCAATACTTGCGTAAGAACGTTCCAATGCCGCTTCCAGGTTTCGCCCGTAAGAAGTAACAGCAAGAACCCGGCCTCCGTTTGATAGTACCACCGGCCCATCGCTTGAAGTTCCGGCATGGAACACCAAACTGTCCGTAACACTGTTGATCCCATTGATTACTTTTCCCTTTTCGTAAGCATCCGGGTAACCTCCCGAAACCATCATTACGGTACAGGCGCTTCTTTCTTCAAACTGGATATCACATTCGGAAAGCGTGTTTGTAGCTACACCTTCCAATAAGTCGATCAAATCCGATTTCAAACGCGGCATTACCACTTCTGTTTCAGGATCTCCCATACGGCAGTTGTACTCAATTACGTAAGGCTCACCTTTTACATTGATCAACCCGAAGAAGATAAATCCTTTGTATGTAATTCCGTCTTGTTTCAATCCTTTGACCGTCGGGATAATGATCTGGTTCTCAATCTTGTCCATGAACGTTTTGTCGCAGAAAGGAACCGGTGAAACAGCTCCCATTCCCCCGGTATTCAAACCGGAATCGCCTTCCCCGATGCGTTTATAATCTTTTGCTTCCGGAAGGATTTTATAGGATTCTCCGTCTGTCAGAACAAAAACAGAGCATTCGATTCCTTTTAAGAATTGTTCGATAACAACACGGGAAGATGCATCACCGAACTTTCCATCAGCAAGCATACTTTTTAATTCGTCTTTTGCTTCAGCAAGTGTTTCCGGTATCAAAACCCCTTTTCCTGCGGCCAGTCCATCTGCTTTTAATACGTATGGAGCTTTCATTCCTTCCAGGAATTTGTAGCCTTGTTCCAGGGTGTCTTTGGTAAAAGTTGCGTATTTAGCTGTCGGGATATTGTGGCGCATCATGAATGCTTTCGCAAAGTCCTTACTTCCCTCCAACTGAGCAGCTTCTTTGTTCGGACCAATTACCGGAACATTTTTCAACTGTGCATCAGCAAGGAAGAAATCGTGGATTCCCTTCACCAAAGGATCTTCAGGCCCAACAATCACCATATTGATATTTTCAGCAAGAACAAATGCTTTAATAGCAGGGAAATCTGTTGCAGACATTTCCACATTTGTTCCGTGAAGTCGCGTTCCTGCATTTCCGGGTGCAATAAACAACTGCTCCAAATGTGAACTTTGAGCAATCTTCCAGGCAATTGCATGCTCTCTTCCTCCTGAACCTAACAATAAAATGCGCATATTAACAGAATTTCAAGATTGATTCGAAGAAACGTTTTCCATCCTCATTAGCCAAAGCGGCATCTGCAGCTCTTTCAGGGTGAGGCATCATTCCGAATACATTTCTTCCCGGGTTACAAATTCCTGCGATGTTGTGCAACGATCCGTTCGGATTACTTTCTTCGGAAACCTGTGCTTCTTCGTTTACATAATGAAATAATACCTGGTCATTGTCCAAAATAGATTTCATCGTGTCATCCGGAGCATAAAATCTTCCTTCACCGTGAGCGATCGGAATTTTGTAGGCTTTAGCAGCATCCAATCCTTTTGTGATTGCACTGTTTGAAGTTGCCGGTTTCAGGTATACGTTTTTACAAATAAACTTTTGGTTGTTATTGTGCAGCAAAGCTCCCTGAAGCAAACCGCTTTCCGTCAAAATCTGGAAACCATTGCAAATCCCCATCACATAACCACCTTTATCAGCGTGGTTCATAATCTCTCCCATAATCGGAGAAAGTTTTGCAATTGCCCCGGAACGCAAATAATCCCCGTAAGAGAATCCACCCGGAAGAACGACAAAGTCCACCCCTTTCAAGCTGGTATCTTTATGCCATAAACGTTCTACTTGTTGGCCCATAATTGTCTCAAGTACATATACCATGTCTTCATCACAATTGGAACCCGGAAAGGTAACAACACCAAATTTCATTGATCTATTTTTGCGACGGAAGCCCGTCAATTCATGAATGGCCACAAAGTTAGTCAATCTACTTAGACAACCATGTATGTAATGAGGAAAAATTTAGCAACAGCTATAATTAAGGTCAGGTAAAAAAAGATGCTTGCAACCCGCTGCCAAATCCGGTGAATAAAGGCGAATGTAAAAAAGAAACTCAGCGGAATGAAGAGCATACTGATCCATTCCGACTGTTGATAAATAATCATTTCCGCTACTCCCAATAGCAGTGTTCCGATCAGTATCCAGATTAAAGCACGGTTCAATTTCTTAAAACGGATATTACTTACACGCACCCGGATCTGAATTCCGATAATACTTAAAAGGAAAAGAATGACGATGGTTGCGGATGTCCCATAGAAGAATACCTCTTCGTATTTGATCAGCGAAGAATGACGTAAAATGCGCGTAGAGATCGTGTGTCCGGAGAACCACCACCAGGTCAATCCGTTGGCGATCGGGAGCAGAAAACCGATAATCATCAGGAGCCATTGTCTGAAACTAAAGGGATGTAATGCCCAGGCTGAAAACCAAAAAGGAATAATTAATCCTGCACTTGGAGTAAGGAATGATGCTGATAACCCGACAAAAAAAGCGCTGTTGAATGCAGGTGCATGGTTTGATTCATGTGTTTTTAACTGGAACAGCAAACGCAACGATTGAAGCAAGAATAAATGACAGATTAAAACGGCATCTACCTGGTAAAAAGAATGAGAGAAACTCATCAATACCACATAGAACAAGGATGGTCCGTAATTGTTCCTGTCCAAAAATTCATGCACGTTAAACAGGAAGTTGATCTGGATGGCATTCGCAATAACAATTGCCGAAGCAATGATTGAAGTCCACCAGGAACTCAAAAAAGTTGTTTTTCCCCAAAGTCCTAAATCAATTACATCAAGTAAAGCATGGAAATGAAACTGCGCATTCAGCAATTGAAATCCGGCAATGATCGGAATCAACAGTAATAACACCATAGGACGATTACTCAAAAAGGGGCGCAATATCATGCTACGAATTTAATCATCTTACTTTTTTCCAAGGCAAAAAAAGTAAGCAAAAATGCCTTTCTCCCAATTACGACTTTCGAGCAGACTTCCCTTTCGGACTTATCCACGAAAAGAAGGGATCAGGATCCCAAATGACAAGCACTTTTCGGCCTAAGTAACCGAAACGAAAGTCTTTTATTTTCACCGATCAATCAAAAGGACGGATAACAATTTTATGTATTTGTCTCGATTTCCCTTTTTGTGTAATTGGGGCTTTGCTCGCAGTATCAAAACTATAAAAGAAAAAGATCCTTCTTACGAAACAGAAATCCCTGGTATTTTCCAGGAAGTGAAAACCGATTATCAAAATCCGAAACTTTTAGATCAAAAAAACAAACGGCCATTCACCCATTCCGGGTCCAGAACAGCTTGGTGTTTTTTATAGAATTCAATTGCCGGCTCATTCCAGTCCAGTACCTGCCAGTCCATTCGCTTAACTCCCCATCTTTTAGCAGTTTCCACCACATCGGAAAATAAACGTGAACCAATTCCTCCACGCCGAAATTCAGGTTGGATATAAAAATCTTCCAGGTAAAGGCATCGTCCTTTCCAGGTTGAATAAGATTGATAGTAAAGAGCAAATCCAACGATCTCGAGCGACTCGTTCTCAACCACGAGCGCTTCACACACCTTGTCAACGAACAGGTCAACTTTCAGTTTCTCGGTGGTATTGGTGACTTCATCCGGAGCTTTTTCATACAAAGCCAACTCTGAGATCAATCCATGGATTGCACCTTCGTCACCCAATCTTGCAGCTCGAATGTTCATCTTACAATCCTCCAAGATTAAAGCGGAATCGGATACCTGTACTCATATTTCCAGTCGGGTAAGATGTTGCGATCTTAGGATTCGTAATCACCTGGTCGTAATAGAACTGAACCATCAGGTTTGCACCGATGTTGTAGTCGATTGACGATTTGATTGAAATTACCTTCTGTCCGGCTGTAGCCTGCTCAGTTGATTCAACGATCTTGCGGATCACTGTCAGGTTATCGCGGAACGTAAAGTCAAAACGGATATTCAATGGGTTCTCCGGTTTGTTCTTACCAATTCTGAATGGCAATCTCACTTTCGGGAATTTATATCCTGCTCCAACTACAATCTCATTTCCTAATACTTCAGTAACCTGGTTATTGTTCAATGAAAGTGTTGCAGAACGGTCTTTCTTAATTTCAAACTTCGTAATCAATCCCTGACTTCCTGCTTTTTTACCACCCAGGTTCCAGGTTGCATCAAATCCGATTAACGGAGAGAAACGCTCCGAAATAGTCACTGTCTGGATATTTTGTTCCGGAATGAAATTTCGGTTCAAATCGCGTGCCGATGCAGCACCGTTATCATCAAATGTCGCATTTAAGTTTGACTGAACCTGGCCCAATGTTACCGTAGAGGAGTAAGCATGACGAATTACAAAGTTCTTAGTCAATTTCTTCATTTTCTCAAACTTCGACAATCCGTTGTAGTTGACAGTCCAATTTGGCAGCGGAGTTGAATTAAACGGATTTGTTGAGCGTTTGTTCAATTTTCCATTCGTGTAAGATGATAAGAATGCTCCGATTACAACCTCCTGCTGAGAGATACCATACCCATCGCGATACCCGTCTGCAGTACTTCCAGCCGAGTTGCCGTTAGATTCACCCAAAAGGTCGGAAACCTGTTTGGTTGTCTCTCTCATTTGTTTGAAGTTTCCGGACTCATAACCTTCCGTCAGTTTCTCAAACGCACTTCCGATAGAGATCGTTGAATACGATAAAGTAGCTGTCTGGAAACGGCTTTGAGACTCGAATTGCTCTGAAAGATCATTGTACCTGAAGAAGTCATTGGTATTCTCAGACATGGTTCTGTTCAACGACAGGTCGATCGTAAGATCTTTCATCGGTTCCAGGGTAGCACGTGCGGTGAACATTTGGTTGTGGGTAATCGTATGCTGGCGGTTCAATGCCGGATTTCTCACTAACCAATCGTTATCTGCTGCCGTCTGCGCAAAGTTATAGCCGGTTTCTCTACCTGTAACTGAGTAAGATTGCTGACCGAAGATAAATCCTCCCATACCGGAACTGAATGCCGGATTAAATCCTAATATGGACGTTTTCTGGTTGTATCCAGGCAGCAATGTTCCGTCTGTTTGGTTGTAAGTTCCCGAAACATTTCTAACACTCATTAATAAACGGGCACCAAAACCGGCAACAGGATTTACTTTATTGTTCTTCTTACGTTTTTGCTGGCGTTCATGCTTGCGTTTCTTACGTTCCCATTGTCTGCGTTCCTTCTTGGTCATTTCATCCAATGGTTTTGGCGGTTTCAATTCGGTTACCGCCTCTTTTCCTTTATCATCCGGTTTAGATCCGCCATCAACCGCACCTCCGGCTTTTTGCCTGGAAACCGCCCCCCTTTGCGGACTACCGCCCGTATTTACCTTCTTGAAGAATGGGATTTTATTGTACAGGGTTGTCATATTGGCCTGAAGCGTCGCATTCACCGTTCGGCTGTTCTGTACAATATTCCCGTAATCCGGGTTGTATGAGTTAACTGTACCAGGAATTTTTGATCCATCCTGTCCAAGCGGAGCACGCTGCCAGTTATATGTTCCTGTGTATTTAGCATTACCTGTCAACCAATCCAAAGCAGGGATCAGGTTGAACGGAACATTGTACGAGAAGGTATAGTCATGGGTGTAATCCATGGTTTTACCAAACGTTCTCATTTGTTTTGCGATCGTATCTTT
>DJFP01000008.1:10099-16289 GCA_002432565.1 Flavobacteriales bacterium UBA5869
TCCCGGATCAAGCCCCACCACTTGGATTTTTGCATCTTTTTATTCTTCTTGAACGGTTCGAACGGTTTGTTGTCAAATGTATAAGCATAAGCCAAACTACCTTTCCATTGTTTTGTGCGGTCGTAGTTCGTATTAAAATCACGGTGCAGGCTTTCGCTGTACCCGTAACCGGCCATCCAGTTGGAAACGTCGTAGAAATGAGCTTTCTTACCTGCCGCACGTTCTTTTCGAACTCCCTGGAAGTTGTAAGATTTGCGTTCTGTGTAATCCTGAGCTACTCTTGCAATGCTCTTTCTTTGCCCGGCCTCGTATGAACTTAGTTTGATATCCGGGTTGAACGGATCGTACTCCGGGTTAATAATTCCCAGGGAATATCCATAGAAGAAAGGAACAGCCAATTTAATGCGATTGCCGAAGAACTGTCCAAGCTGCAGGTTGGTTTGGAAATCCATTCCGATCTTTTGATTTCGCTGCCTTTCCTGAACACGTGAGTCTACTGCTCCCCAGTTCACCCCTGAATAATTCCCCGAAAGTGAGAAACTACCGAAATCAGCTGCCTGAACCTGCATTTGGGCGATTGCTGCAGAACCTCCGTCATCAACGAAATCTGTCAGACGCAATTCGTTAACCCAAACCTGTATACATTTTGCAAGTCCGTCATCCGTGGCTCCCCATGGTGAAGGTTGATTTTTACTCGGGTTACGAACCCCGATCATGATCGTTTTAATTCCCTGTAAGTTCGGACTTCCTTTTACTTTGATCCTTCTATCCGGATTTTGCGGATCGATCATCACATATTCCACATTTGCAGCAACTCCGGAGCTAGGCTGGCCCAACATGTCGTTTCTGCGTTTTTTCAGGTTCAAAAGGTCGTCGAATACGATTTCCATGTTGTTAACTTCCGGCCAAACAGCATCTGCATTGTTTGTATACCATGGCGTCAGGTACAACGGAAGTTCATACTCGTAATAGTTGTCTACAAAGTCAGTTCCCAATCGTACAAATAAAGTCGCATCCTTATCTCGTAAAGTATTTGCAGTTACTTCCTCTGCATGGACATACATTTTTAATTTCTTGTAAGTACGAACGTCGAACTGAACATTTTTATAGGCCGCTCTTGCATCACCATCCTGAAGGTTGCACACATCCAATGTTAATGACTGCTCATTCATTTGGCGTTGCTGAGGCTGCGACGGGTCAATTTCACGCTGTATTCCAGGAGGGATTTGGTACCCGATCGGAATTTTCTCATTGTTCTCTTCAAAGTTCAGTGCCCCGATGTTGAAAGTCGTTAAGTTCGGATCGACCTGGATAACTTCTCCAGGTGAAGTCAGATCAAGCAGATACTTTCTCCATTCCCCGCGAACCAATTCCAACTTGGCGAAACGAACAATTACTTCTTCATCAAATCCTTTCATGTACATACGGAAGAAGCGAATAGAACGGAAGTCGCGAATACCATTGACGGTTCTTTCCGGTTCTCTGATCGGCACTTTAAACTGGTACCATCTTTCTGTTTTCGTTGTATTCGGCGGAGTAAACGTTACCACACTCGTAATGTGATTTTTTCCTACAACCATATCAGCAGGGCGCAAACTTACCTTATATTGGAAATAAGCTTCTGATTCGGATAAGTTGTTATCCTGGTTGATATCTTCCAAATCAGGTGTATTTCTTGCCTGAGTAGGATATTTATCCGCGTTCATGGTGTCGGACATCTCTGTAGTAGCAGAGTTTCCTTCCATTCCATTGTATTTTTTATAGCGCTGAAGAATATTCAATTGCTGCTGGTCGTAAACGTCATCTCTGTAGAAGTTATAATCGTCGTTAGAAGGATCGGCAATCATTCTTGCTTTTACATCGGCACTCATGTTCGAGTTTTGTACCCAATTCACGTATGCTGAGTAGGAATTAACTTCTTCTGAAGATTTATACCCATCGATACCAACATCCTGGTTGAAGCGTGAGTTCGGATCGTTATCAAAAGCATTCACAACAACCTGCTGCGTGGATACTTTCGCCCATGGTGTAATAACAACGGGATAATTTGCTCCTGAATAAGGCGGAATCCCATTTTCAAAACTCTTTCTTGAATCTGCCAATACATCTTCGGAAACGTTCCCTAAGTTGAAATACAGGTCACCACCGGTTAGATTCGGAGTAGCAAGCATTGCATCTTCGTTAAACGGATCCAAAATCCAGAACTGGATGAATTCAACGTTGGCCTGTTCAAAGTCATTTGTTGTCAGCGAACGCATAATTCCACCCCAATGGTCTTCCGGATTCGTAAACGTTCCGTCCGTATTTACCGTTGAAAGTGTATCGTAGTTATACATCCCACGCTCTTTCGGATAATAGCCCAATTCCAATACCTGGATAGTTGGGATAGCACCATAAGTCAGCTGCTGGTTCGGAAAGATATCTGTTTGAAGTACCTGACGCATACGACTGTCGTAAATTTGCGCCGGGTCATCCTTGATGTGCTGCGGTGTTAAATTGTTCGATTGATAGAAAAGCGGGTCTATTAAATACCATGCGATCTTTGATCTCATGAATCCGTTCTTCAAACTTTTTGACGATCCTTCCGGGAAAAGATCGGTTTGTCCCTGAGGTGTAGACGCTAAACGCCATGCACTTTGTGTTCTCAGGTCGATAGTACTCTGACTTCCTTCAAAATCGTCTACATACGAAATTCCCGCTTTGGAAATCGCCTTTGGTGTTCCGGGAATCAAGTGCGCAAATTCTCCTTTAAAGGTCATAAAGGATTTTTCCTTCGTGGAAAGAACCGGTAATAAATCAATAAATTTCGTTAAGAACGGTAATTCTGTACGGTAATTGATATCAAAACCGATCACATTGTTCTTATACGGTTCACTACCAAAATCAACTTTTTGTGTCACCGGACGTTCCATCATTCTAAGCCAGGTAGCTCCAATGTTGAAGTCTTTACTGAATCGGTAATTCAAATGTGTTCCCACCATCGATTTCGACTGGAAACCAAAGACAGAATTACTTTCAATGGAAATTTTGATCGGTGTATTTGATTCCAAAACTCCTGTGTTGAGGATTTTTACACGACCTAAGTTATAATCGACCGTATAATCCTGCCCTTCCACCATCGGGATTCCTCCCGCAGTCACTTTCACGGCTCCTTCCGGAACGTTCAAAGCATTTAAGGAGATATCCGAGGTAACGGAAGATTGGTATTCTCCCTTAAACACAAAACGGTTCTTGCTTGGAATCTGCTGAGCAGCCGTTTTCGTTGAATCGTATAGTTCCGTGTAAGCAATCGTACTTGCAATGTTATCCGGCATTCCGTTCAACATCAACTTTTGCTTCAACACACCGCCGAAAGGTTCGTTCGTAGAGAACATGACACGCCCGTTCCGGGTGTTGATAGTACCTCCGGTTTCCGCTTTTTGCCCGTTATACATGATCGGTACAAAGTCAAACAATCCGTCTGAGAACTGCTGATTGTTGACATTCAAGCGGTCCATTTCCACGAGGGTGATGATCTGCTTATCATCCAATCCTGAATAAGGTAAAATCGGTGCTAAAACGGATGTTTCCGGGTTGTTGTAATAAATATTCAGTTTGAAACCGTTCGGATCAACCTGGTACGCACCTATAGAATAGATGTTCTTCATCATCAAATCCCAAATCTTCAAAGTTGGATTTGTGATAGTCGGTTTCAACAATTTCAACATCAAAGCATTCTGACCGGCAACACCGTCGGTAGAGAATTCTCCGACCTGGTAAGTCTTCCCTCTGTGTGTGTACTCGTATGCAACAGCTAGAACTTCATCGTTGTTCAGCGGCTGGCTCAGGGAAATAAATCCAAGAAGTGCGTTGTAGGTATATTCCGATTCACTCAGTTTTCTGGCATTCTCAACTTTTTCGTAATGAATCGCCTGCTGGAATGGACCGGGAGTGGAATTTTGTGATGACAATTCGGCAACAGCTCCGTTAAATCCACGAATGGTATTACTCACCGGGCTGTTCGGATTCGCCAGGTAGTTATAAAGTCCGTTTGCATCATTGCTTGGCAGCTCAGTATTAAACACACCGCCCGGTGAACCAACCTGGTTTGCCGGCAGAGCTTCCCCTAAATCCGAGAATGCAAGGATGTTTCTCGAATTTTCCGTGTTATTTATCCTGTTGGTAACCCAAACCTCCATTCTGGTAACGTATGTTTCAGAAGCAACGTTCGGCATTTGGGCCATTGCTGCGTCATACTGATCCCGGAAGAACAAGTTCAGGAAGTAGTGGCGATTGGCCTCGTAATTATCAGCCGTAATTTCAAATGGTTGGATTTGTGCCTTACCTGTGATGTTAATCTCGGTTCTTTTCCCTTTGGAAGAAGCACCGATCGCATCTACTGTCAGGTCTCCGAAGCGCAATTTGGCGTACGCTCCGAATAAGGTTTGGGAACCCGGGATTAATGCACCGAAAGAAGGGAAACTTACATTCCCCAATTCAATTCTTTGGATGATCTGGTCTTCATCACCGGAATAACCTAATTTGGTTACGTTATCAAANNAGGTTCATCTGGATCTGCTGCTGGAAATCAAAACGGGTAATTTTTCGTTGTTTTACCGGTAATATCGGGTTGTCATAACGGGAAGTATTGACCCCGAAAGCCAATTCTATCGATCCCTGCGGACGGATTGTAATTTCATCGGAACCAAAGAAACTGGTAAATACCTTTGAAGGAATTTTGATCGGGAACTCAAGGGCCCTGTCTTCTTCCGTTTGTGCATCAATTTTATCCTTCCAGTTTTCCTTCAATGATTTTTGACGTTCGTATTCCAGGTACTCTTCCAGGGTCATCATGGAAGGATTTCGATAATTCAGATTGGTATTTCCCATTGTTTCAGAGAAAATGTATTTCCCAGTAATCGGGTCGAAAACGATGCTTTTCTTCACACCTGAAGGATCTCCCAAATCGAATGTCTGCGGATTGTTTTGAGTTGGATCCAGCGGATTGGTAATCGGAAATGGCAAAGTAGTATCCGGTGGTGTCTGCCCCCAGAATACAAGCGATACAAAACAGAAAACAACCGTTGTAAACAGTTGCATCACTCTTGTGTAGTTAGCGTTCAATTTTTTTTCCAAGTGTTTATAATATTTTCAGTGCCCCTTTAATTAATTCCTCCACAGTTTCCTCCCCGGTGGCAATTTTCTCTATTGCTTTCTCTGCTGATTTTTTATCGAAACCTAAAGAAACCAAAGCAGTTAACGCATCAAATCGATTTGTATTGTTTCCGACAAAAATATTTGTTGGATCATTCCATTCTACCTTCAACATCTTATCTTTCAAATCGATAATGACACGCTGGGCAGTTTTTGCTCCAATTCCTTTGATCGCTTGTATAGAACGTACATCTTCCGTTTGTATTGCGTTGGCAATTTCATTCGGGGACATTGACGAAAGCATTAAGATGGCCGTATTGGGCCCGATTCCGGAAACAGAAAGCAGCAGGTTGAATACATCACGCTCTTCGGAAGTGGCAAAACCAAAAAGCAGGTGGGCATCTTCCCTTATAATCTGTTGTGTCAAAACCTTTACTGATTCGGATGTTCCGATGGCAGAATAAGTGTTCAGCGATATCTTAACGAAATATCCCACACCACCGCATTCGATGATCAGATTCGTAGGATTTTTTTCTATTAAACGCCCGTTCAGATGTGCAATCATTGCTTTCTAGTTCTACTTGGTTTGTGCATCAACAACGGCAACTTTCACCATGTTTACGATCTCGCGAACAGATGAACCCATTTGCAATACATGAATTGATTTTTTCAATCCGACCAGGATAGGTCCGATCGCATCCGAATCAGTCATTTCCTGGAGTAGCTTATATGCTATATTCCCTGATGAAAGGTTCGGGAAGATCAACGTATTTACTTCCTTATTGGCTAATTGCGAAAACGAGAATTTTTCATTCATCAGATCGTTGTTTAACGCAAAATTCGCCTGAACTTCTCCGTCCACAATAAGAGTAGGGTGATTTTCATGTAAAATTCTCACTGCTTCGGCCATTTTCTCTGCATCCTCGCCTGGTGCTGAACCGAAATTAGAGTAGCTCAGGAGCGCAATTTTCGGAACAACCTTGAATTTGCGAAGTGTTTTCGCAACATTATGCGTTATTTCTGCTATTTCACAGGCAGTAGGATTCTTGTTGATTGT
>DJFP01000243.1 GCA_002432565.1 Flavobacteriales bacterium UBA5869
CTGGATTTGGTAAACATCAAAACCGATTACTACAGTTTCGGGAACAGTTACTTCTCCAAAGAACCGCGTGAAGCAGTTACTTACCTGGAAGGATCTTATTACTACTTCCGGAACAATAAATTATTGGTATATTCGAATGATAAGATTGCCGGATTATTTGATTTTACCATTCGTACCAGGAACCCAAAAAATCTGCTGTCAGCCAAAAAAGCCGAAGCAGAAAAGATGGCAAGACGATTGAAGGCCATCATTCAAAGATATAATCATGATTTAATCCACAATCAGACGATTGTTCGATGAAAAAAAGAATTCGATTCATAATCAATCCCATTTCGGGCGGGGTCAAAAAGGCCAGGGTTCCTCAGATGATCGAGGAGCACCTGAACCATGACCTGTTTGACTATGATATCGCAATTACGCAATATAAACAGCACGCCAAATCCATTGCAGAAGAATCCGCACAGGAAGGAATTGATATCGTTTGTGCAGTAGGCGGCGACGGATCCGTTCACGAAGTAGGAACTGCCTTGATCGGAACAAAATGTCACTTAGCAATTATCCCCACGGGTTCCGGTAACGGGCTGGCAAGGCATTTAAAAATCCCGCTGAAAACACCACANNGATGAGCAGATCAAGGGAAACTTCCTCCTGTGTTCAATAGCTAATTCTTCCGAGTTTGGAAATGGATTTTGTATTTCTCCCAAGTCCAACGTTATTGACGGACAAATGGAATTGGTGCTTTTGAGCAAGTTTTCCTGGTGGCGGACTATGGGAGTAATCAGCCGTTTTTTCTTTAAAAAGATTGAAGGTTCCCGGTATATTCGTATTATTCCCTTCCAAAAAGCGCGGATTATCCTGGAAGTTCCGTTGGCCCATTATGACGGAGAACCTTTTGAAGTCAGAAAAGAAATTAATTTAGAGATAGTTCCTTCCAGTCTTTCCGTACTTTGCGGAAAAGCTTACCTGGATTTCGTCCATTTGAAACTTAAAACAGAATAAGATGTTTATTGAAACCGATTTGGAAACCGTATTGTCACATTTGAATAAATTGACAGCTGATAAAAAACCGGCTTGGGGGAAAATGTCTGCCCAGCGAATGGTAGAACATTTAACCGACACTCTCCGCATTGCGACAGGAGAAAATCCGCAGCAATTGCTCATCCCGGAAGACAAGGTGGAACGCATGGTTGCTTTTCTCTATACAGATAAGCCCATGGCTCAAAATATGGAAGTTCCATTTGCAAAAGACGGTACTCCGCTTCGTCATGAAGAACTGGAATTGGCAATAGATGAATTTGTGGAAGTATACCTGGATTTCCAGGAACTTTTTGCTGAAAACCCCGAACTAAGAACGGTTCATGCCTATTACGGCCCTTTGAATTACGAACAATGGGACTTGCTGCATAAGAAACACCTGACACATCATTTTACCCAATTCGGGATTCTATAGAAACAAAAACCCTGATCTCATATGGACCAGGGTTTTTAATTATTGTTTCTTCATCTTTTCTGCAGGAATCTCTGTTTTCTTCTGAACAGAAATTTGCTTCTTAGCAGGTGTTCTGCGCTCTGTTTTTTTAGGCTCTTGTTTCTTTGTTCCATCTTGTGCAAAAACCGCAACAGAAGTTCCAAGAACTGCAATGATAATAATCGCTAAATTTTTCATGTCCTTAATTTTTTACGAAGGATTTACAATTTATATGCCAATATACACAAAGTTCAAATCAGTTCAAACAGTAAAAGGTTCAAAAAGATTCGGTAGTCAAAGAATTGAACATTGAACTCTTTAAACCTTTTAACTTTCACTATATTTGAAAGCGAAACAACAAAGACATGGTTCAAGCCTTTAAAAATCATTGGACAGGAATAGAACAAGTTGCAAGAGCTTTACTGAAAGGGAAGTTTTTGTGGTTTTTTGTTCCCGGATTAATCGTTGGATTGATTTATCTCTACTACAAATGGCAGGCTGAAAAAGTGCTGGCTGTTGCTCACGTAGCTGATGATGTTCCATTAGTTGGATCCGCAATAGGATGGTTGGCAGATGGTATCTTCAGCATCTTCGACCTGATTGTTTCGGAATTCTACAAATTTGTCATTTTGGTGATTCTCTCTCCGGTAAACTGTATTCTTTCCGAGAAATTCGATAGTTACCTGACCGGAAATGAGTATAAATTCGATTTCATTCGATTATTTAACGACTTCCTGAGAATGATCCTGATTGTGATCAGCGCCCTATTTTTGGAGTATGTTTTCCTTGGGATCTGGTGGCTCTTCTCCTGGGTTATGCCTGATTTCATCGGAGAAACAATCTTCTTCTTAATCGCCTCTTTCTTCGTTGGATTTTCTTTCTACGATTACAGCATGGAACGCTATGGTTTGAACTTCTTCAAAAGCTGGGGAATGGGATTCTCCAGAATGAGCTACATGCTGATCACAGGAGGAATTTTCACCCTGATGATCAAAATTCCGGTAATCGGGATTATTGTTGCTCCGGTCTTAACAGCAATGCTTTCAACAGCTGTTTACATCCTGATGAACAAAAAACCGGAAACACAGCCTGCTCCTGCCATTAAAGATCAAGATCTATTAGATACATAAAAGAATAAACACATGAATGAATTATTCTCATCCTTCCGGGCAAGTTCTAAAGAAGAATGGATCGCCATCCTGAAAAAGGAATTGAAGGGTGAATCGATCGATACTCTAAACAAAATCAATCGCGCAGAAGAAATTGCTTTCCCGGCTTATTTCCACCGCGAAGATCAAAAGAGTCATTTCTCCGATCCGGGTTTAGCGCCTTACACACGTGGTATCCAATCCAAAAACAACGACTGGACGATCGCAACGACTTTCCGGATCGGTGATTTAAAGGAAACCAACCGGGAAATTATTGCTGCGCTGATGGCAGGTACAGATCATTTGGTACTGGAAGCAACAAGTTCAGAACCAATCGATTTTCAAATGCTTTTGCACGAAGTTGGTTTGTCCTTTATTCATACCACTCTTAAAGCGAAAAGTATTGATCAGGTGAATCAATTCTTAATCTTCGCCAAAGAAGCTCCTGTTTTGATCGAATACGCTGACAACGACGAATTGTTAAAGACCGATCTTCGGACTTCCCCGGATAAAAATCCAAATCTGAAGTTATACCATATTGATGCATCCCTGGTGCAGCAAGCCGGCGGAACAACCTGGCAGGAGTTGAGCATTGCTTTGGCGGAAGGTCATGAATTACTCCTCAAACAACTGGAAAAAGGCATCGATTGTGATACAGCCGCAGCAGCCATTCATTTCACCTTTGGCATCGGAAGCAAATACTTCTTCGAATTGGCAAAAATCCGTGCATTCAGAACTTGCTGGGCACAGATCGTTTCTGCTTATTCACCTAAACACACTTGCTCGTTAGCCGCTACCATTACAGCCCGTACCGGCTTTTTGAATGTCAGTTTGAAAGATCCGTACACCAATTTGCTGCGCCAGACTACCGAAGCAATGTCTGCAGTTTTGGGTGGAATTCAACACCTGAACATTCAGCCATATGATTGGTACTCCGCAAATTCCAATACGGTGTTTACACGCCGAATGGCAACCAACATTTCCCTGCTTCTGAAAGAAGAATCCTATCTGCAGATCGTACTTGATCCGGCAGGTGGTTCTTATGCTTTGGATGCTTTAACCGAAACTATTGCCGAACGTGCATGGAGTTCCTTCCAATGGATAGAACGAAACGGAAGTATTTCCAACTCCGAAGTACGAAAAACACTTGCTTCGGAGATTGCCGAAAAAGCAGCCATGCGCACAGCAGAGATCAAAGACAAAACGGAAAAAAGGATAGGGATCAATATTTTCCCTAATCCGGAACAGGTTGAGAACAGCTGGACAGAACTCCCTGCATGCTGGAATAATCTGAAACCTTTAATTTTAGAACAAACCCTATGAGTATCCGTCAATCATTTGAAAACGTATCCTTAAATTCGGATGCACTGTCAGGGAAAGCCGAAAAGGAAGTCTTTTCCACACCGGAGAAAATAGAACTGGCAAGTTATTACAACAAAGCAGATCTTGAAAAGGTCGGACATTTAGGGTTCGTAAGCGGTTTAGCTCCGTTTTTACGCGGACCTTACGGTTCCATGTATGCGATCCGTCCGTGGACAATCCGACAATATGCAGGATTTTCAACTGCAGAAGAATCAAATGCATTTTACCGCAGGAACCTGGCAGCGGGCCAAAAAGGTCTTTCCGTTGCATTTGACCTGGCAACACACCGCGGATACGATTCGGACCACGAGCGCGTAGTCGGTGATGTCGGAAAAGCAGGCGTAGCGATTGATTCCATCCTGGACATGAAAATCCTCTTCGACCAGATTCCATTGAACGAGATGTCGGTTTCCATGACCATGAATGGCGCCGTACTTCCGATTATGGCATTCTACATTGTAGCGGCCGAAGAACAGGGAGTTAAGCAAGAGGAACTTTCCGGAACTATTCAAAACGACATTCTCAAAGAATTCATGGTGCGGAATACGTACATCTACCCGCCCGCTCCATCGATGCGCATCATTGCAGATATTTTTGCTTATACGGCTGAAAAAATGCCGCGCTTCAATTCCATTTCCATCTCCGGTTACCACATGCAGGAAGCAGGTGCAACGGCCAGTATTGAATTGGCTTACACCTTAGCAGACGGATTGGAATACCTGCGTGCAGGAATCGGTGCAGGAATGGACGTAGACACATTTGCTCCGCGCCTGAGCTTCTTTTGGGCGATCGGGATGAACCACTTTATGGAAATCGCGAAAATGCGCGCAGGAAGACTGCTTTGGGCAAAACTCGTTTCCCAGTTTAACCCGAAAAGTGAGAAATCACTGGCGCTTAGAACGCACTGTCAAACTTCCGGGTGGAGTTTAACCGAGCAAGACCCGTTCAATAACGTAGCAAGAACCTGCATCGAAGCCATGGCCGCCGGTTTCGGCGGAACACAATCGCTTCATACCAATGCATTGGATGAGGCCATCGCATTACCGACAGATTTCTCGGCACGTATTGCCCGCAACACCCAAATTTACCTGCAGCAGGAAACGGGAATGACAGACCTCATCGATCCGTGGGGCGGAAGTTATTACGTAGAAAGCCTGACACAGGAATTGGTTGACGAGGCCTGGAAACTGATCCAGGAAGTAGAAGAATTGGGTGGAATGGCCAAAGCTATAGAAACCGGTATTCCTAAAATGCGCATCGAAGAAGCGGCAGCACGCAAGCAGGCCCGGATTGACGCAGGAAAAGACATTATTGTAGGCGTTAACCGCTACCAATTGGAAAAAGAAGACGTGATTGACATCCTGGAGGTAGACAATACCAAGGTTCGTGAATCCCAGTTAAAACGATTGAAGGTACTTCGCGAAACCAGAAACCCGGAACGTGTGAAAGCTGCATTGGAAAAACTAGCCGAAGCGACACGCACGGGAACAGGTAACTTACTGGAGCTTGCTGTAGCATGCGCCCGGGAACGTGCATCCCTGGGTGAAATCTCACTGGCAATGGAAGAAACCTTCGGAAGACATCAGGCAACCATCCGTTCAATCAGCGGAGTTTATTCAGCGGAAAGTATGAGTGATACCGATTTTGAAAAAGCTAAAACTTTGGTCGAAACCTTTGCAAAACTGGAAGGAAGGAGGCCGCGCATCATGATCGCAAAAATGGGCCAGGACGGACACGACCGCGGAGCAAAAGTCATCGCGACCTCCTTTGCTGACATTGGTTTTGATGTAGACATAGGCCCCCTTTTCCAAACGCCTGCAGAAGCTGCCAAACAAGCTATTGAGAACGATGTCCATGTATTGGGAGTTTCGTCATTGGCAGCAGGACATAAAACCCTGGTTCCGCAGGTTATTGCCGAATTGGAAAAACTGGGCAGGCCGGATATTATGGTGGTTGCCGGCGGTGTTATTCCGGCGCAGGATTATGATTTCTTGTACGACGCTGGAGTTTTCGGAGTATTTGGTCCCGGGACAAAGATCTCTAAGGCCGCTCAGAAAATCCTGGAACTGCTGATCCAAAGTGCTGAACAATAATTGAAAAATCAGTCAATTGTAACAAATTCTTCACTTTTCGGTTATCAATTGTTCATTTTCAATTGGGAAAGAGTCATTTTCAAAGACCGCAACGAAACTTTTATTTAAAGTTTTCGTACATTCGGCATAGTTATTGGTTTTACCCATTCAACGAAATTAAATATTATGAAAAAGCTTGTTCTGATTGGTGCTCTTCTTACTACCAAATTACTGGTTGCACAAGCACCGGAATACAACGATTTGCGCATCCTTTATGCGGACGGTGACTATGAAAAACTGGTTCGTGCGTCTGAAAAATATACCATGAATGACAAAACAAAGAGCGATGCCTTGCCGCATATGTGGATGGGAAGAGGTCTTTACAAAGTTTCATTGAGTGGTTCCGATGACGAAAAGTATAAAAATGCTTACAAAGAAGCGATCGGAGAAGTTGGAAAAAGTATCAAGTACGATAAAGATGGAAGCGTTCAGGCAGAATACGCTGAATTTTATGACCAATTCAAGAATAGTTTGGTAGAAACCATCCGAAATGAAGTGGAAGTTCCTGATTACAAAAAAGCTTCAACCTGGATTATGAAGTATTACAAGATAAACATCAACAGTATCGGGGCAAAATACCTGGACGGTGTTTGTAAATACCGCAACTCTGATAAAGGAGGAGCAAACACCAAGTGGAAAGAAGCTGAAACCTTATTGAAATCAGTCTCGGATATTTCCGGCTGGGACCAGGCTGAAAAAGACNNAAAGCGAAAGCTGTGATGGGTAAAGTGGCTCAGTGGTATGAAAACAACGAAGACTTTAAAGCAAAATACGATCAGATCGTCAATTGATTTGAACCAAATTGAATAACCGGGCCGTGATTAATCACGGCCCGATTTGTTTCTATTAACATTGACCGGAGGATATCTCCTAAATTTCTTTAGCCGGAAACGCAGGAATAAGCCCTAACTTTGGAATATGAAGAAGTATCTTACACCTTTCAGAAACAAATACATCCTTGCTTTATGCCTTTTCACGGTGTACAATTTGTTTTTGGACGAGGTGGATATCTTTACCATCATCAATCAAAATAAAAAGCTCTCGGAGCTTCGTTCAGCACAATCTGAAATGAACCTGAAACTGAAGGATACGAAATACATCCTTTCACAGATCAAGGACCCTTCTTACCTCGAAAAATTAGCACGAGAAGACAAATTCTTCAAGAAAGACAACGAAGATATTTTTGTGATCACGTATAAGTAATTAAAAATCGAATGACAGTAGGCACGCGAAGCTTCACGTGCCTACTTAATCCAGTTCCACAATCTTTGGCTGTTGATTAAAATACTGCTGCTCCTGGTAATTCACCACCTTCACTCCGGGAAAATAATACAAAGCTATTTGCACATAATTGAACCCGAATTTAGCCATTTTCATGGCTCCTTCCTGGCATAAACCTACTCCATGTCCATAACCGCGACCACGCAAAACCACTTCCGTCCCTTCCGGGTAACAATTGAAAAACGTGGATTTCAATTTAAAATGCTCCCGGATATCCCGCAAAGGAATTCCAAGCCAGGGATACTGGTAAAAAGCGCATCGGTCGGTTTGATTGAAGGTGTAGATCATTGGTCCCAGCACGGAATCATTGACAGGATAATGAAAAGCCGTTACCAGGTACTCCATCCAATCTGTCTGCGGAATTCGTTTTTCCCAGGTAGCCTGCTTGGTATAAATGCAAAACGTATCTTTAAAAGTGCTCAGGTAAGGAATTTTGTTGTTCCATACATAATCCGGTTCGGAGGTCTGACCACCGCAGTTTGCATGGAAATAAGCATCTACCAAATGTCCCTGCTGGTCAACCATCACCATTCCTTCTGTTTTTAGAACTGCTGAGTCAATGATCGGATTCAGCCTCAACTGGTGGTGATAAGCCTGGCAGTGTGTTCGGTCGCACAAATCAAATCCTTCTTTCTGATGCCTTGTTTTGTACTTTAAGGCATAGGTACGACTCATCAAAGCCTGAACTTTATAATATTCGATCTCTTTTCCTCCACCTCCTTCCGATTCTACAACACCGCTCAGGTAATTATTAATATCCACCAGGTTGACGATTGTCAAAGCTCCGTTCAGAACTGTAATTTCAACATCGTCCTTGTATTTGCGTTCTTTAACTGCAGGTATTTTTGTGGAATATACCAGGGAATTATTCAGTTTCGTAGCAACCAGAAGCACTTTGGAAACGACAGCTACTTCATTTACCCCAACTTTCAGCGAGATCAGGTTATTAGCTGTAACGGACAGTTCCACGAATTCACTGGGTAAAAGCGTTGTGAACTGCATCGTGTCACCAAACACATTGTAACTTCCTTCTGAATAAGCAAAGACAATCCGTTGTACGGAATAATCACGCAAAACGCCTATCCGCATTTGCTGAGAAAATGCGAAACACGGAAAAATGAACCCTATGAGCACGAATAAGCGCAACATCCTACAAAATTAGTTCTGTACCAAACTGAAATGGGCTCGAACTCAAATAGTTTTCAACACTGATTGTGCAACTTTCTTCGATGCACCACCCTTACCTAACATATTCTTTAGTTCGGTATAGTCTTTTAGAACCTGCTCACGCTTGCTTCCGCCTTTAATTACCAGTGACAGTTCTTTCGCCAAACGATCTGTTGTACATTCATTCTGGATTAATTCCGTAACTGATTCCTTATCCAGGATCAGGTTTACCAATGAAATGTATTTTACATTCACTAATCTTTTGGCTATTTGATATGAAATCGCATTTCCAATGTAACAAACCACTTCGGGAATCTCGAACAGACCGGTTTCAAGTGTGGCAGTTCCGGAAGTCACTACAGCTGCTTCGGATTGCTGCAGCAAGGGGTAAGTCTGACCATACACGACATCCACAGCCTTATCGCCGATCAGCTCTTTGTAAATAGCAATATCCATATTGGGTGCCCCGGCAATCACGAATTGATACTGCGGGAACAAGTCCACCAGAGGAAGCATGACCGGCAGCTTCGTACGCAGCTCCTGTTTCCTGGAGCCCGGAAGCATCGCAATAATCGGTTTATACGTTGGGGTTATTTGTAATTCCTGTTTCGGGAGCTTCTGGTATTGTTCTATTTCATCCAGTAAAGGATGCCCGACATACTCTACATCGTAGTTGTACTTTTTGTAAAAGTCCGCTTCAAACGGAAGAATGCAGAACAGTTTGAAAACATCTCTTTTGATCTTGTGCACGCGATTTTCCTTCCATGCCCACACTGTCGGAGAAATGTAATAGTAAACCTTGATATTATTTTTCTTTGCCCACTCAGCGATTCTCATGTTGAAACCCGGGTAATCAATCAGCAGCAAGGCATCCGGTTTGAATTTGAGAATATCTTCTTTGCAGAAGCGTATATTTCGAAGAATCGTCGGCAGGTTCATCAACACCTCCACAAACCCCATAAACGCCAGTTCACGAATGTGCTTTGCCATGGTTCCACCAACCGCCTGCATCTTATCTCCGCCCCAAAAACGAATATCGAGATCAGGCTGCTCCGCATACAACTCCTTCATCACATTTGCTCCATGCAAATCCCCGGATGCTTCCCCCGAAATGATATACAGTTTTTTACTCATTATCGAATTAAGTTGACATAAATAATAAACGGCAGGAACAAAGCGGATCCGACAATAATCCCACGTGCCAGGTCATAACGTTCCTTATTCAGGAACACATAAAACCAGATCAGATTCGGGATGATCGAAAGCGAAAGGAATTTGCTCATAACATTCAGATCGATGAAAAAGCGGTCCCAAAACAGCGAAAACGGATAATGCTGTGCCAGGGAAATGATCCATATAGTCAGCGGAACACAGATAAACGGAGAAAGGATGCCGATGAGCATTCCTACTGTTGTACGTGCATTCCAGTTAAATCTTTTTTTCATTAGAATATCTTTTTCAAATCAGCAATCGTTTGGTGAGCTGTCAGATCAAATTGAGTCGGTACAATAGTCGCATACCCCTGATCTAAAAAATGTAAATCCGTATCTGTAGCATCTTCACGGGAATCAAATGTTCCGGTCAGCCAATAGTAAGGTCTTCCGAACTGGTCCATGCGTTTATCGAAACGGTCTTCCCAAAAAGCATAAGCTTGTCTGCAGACTTCAATTCCCTTCAAGGCTTCCACCGGACCTTTCGGAATATTTACATTCAGGCAAACTCCCTGCGGTAATCCATGTGCAAGGATTTGAGGAATAACTTGTTTTGCCACATACATGGAAGCAGAAAAATCCGCGTCGGGGTCAAAATCCCCATACGAAAAACCTATGCTCGGAATGTGTTCCATAGCAGCCTCAACAGCGGCCGACATTGTTCCTGAATACAAAACGTTCGTAGAAGAATTCAAACCATGGTTTACTCCTGACAGGATCAGGTCCGGTTTGCGGTGCAATACTTCATAAACTCCAAGCTTTACACAGTCAACCGGTGTTCCGCTGCAGGAATACGCTTCAATTCCTTCAAAAATATCAGAACGGAACAATCTCAACGGATGTGAAATAGTGATGGCATGGCCCATTCCTGATTGCGGTTTGTCGGGCGCTATTACCACTACATCTCCAAACTCCTGGGCAACAGTAACTAAAGAAGCTATTCCTTTTGCATGCAGACTGTCATCGTTGGTTACGAAAATGAGCGGGCGATTCGAATTTTTCATTGAAAACAAAGATACATTTTTAGTCTCTCACTGGTTTAACCTGAAATGCTAAAGTTTTGAAAAGTAACAACGGGGCTTCGACTTAATTCAAAACAGACCGAATAAGGTAACTGAGCGGAGTCGAAGGTCCTTATTCTATTACAAAGCTTACGATCTTCTTTCCACGGCTTCCAACCACAATACGATTTCCCCAGGCAACCGGAGAGGATTCCCATACACAGTCGGTTTTTCGCTTCACAATGATCTTCCCGCTCAACCCGTCCACCAGGTAAATCGTTCCATAGACATCTGTGAAGAAAATATAGCAGTTTCCTGCTTTGTCGTAAAGATCTATCGGGGAAGCCCAGCTGTAATAATCCATCGGAATGGAAAATCTTTCTTTTCCTGTTGTTTTATCGATAGCTACGAATTCTCCTGCCAAAGTACCGTTCACACGAGAGAAAATCCCGTAAACCAGTTTGCCTGCCTTTTTCTTTCCGGGTAAAACAGAAGCCAGGACACCCCCTGAATTGACGCGTCCGTTAAGCCTGGTATTGGTCGATTTCCGGGAAACGTCCCAAATCTCTTTACCGGTCAGTCCGTCGATCTTGCGAATGTGTGCCGTACCGGTCTCACCTTGCTTATCTACTTCGTTTCCGGTATACAAATACGGATGATTATCTTCCTGCAGATCGATTACCATAGAAGCATCCGTATCATCGTAATTATCCAGGTACCAGACAGGTTTCATGGTCATCAGGTTCATGCAGAATACATTTCCGCCGTTATCTCCGAACCAACCCAGGTTGTTCCAGGCACCAAAGCTCGATTCAATCCCCAAATCCGGGTGTTTTTGAATCTGGTAGTTGAAAATAAATGGTTTCGGGATTTCTTTCCCTTTCGCAATTTTGGTTTTGTAGATCTGGCCGTTCTCAGCCGGATGGAACCAATATCCCGTTTTTGCATCTACCAGGGAATTGCTGTCAAATGCACCCCAGAGTCTTCGCGCTTTCGGATCCAAACCATTCCGGAAGAAGATTTCCTTACCGGTAAACAGGTTGAAAATGTAAGAACCGAAACGTTCCCCGTTCTTAATTCCTTGTCCTACGTAGAGCAAACCATTCATTCTGGGATCTACGGATACTGTTCCCTTGATCGGATTTTCAATCGTCACATGCGGACGGGTTGCTTTCCCGGTCTTCCAATCGATGAAATAAATATCCCCGCACAAACTTCCCACAACCACTTCCCGGAAATTTTTCTGGTTCACATATTCCGGGTTTATTCCGTAAAGACGTTTTGAAATATTCTTAGGCCATTTAATTACCAAAGGTTGACCGGTCCAGCCCGAACCGCCGCCCCAGGAACCGTATTCAGTCGTTCTTCCGTCGTAACCCGTGGTAAATTCCCAATCCGGGCGAATGTCTTTTGGTCTTCCCTTCAGAATTCCGCGTGTCGGGGCATTGCGCTGAGCATTTCCTCTAAAGCAAAAAATTCCATTCTCCGAATTGTAATCATCCGTGAAAAGAATTTCTTCTTCCGGATCGTGTGCTTCCGGATTAAACGTTCGCACGTCAAACATCGAAACATCCGATTCTTCGGGGTATTGGACCTTCCAGGTAGCGCCTCCGTCCAAAATATTCTCTACGAATTCAGGAAGTATGCGCATTTCCGGCTTGACATAATGCAGGGTAATCCCCGTACCGAGGTAACCCACCAAAAAGACAATCCCGTAAGCAACGAATAATTTAAACGCTCTGATCACCCTGCAAAGTTCGGGGAAATCAGGAGTTGAAAACTCAGAAAATTAGAATAGTTATAAAGTTTCAGCTGTTAACTTCGCAAACAGAATCACGAATCATTGGAAAAGTAAAAAAGCCATCCCTCTCAGAAGAGAGGAACGGCTTTCAAACATGTTATTTGCTGTGATTTAAAATCAGTGCTTTACAACACTTACTTTACGGACAGTTGTTTCACCGTCCACAGTAATCTCAACCAAAATCATTTCATCTGAAACCATTGGCGGAATAGGCATTTTAAGCCGTTGTTGTCCCGCTTGAGCGTCGATCGATTGATTTAGGAATACTTTACCATCTGTTGTTTTGAAGGTAATGTTTACTGTTCCCGCGTCTTTCGTTGTGAAATCGATATTGAGCTCTGTACTGGCCGGATTTGGGTAAAGCTTTAACGACTCTTCCATTGTTGGACCTGGCTGATAAATTGTCTGTGGATTTGTTGGCGTTGCATTACAATTGCTTACAACAATATCCTTACAGATCATTTTTTCACATTTCTGTCCGTTTGGCTTCGTAACAACGATCAGTACACAAACATGGTAAGTACCATTTCCTCCGGCTGTATAGTTAATTACAGGACCTGAACCCGCATATGAACCATTCACTGTCCAACTATAGCTTGTTGGAACCGATGAATTCATCATACATTGCGGAATCTGAGGTTGTGCCACGAGGTGTATATTACATTTGTCAACCTGGAAATTAATTATTCCGTTCAGGAGACTGCAAGGGCATCCACAACCAACTACATCAATCGTTTTACAGGATTCGGTCTGGCATACTTGTCCATTGGTAAGAACAGTGGTAAGTACCATACAAACTGTGTGAGTACCATTTCCTGCTACCGGCATAGAGAACGGTGTTCCGGAACCAACGTACAGACCATCCACGTACCAGTCAATCGAGTAGCTTTGTATACACGGAGTCTGGTTAAAAAACGCGTTGAAGTAAGCGGTGCATTGAGCAATCTGCCAATTAAACCCTGCTACTATGTCACTGCAATTGCATTGATCACAATCCGTTATTACAATATCTTTGCATATTTCTTTGTGACACAGGGTCCCATCAGGTAAAGTTACCGTAACATATAAACAGATTGTATAAGTTCCATTAGCAGGAGCAGTCCAAACGAAATTTTGTCCGCTTCCTACGGGTGAACCATTTACATACCATTCGTATTGGTAGTTGGACATACAACTAGGACCATAAGCCTCTCCTAACAATTCCACATTACACTGGTTTATCAGGTATTCGAAATTGGTCTGTAACTGTTGACAGTTACATTGATCACAATCTTTCACGTCAACCAGTTTACATACTTCTTTCAAACATTTCTGTCCATTTGGCATAACTGTAGTTACTGTCAGGCAAACATTGTAGACACCATTCGCTGGGAAAGTATAATTAAATACCGGACCCGAACCAACGTAAACACCATTTACCGACCAATTCCATCCAGTAATCTGCATACAGGCAGGAAGTCCTACGAGGCCGGTGAAATTCCCGACACAATTATCTAAGAAGTGATCAAAACCTATCTCAAGCTGATCACAATTACAAGGATCACAGTCTTTCACCTTAACGATTTTACAGAATTCCTTCGTACAAAGACTTCCATCCGGCATAATGGTAGTTACCTGCAGACAAATGTTATATGGTCCGTTAGCAGGGAACGTATANNGCCGAAACTACGGCATCGAAATAACCTTCGCAGTTTACGATGTTGAAATTGAATGAAGGTTGAAGTTGATTACAATTACATTCGTCACAATCAGTTATTTCAACCAACTGACATATTTCTTTGTAACATACCGTTCCATCATTTAATATCGCTGTAATAAACAAACAGACATTATAGAATCCATTCGAAGTGAACGTGTGACTAAAGTTTTGTCCGGTTCCCGCAGGTAAGCCATCCACATACCATTCATAATTGATGTCTTTAATACAACAAGGTAACGAAGGATCTGCTACGAATTGGGCAATACACTTATCAACCGTAAAAGTAAAATGAGGTATGACCAGATCACAGCTGCAAGGGTTGCAATCAATATTCACTATACGACAGGATTCCCTTATACAAGTCGTACCATCAGCTAAAGTTAAAGTTACTACCATGCAGACAGTATGAGAGCCGTTGGTTAGGAATGCATAATTGAATGTCAGTCCAAATCCAGCTGAAACTCCATCGATAATCCATTCAACCTGGGTCGTGGTGTTAGCGCAGTTAGGGTTAATCGTCCCCGTGAATGTAGTAATACAATCAGTAGATGTGGTGTACGTAAATTCAGGATGAATATTTTCGCATGTACAAGGATTATCGTTACAATCTACGTCAATAGAACCTGAAAGAATAAAAGCTCCAACATTGTCTACAAAATTAACAACGCATTCAATGGTCCATGTTCCTGCGGCTGGCGACGCAACCGTATAACCAATCGGCGGACTTACCATGTAAGGCGCTGATGGCGGAACCGTAAGCGGAATAGGAGTTCCGGGACCTGGCGGGACTAGCTGGATCGAAACCAAAACATCATCCCAGGCGATACCAAAATTTGTGGTAAAACTGGTGGTTCCGGGTGCAATGTTAAAGGTGCGTGAGAACGTATAATTTCCCGCTGCATTGTTAAAAATCGTGCCTGAACCATTGATCCAGCAGGCATTTGTTCCCGCTACAGGTGTTACTTGCCAATAAGGAAGGTAGCTTTGTACACGTTTTGCAGCCGGACCAACCGGACCAGAACTGATTGTCCAGAAAGGATCGGTTGCACCGACAGCTATTGCATTTCCCGCAGCATCAATTCCAGTACTGACATTGATATCCGGGCAAGGTCCGCCAGCACTGGTCTGAGCGGTTAAATTGTTTCCTGCACAATAAAGCAGCACGAAACAGACTAATTTTAGAAATTGTTTCATAAGATTAAAAAGTAAATAGTGTGTAATAAAACTGTTAGTAGTTATTTTTTAACGTAGGAACGTTCAAGACGAGTCAAAACGGGTTCTTTCCATGGCGTGAATAGTTTATTTGTTAGAAAGCTAATATACAGCATGTTAGAAGTGTTTTCATACCTGTTCCAAAGTTTAACATTTCAGAAAGCTTCATACTTAGCTTGTTTTTTATCTAATCACTAGATTTCGCGCCATAAAATGAATACTCCATGTCCACGATCCCTTCACACCAATCGTGTTTTAAATAACATATTTAGTGGTTTCGGTAAATTTATTTCACAAAACATTTCTATTTAAGTCACATAATTGCTCTGCCTTCGTCTTAAATTCTGTTTGAACAAAAATTCAAAAACCGCGTGGGAAATTATTGCTGAATTTGCCTTAAACTTGTACCTCACAATTCTTAAAGATTATGCTTACTCCGGAATCCGATAAAAAATTGTTCCTCTTAGATGCTTTTGCTTTGATTTACAGGGCATATTTTGCTTTTGCCAAAAATCCAAGAGTTAATTCAAAAGGACAAAACACATCCGCCGCTTTTGGGTTCACCAATGTGTTAATTGATATCCTGAATAAGGAGAAACCATCACACATCGCAGTTGTTTTTGATCCTCCAGGAGGTGCAACCAACCGAAATGTGGATTTCGCAGACTACAAAGCACACAGAGAAGAAATGCCGGAAGACATCCGCAGCATGATCGAACCCATCAAACGCATTATTGAAGCTTTCCGCATCCCGATGTATGTAGTAGAAGGTTACGAAGCGGATGATTTGATCGGAACATTAGCCAAAAAAGCGGAAAAAGAAGGATTCATTACATACATGATGACACCGGACAAGGATTTCGGTCAGTTGGTAAGCGAAAATATTTTCATTTACAAACCAGGTCGTGGTGGAGATCCGGCTACGGTGATGGGAGTAAAAGAAGTTTGTGAAAAGTTTGAAGTGAAAGATCCGCTGCAGGTGATAGATATCCTTGGACTATGGGGTGATGCAGCCGACAATATTCCGGGAATTCCGGGAGTTGGTGAGAAAACAGCCAAAAAACTGATCGCTGATTATGGTTCCATGGAAGGTGTTTTTGAGAACGTAGAATCCCTCAAAGGGAAAATGAAGGAAAACATGATCAATTTCAAGGAACAGGGAATCATTTCCAAACTCCTTGCAACAATCATTCTGGACTCACCGGTGGAATTCAATCCTGAAGAATTGAAGTACCAGGAACCAGATAAAAACCTCATCCTGGATATTTTTACAGACCTGGAATTCCGCAACCTGGCAAAGCGGATTACGGGTGAAGAAATCGTGGTGACCTCCGCCGGAGTAGATTCAAACGGCCAGTTAGACCTTTTTGGTACTCAGAGTTTGGTAGAAGTACAGCAGGCACAGCCTACAAGCGGTGTAAAAACGATAGCAACCGAAAAAGCAGCATACCACCTGGTTACTTTGCCAGAAGAACGTAAAGCTTTACTAACTAAATTGCTCAAGCAGACATCCGTTTGTTTCGACACGGAAACAACCGACGTAAATGCCCTTCATGCGGATTTGGTCGGAATGTCTTTTTCATTCCAGGCACGTGAGGCTTATTACGTCGCCGTTCCGAAAGACAAAGCTGAAGCTCAGGCAATTGTAGACGAATTCAAACCCTTCTTCGAAAGTGAGAAAATCGAAAAGATCGCTCACAACATGAAATACGACATGCAGGTACTGCACCGTTATGGAGTAGCTTTCGCCGGACCGTTATTCGACACCATGATTGCTCATTACCTGATCCAACCGGAATCCAAACAAGGAATGGACTTCCTGGCGGAATATTACCTGAACTACACACC
>DJFP01000079.1:0-168 GCA_002432565.1 Flavobacteriales bacterium UBA5869
CTCAGCTGTCAGTTCTTTTTCCATCCTCAATACCGAGTCTACGGCTGCATTGGAAGCTTTCACGGCATCCCAGGCAAATTCCAGTACGTCCGGGATGTACTTTCCTTTCCCTACGAAGTAATCGTATTCTTCCGCGTTCAATTCAACGATACGGCTTTCCCACAAACC
>DJFP01000079.1:220-937 GCA_002432565.1 Flavobacteriales bacterium UBA5869
TCCGTTGCGTTTTTCAGGATCAGGTCGATATTCTTCGATTCGAAAGCTTTCTGAAGCCGGTTTTTCATCACCAAAATGTGCCATGGAACAATTCCGTAGGCCTGAAGGGTATCTTCGCTGAATTTGGCAACGGCATCCTTCCAGCGTTTCGGCACTACTTCAAAAGGATCTTGGCCATTGACCGCATAGTGGTCAATATCGATGTAATGCCGTTGAGCTTCTCCATCCACTCCGTAACGACGTTTGTCAGGGTCTACCGCATGTTCTGTAATGAACTCAATGTTTTCCTTGAAGAAGCCGAACATTTCTGGGGGAAGCGTAAAAGTGGCTACCCGGTTAATGCGCTTGTGACCGAAAAATCCCCAGAGAGCAGGATTCGGGATGCGGTAATAGGGAAGAGGTCCTGCAGTTATGAAATCAGACGTGAGCAGGGCTAGCAGCAGTATGATGCTGGTTTTCTGAAATATTGACCAGTTTACCATTTTTCAAAATTGGAATCACGTTTGTTTGGTTTGGAGTCAAACAATACTTGATGTCTTCATTCAAATTTAGGTTTTTTAATCNNAGATAATTGTCTTTTGCTGAAAGATATAAGTATTTTGCAGCGATGGATGAATCTTCTACGGAAGTAAAATTCCCGGTATTAATCAGGTGGTCACAGATTGCACCTGCACAAATGGTATCTTCCAGGTTGAATTTGTCCTGCCAGCCCGAACA
>DJFP01000079.1:1112-1246 GCA_002432565.1 Flavobacteriales bacterium UBA5869
TATTCCCAGGCTTCTTCTACAGTAGGAACCGGGATAATGGATGCAATTCCATTGTCGAATGCCGCGCAGATTGCAGATGTTGCACGCAACACGTCAATCACCACCACGATTTCAAATTCATCTTTAAAATATGC
>DJFP01000079.1:1316-3873 GCA_002432565.1 Flavobacteriales bacterium UBA5869
ATTTTAGCGTCTGCAACAAAGGTCCCGAAAGGCAATAGAGAAGCTGCATATGCCCAAAATTTGGTCTTCATATTCCATTTTGTTTCTGTTGATGCCCAAAATAGCAAAAACACGTATGCAATGAATAGAACGCCGTGTGCCATTCCTACAATTTTATTCGGAGCTGTAATATCCATCCAATATTTCAAAGGCATGGTCACCAAAAACGAAAGAAAGGAAATCCCTTCCAATATCCCGACGATGCGAAGTGCGCCCAAAGCAGATTTGAAGTTCATAGTTTTTGTTTGCGAAATTAATGATTGAATAGGAAAGAGGCGGTACGATTCGCCGAAAAATGGATAGACGCAGATGCGGGATCGATCTTGTACCTACTGTTTCTTATAAGTCTTCCCATCCACTTCCATAAACCAAAAACCGCCTTGTTCATAAGGTTCTGCATCCAGCTGAAAGGTTCTCTGGGTTTGGGAATTCAACCGAATGATTGTATGCTGTTTGTTGATTTCCGGTGTTCCGGTGATTTTTGCCGTGCAATCACATAAGTTGGTCGCGCAGGTGTCTTTGCAATCAACCTGGTAGCTGCCTTCTTTTCCGGAAAAAACCAATTCATCGCTTACAAAAACGCCTAAATCCGGGTTGTACTGGGGTTCGCTGTACCAGGTACCTTCAAAGTTGGAGTTGTATTTCAAAAGCGGTTTGTTGCAAGCAACCACTACCAATAGGAGTGTTGCAAGGAAGATTGTTTTTTTCATTTTCCAGAGTTTATTACTATTTAGACTTAAGATGAAAGACTATAGACTATGGACAGATTCCTGTCTTATGTCTGACGTCTTTTGTCTCAAGTCTCTATTTTTTCTTTGCCTGTAATTCAAATAATTCATCGCGCAGACGTGCAGCTTCGATAAAGTCGAGGTCTTTTGCGGCTTTTTCCATTTGTTTGCGTTTCGCAACGATCGCTTTTTCCAAATCTTCCGGATTGGAGTAATTTACCGCCGGTTCTGCAGCCATTGAACCGGATTCTTCCGGAGCATAGTATGCTTTTTGTGAACGTGTTTCCGGATCTCCGTCCGCCACTTTCGTTGATTTCAGGATTACTTCCTTGGATTTGTTCAATGCGGTCGGGACAATGCCGTTCGCTTCGTTGTAAGCCATCTGCATAGCTCTTCTGCGCTCTGTTTCGGTAATGGTGCGCTGCATCGAATCGGTCATTTTGTCCGCATACATAATCACGCGCCCATTTACATTTCGTGCGGCACGACCGACTGTTTGTACCAGTGAGCGCTCATTTCTCAAAAATCCTTCTTTGTCCGCATCAATGATGGCAACCAAACTTACTTCCGGTAAATCGAGCCCTTCGCGAAGCAGGTTTACCCCGATCAGAACGTCAAATTCACCCAAACGCAGCTGACGCAGGATTTCCACGCGTTCAATGGTGTCAATATCCGAATGGATGTAACGACAGGCAATGCCCAGTTTATCCAGGTATTTCTGTAGTTCTTCCGCCATGCGTTTGGTCAGAGTGGTAACCAATGTACGTTCGTCTTTTTCGATGCGTAACTGCATTTCTTCGATCAAATCATCGATCTGGTTCAGGCTTGGACGAACTTCGATGACAGGGTCCAATAATCCGGTCGGGCGTATCAATTGTTCTACTACGACCCCTTCGGATTGTTCCAGCTCAAAATCAGCCGGAGTAGCGGAAACATAAACAATCTGGTTTATCAGTGACTGGAATTCATCAAACATTAGTGGGCGGTTGTCCATCGCTGCCTGAATCCGGAAGCCGTAATCTACCAGGTTGATCTTTCGTGCTCGGTCACCGCCGTACATGGCGCGTATCTGGGGCATGGTGACGTGGCTTTCGTCTACGATCATCAAATAATCATCCGGGAAATAATCCAGTAAACAGAAAGGCCGTGTTCCCGGAGCACGCTGATCGAAATAACGGGAATAGTTCTCAATTCCAGAGCAATAGCCCAATTCGCGCATCATTTCCATATCGTAGGAAGTGCGTTCTTCGAGACGTTTTGCTTCGAGCAGTTTTCCTTCACGCTTGAAGTTCTCAACCTGGATGACCATATCTTCACCGATCTGATCAATTGCCCTACGTGTTGTTTCCGGACTTGAAACGAAAATGTTTGCCGGGTAAATGTTGATTTCGGAGAAAACTTCTATCTCGGAATTGTTTTCCGGATCAATGGTCCGTATGCGTTCAATTTCATCTCCCCAAAATTCCACACGCAATGCATAATCCGCATAGGCAAGGTGAATATCGACCGTGTCTCCTTTTACACGGAAAGTCCCGCGTTTGAATTCGGCTTCTGTTCTTGAATACAAATTTTCAACCAATCGCAGCAGGAACTTATTTCTTGGAAAGGACTGCCCGATGCGTATCGGTATAATGGAGTTCGCAAATTCATTCGGGTTCCCGATACCGTAAATACAGCTCACAGAAGCGATTACGATCACATCTCTTCGTCCTGAAAGCAGTGCTGAAGTAGCTGAAAGACGCAGTTTCTCAATTTCGTCATTGATTTGCAGATCTTTTTCGATGTAGGTA
>DJFP01000030.1:0-6121 GCA_002432565.1 Flavobacteriales bacterium UBA5869
ACGGTTTACACAAAAACTTCCGATCCCCAACCCGAGAACCTTTGTTGGAACGGGAAAGCTGGAGGAAATCAAAGAATACATTAAAGAATACGGGATCGAACTGGTCATTTTTGACGATGAGCTTTCACCTTCCCAATTGCGAAATATTGAGAAAGAACTGGAATGCAAGATCCTCGACCGGAACATTTTGATCCTGGATATTTTTGCTTCCAGGGCACGTACTTCCCACGCAAAAACGCAGGTCGAACTGGCACAGATGCAGTATATGCTTCCACGACTGAAAAGATTGTGGACTCACCTTGAGCGTCAAAAAGGGGGGATTGGTCTGCGTGGTCCGGGGGAATCCCAAATTGAAACGGATAGACGGATCATTCAAACACGTATTGCGCTCCTGAAGGAAAAACTCAAGGAGATTGATAAGCAGATGGCGGTTCAGCGCGGAAACCGCGGACAATTGGTGCGCGTAGCCCTGGTCGGTTATACGAACGTGGGAAAAAGCACCCTGATGAACCTGTTGAGCAAGTCGGAAGTATTTGCAGAGAATAAACTCTTTGCAACTTTGGATACGACCGTTCGCAAAGTGGTGATTGAGAACCTGCCTTTCCTGCTGACAGATACCGTTGGATTCATCCGCAAATTACCTCATCAATTGGTGGAATCATTCAAATCTACGCTGGATGAGGTTCGGGAAGCGGATCTGTTGATCCATGTGGTGGATATTTCCCATCCGAACTTTGAAGATCAGCTGCACATTGTGAATGAAACGCTGGCTGAACTGGATAACAAGGATAAACCGATGATTCTAGTTTTCAATAAGATCGACGCATACAAACCGGATGAAAGCGGTTCGAACATGACACTGGATGAATTGAAAAAAACCTGGATGAATCGCCTGCCGGCTACCAAATGCGTTTTTATTTCCGCTACTGATAAAGAAAACGTGGAAGAACTCAAGGAAACCATGTATTCCGAGATCAAGCGTATCTTCGCAATCCGGTATCCTTTCAACAACTTCTTGTACTAACAAACCTCCTGGGTATTACCACTAACGCACAATTTTTTTGCATAATTCTATTGGGAATGTTAGTGGTAAAATAAGGATAAGATGAAGAGCGAGTGTTAAGAGCAATAATTCGTGAATTCGTAGCCAAAGAACACCGATATTTTTGCTGATAAATGAACCTTTCGGTTGATTGTTGTATACATTCTTTTGCATTTTGAAATGCATCATTTTGAATTTCATTATCTTCGATTATGCGAAGTTGGATTTTAGGCATAGCGCTATTTACGGGGTTTGGAATTTTCGGTCAAACCGAATATCTGGACAGTCTGAAAAATGCACTTCAAAAGCCTGTTTCTTCAGATACCATGCGGGTTTTACAATACAACGAAATTGCCTGGACTTACCTGGATTATTCGTTGGATTCTACTCTTAGTTTTGCAAATAGGGCATTGCATTTGGCCAAAAAACGGAACTATCCGAATGGTGTTATGGATGCAAAGAACACCCTTGGGATTTATTACCGGTATACCGCAGAATATTCAAAGGCCATCGCCATGTACAATGAATTGATCGCACTTCGGATCAAGAATCACCAGGAAGATAAATTAATCGGTGCTTATGCTAACCTGGGGTCTGTTTATTATGAAAAAGGTTCGTATGCGCAGGCACTGAAACATTACCAAAAAGCCATTGATATTGCCAAAAAATTCCGTCAGGATGATAAAGTGCTGATTTTGTACTCGAATTTGGGGGCAGCTTATAAATCGGTGGGACTTTACGATCAGGCAATATCTACTTTCAACGAAGGGCTGAAGCTCAATAAAAGAATTAAGAATAAGGAACAGGAAGCGCAGCTTTATATGAATCTGAGTACCGTTTATCATGATAGAAACATGATAGATGAATCTGTAAAATATTCCGAAATCGCCCGAAAGCTTAGCAGGGAAATAAATGCAGTTCGTAACAGGCAGACCATCCTTTATAATTTATCACTGGATTACCGTACAAAGAAACAATTCTCAAAAGCAAAAGCCTGTTTGGATGAAATGTATGTTGTTGCGAAGGAAATGGATGAAGAAGATATTTGGCTGGAATATTACCTGGGGCGTGCCAATTACCTGTTCGATCTGAAGCGTTTCGATGAAGCCATGAAACTTACCCTCATGGCCGAAAAATACGCCGATAGCGAAGCGGATTTATTGAGTTATGGTGAAGTGCAGCTTACAAAAGCATGTATTTATGCCGAGCAATACAGGTTTAAGGAAGGAATTGAAGCCGCTGAATTGGCGTTGAATGCGTTTAAGGACACGGAGGACGCGAATGCTCAAATCCGGACATATACCACTTTGTCCGGGATCTTAAAGAAAGCGGGTGATTATAAAAAGTCGCTGGAGTATTATGAAAGGGCGAATGAATTGCAGGAGAAAACGGACCTTGAGGCAGTGACGAACCAAATTGCAACACTTAATTCTTTGAACGAACTGGAGCGAAAAGAACAGGATCTGGCGCTTTCCAGGCAGACCAATGCAAAGATAGAAGCGGAGAACGAACGTAAAAGCAACCTCATCCTCGGGTTAGTGCTGATTGGTATTTTAATTGTTGTATCATTGGTAATCAGTTTCAGGTCTAACCAGGAAAAGAAAAAAGCAAATGCCTTATTGAATAAGCAAAACGAAGAGATCGAAGATCAGAAGTCATTGATTGAGCAAAAACAGACCGAGATACTGGATTCCATCCATTATGCGAAACGTATCCAGGAATCTTTATTGGTACAACAGGAATTACTCAAAGAGTCACTTCCGGAATCCTTTATTTTCTTTCAGCCGAAAGACATTGTTTCCGGAGATTTTTACTGGGCAACCAAACGGGACGATAAGTTCTACCTCGCTATTTGCGATAGCACCGGGCATGGAGTTCCAGGAGCATTCATGAGTGCATTGAATATTACCTTTTTGAGTGAAGCCATTAATCAATTAGGAATCAGTGAACCCGGGAAAATCTTTGATCACGTCAGAAAGCGTTTGGTAGAATCTATTTCCCATGATGGTGCCAAAGATGGAATGGATGGTGTGCTTTTCTGTTTTGACGAATCAAACCGGGAATTGGCTTATGCAGCGGCTTATAACAACCCGGTCCTGGTAAGAGGCGGAGAATTGATCAAATTTTCTGCGGATAAAATGCCGGTGGGAAAAAGTGATTGGATGACCGGGTTCCAAACCTATACAATCAATCCGGAGCCAGGGGATGAATTGTTTGCATACACGGATGGTTATGCCGACCAGTTTGGCGGGGAAAAAGGAAAAAAACTGAAACTGGCAAATCTGCATGAATACCTGCTGCGTATTTCTACTGAAAAAACAACAGAACAACATAAACTTCTGAAAAATCATTTCCAATCCTGGAAGGGAAACCTCGACCAGGTAGACGATGTGTGTTTATTCGGAGTTAAATTTTAGTCCATGACCCCTTTAAAAAAGCAAAACCTGCTGTTAGTCATTTTAGTGATCTTCTATTCCGTCGGATTAATCGGGCTACACACCGGTTACCGGTCCTATTTTTTAGGATTAACGCCTTTCAACCTTTTGCTTTCCTTCGGTTGTTTGTATTTGTCGTTCAAGGATTACTCACTTAAGAAGCACGTGGACATCATACTTATTGCCGCTGCAGGTTATTCCATCGAATGGATTGGAGTACATACATCGGTTTTGTTCGGGCATTACCGGTATGGAAGTGTTTTGGGATATAAACTGGATGGAATTCCTTTGATCATCGGTTTGAATTGGGTGCTGCTCACATTTACTTCTGCGGCAATTGTTCACAAATGGAAAATTCCGCTGGTTTTAAAAGCGGTTATTGCCGGAGCGCTTATGACCGGTTTGGATTGGATATTGGAACCGGTTGCTATTCGTTCCGGGTTCTGGTCTTGGGAAGGACATGTTGTTCCGGTGTATAATTATATTTGCTGGATGATCTTCTCCACTTTGTTCTCTTATTGGATTTTAAGCAGGAAAAATGTGGAGACCAACAAAGTTACCGTCGGATTATTTGTGATCTTAGTGATATTTTTTGCAATTTTAAACAGATGATTTCTACCTGGGCAGGCATACTGATTTTTATAGCGACTTTTTTCCTTACGGAGTTTGCGGCATGGTCCGCACATAAGTTTGCCATGCATGGTTTTATGTGGTATTTTCACAAAGACCATCACCAGGGGCAACCCGGTTTTTTTGAACGGAACGATGTCTTTTTTCTCATATTCGCTGTGCCGAGCTGGCTGGGAATTATGCTGGGATTGATGTATAAACAGTATGGCTTCGTATGGATGGGATTCGGCATCATGGCTTATGGATTTACCTATTTTCTCATCCACGATGTGTTTATTCATCGCCGGTTTAAATGGATACGTGAGATCAATACACCTTACTTCTTAGCGATCAGAAGAGCTCACAAAATGCACCACAAACATATCAATAAGGAAGATGGCGAGTGTTTCGGATTATTGATTGTACCCCTCAAGTATTATATTGAAGCCAGAAAGATCTACAAACAGAATCGAGCGGTTAAATGAGTTTCTACTTCTGGATTATTCTTGGAACAATCATCTTTCCACTTTTATTGAGTTTCGATAAGAAAATCCACTTTTATACGCATTGGAAAACCGTCTTTCCTGCAATCCTGCTGGTTGGGTTGTTTTTCCTTTTATGGGACAATTATTTCACGATCCAACAGATATGGGGCTTCACTCCCAAATACCTCCAGGGAGTTTATTTATTTCGTCTGCCTATCGAAGAAGTGTTGTTCTTTTTAGTTGTTCCTTACGCATGCGTATTTGTTTACGAAGTAATACGAGGCTACTTCCCCAATCTGAAACTGGATCTTCTAGGTCGCGCTTTTGCTTTTGCAATGGTACTTTCCGGATTGCTGCTGACTGTTTTCTATGCCCGGAACTGGTACACGCTTACAGCTTGTTCTCTTTCCTGTTTATTGATTATCGGGATTCATTTCCGGTTAAAAGCAACCTGGTTCAATTATTTTGCATTGGCATTCCTGGTTTGCCTGATTCCTTTTTTGATCGTAAACGGTGCATTAACGGGTTTCTTCACGGGTGAACCGGTTGTTTGGTACTCCGAAAGCCACATTGTAGGAATCCGCATCGGGACCATTCCTTTGGAAGATATTTATTACAACCTGAGCATGCTATTGCCGATTATCTTTATCCACGAAGTATTAAAGGAATACAACTGGAAAAGAAAAGGCAAATAGACTATCAAAACATGATATCATGTTTTAATTATATCATGAAATGATGATCAAAGGCAATCAACAACCCGCCAAGGCATCTGCTGTAAAGAAAAGCTTGGGAATCAAAGTTTCCGATTAATCAGGAATTGAGCCAATGAGTGAAGTGTCTCAGTTCTCAATCCTTTTTCCTCGAGTTGTTTCAGATTTCCCATCGCGTGGTCGTAATAGGATTTCATAGCCTCCAGCGTTGCTGTTTTAGCGCCCAAATCTTCGAACAGGTCCTGTGCATACGCGACTTTTTGACTACCTGCATCCATTTGGATCAGTTTGCCAAGACGCTTATCTCCTGTCTGCATGGCTTTTAAAAACAGCAATGTTTTTTTGTTTGCAAGCACATCGCCTCCGACTTGTTTTCCGAATAATTCCGGATCGCCGTACAGGTCCAGGAAATCATCCTGGATTTGAAAAGCGATTCCAAGAGAAACTCCGAATTCATAGAGGTTTTTGCGGATTTCTTCTTCCTGGTTCGCTACAATTGCNNTCGATGTATTCAGCTTCGGAAACGGTATCCAGGCTTTCAAAATCCATATCCATTTGTTGTCCCTGGCAGACTTCTATAGCCGTTTCATTGAAACGCTGCAGCAAAAGAGGAAGTCTTTGGTCGGAATAATTTGCCAATTGCTGATAAGCTGCAATGTATAAGGCATCCCCCGAGAGAATGGCAACACTTGGATTCCATTTTTGATGTACCGTCGGTTTTCCGCGTCTAACCGGAGCTTCGTCCATGATATCGTCATGAATCAGTGAAAAGTTATGAAACAGTTCAAGGCTCAGGGCAGCACAGACACTTTCTTCTTTCGGGGTATTAAAGATCTC
>DJFP01000030.1:6138-26709 GCA_002432565.1 Flavobacteriales bacterium UBA5869
GGATCAAACAAATTATGCGGTTCGTCGGCCAGCTTCAGACTTGAAATTTCATTTTCAAGATAAGCAGTGTAGTAGGAAAGACCGTTCATTATTTTTTCAATAATTGCAACAAATAACTTCCGTAGCCGCTTTTTACGAGAGGTTGAGCAATTTCCTGCAGCTGGCTTGCAGAAATAAACCCGTTTCGATAGGCAACTTCTTCAATACAGCCGACTTTCAATCCCTGGCGTTCTTCAATGACCTGTACGAATTGTCCGGCCTGCATCAATGAAGGGAAAGTGCCGGTATCCAGCCAGGCGGTTCCGCGGCTCAAAATGGCAACCTTTAATTTTCCGCGTTTCAGGTATTCCGCATTTACGTCCGTAATTTCGTATTCTCCGCGAGCAGATGGTTTCAGGTTCTTTGCAATCTCTATAACATCATTGTCGTAGAAGTACAATCCCGGAACCGCATAATTCGATTTCGGCTCTGCAGGTTTTTCTTCAATGGAAAGCACATTCATGACCTCATCAAACTCAACCACTCCGTAACGTTCCGGATCGCTCACATGATAAGCATAAACGACACCACCTTTCGGATTTGCATTTTCTTTCAGCAATTCATCCATTCCAACTCCGTAGAAGATATTATCACCGAGTATCAAAGCTACAGAATCATCTCCGATAAAAGATTCTCCGATCACAAATGCCTGGGCCAGTCCGTTTGGTTCTGCCTGCTCAGCATAAGAAAAGGAACAGCCTAGTTTACTTCCGTCACCCAATAATTTTTTGAACTGAGGAAGATCATGCGGAGTAGAAATGATCAGGATCTCGCGGATTCCCGCAGTCATCAAAATCGATAATGGATAATAGATCATCGGCTTATCGTAAATCGGCATTAACTGTTTGCTGATAGCTAATGTCAACGGATGAAGCCGTGTTCCGGAACCTCCGGCAAGAATGATTCCTTTCATGCTTAGTCTTCTTTTGGTTCGTTTGACTGATCTTTAGTTTTTTGCTCAGAATCGGGTGTATCGGAGTTTGAATCTTCTGTTCCTTCGATTGTCAGTAAATCCCAGCTTACATCAGAATCTTCGTCGTAAATTTCAAATAAAGGTTCTTCAAACGATTTTGTAGTTAATCTGCGTTCGTAACTTAAAAGCAAACAAGGAAGTAAGATCAGGTTTGTGAAAAGGGCTACGAAATAGGTAATAGCTGATAAATAACCCAAGGCCTGAGTTCCTCCGAAATCAGAGAACACGAATACAATGAATCCGAAAAACAGGATTACGGATGTATAAATAATACTCAAACCGGTTTCACGAATAGAAATAGCGATGCATTCTTTGAGATCCCATTTTTTTGTTTTCAATTCATGACGGTAATGTGCCAGGAAGTGGATGGTATTATCGACCGTAATACCCAAAGCAATCGAGAAGATCAACAGGGTAGAAGGTTTTAACGGAATGCCGAAGATTCCCATGATCCCGGCGGTAATTGCCATTGGAATCAAGTTCGGGATCATTGATACAACGACCATTCTGAACGAGTAGAACAAGAGTGACATCAATGCAGCGATCGAAATAACTGCAAAGACGATACTGGATGTTAAATTGCTTACGAGGTATTTTGTCCCTTCGGATGCTACAACAGATGTTCCGGTCAATGTTATGTCGTAGTATTCCTTATCTATCGCTTCACGAAGTTTTTTCTTGAAGGTCGGTTTGTTGAAATACTTTCTCACTAATTCAGGATCGGAATCGAAAGCGTACTGCTTTTTATCGTCTCCGTTTGATAGAATAGCTGTGAGGTTGTTATAAACCCCGCTCGATAATTCAAAGATAGAATCGATGTATTCTTTTTTACCCTTCTTATAGTTGGAATAATACTTCTCCAGCAAAGGTTTATCCGGGTTCATGATGCTGTCGATACGATGTTCGATCAGATGGACCTGGTCTTCTACTTCATAAGATCCCAAATCTTTCATGGAAGTTCTTACGCGCAGAATATGATTGGTTGTATCTACCAATTCTTTGATCGATAAAGTCGAATTATTGGTTGTCGTAGATAAATTCTTTAAGTAAGCATTCAAACGCAGCTTATCCTTTGTCGCGAAGATCTTGTATTGTTCCGGATTGTTATTGTAGTAAGCCATGTTGACTACCTTCACAAAATCCACAATGGAAAGACTTTTGGCAAACAGGGTATCCCGGGAAAGCATTTCCTGAACCTGTTCCACACTCTGCATGGTATTCTTACCGAATAAGCGCCCTTTTTCTTTGTAATCGATCAGTACTTCAAAGGGAACTGCTCCCCCGAAGTTGGCTTCCATGAATTGGATGTCCTTCAGAATAGGATCTTTTGCCGGAAGGTCTCCGGTAATATTTCCGGTAACTTTCATGAAGAAAATCCCTACACCTGTTCCAATAGTCAAAAGAATAGTGATGATGTAAACTGTTCGGCGGTTGTGTGTAGTTATTTGGACAAGTTTTTCCAGGAACTTCACAGCGGCTTTGCGGTCAAGATGTTTTAAGTGGCGGGATTTCGGTTGTTTTGAAAAAGACGCAAAAATCGGGATCAAACACAGGGATACCACGTAACATAACATGATATTTACCGATGAGATAACTCCGAACTCGAAAAACTTCGTAGAACTTGTAAAGAGAAAGGTCATGAAACCGATTGCGGTGGTTACGTTTGTCAACCACATTGCTGTTCCTGTTTTACGAATTACCTGGGTCAGTGCTTTGATCTTATTCCCATGCTGTTTGAACTCGTAATGGTATTTATTGAAAAGGTAAATACAGTTCGGTATCCCAATAACAATCATCAGTGGAGGAATCAATGCCATCATGATCGAGATGTTGTAATTGAACAAACCTATCGTTCCCATCGCCCAGATTACTGTAACCGCAACCACCAGGAGACTGATGAGTGTTACACGCACAGAACGAAAGAAGAAGTACATGATCCCGAAGGAAATCAGCATGGAAAGAACAACAAAAAAGTACATTTCACTCATTACCCGTTTCCCAATCAATACGCGCATGTGTGGCAAACCGGCGAAATGGATCTCATTGAATTTCTTATCGTAAGATTTTGCCAGTTCTTCAATTTGAATAACTACTTTCTGTTTCTCTTTATCAATCAAAAAGTTTTCATCAAGAGTCACCATCATCAAACTAACGTGCGCAGAATCATTGTACATGATACCGCTGTAAATCGGGTTTCTGCGAATCTCGCTTTTGATTTGCTCAATGGACTTCTCTTTAAAAGAAACATCGGAGAAGATCGGTTTGATGATAAATTGACTGTTGGCAGTATCATTAACCAGGTTAAAGAGCTTAGCTTCAGAGATTACTGAAATCACTCCGTCGATTTGAAGAATGGAATCGCCCAGGTTTTTCCACAAAAGAAATTTTTCTTTGCTGTACAGATCTTTATCTTTGATCGCAATAATCAGCGCAGATCCATCTTCCCCGAACATTTTCTTGAAATTCAGGTACGTCACCTGTGTTGGACTATCTTTCGGAAGCATGTTACCATACTTGTTATCGATCTTCAAACCAGTAAGTGCATAGTAACCGAAAAGCACGGTCAGTAATGCCATGGTAGCAAGGATAATAAAACGGTTTCTCAGAATGATATTGGCTATTCTATTCCACATATCTCTTTAGTTTTTTTTAGCAGACCGGATCTTAACTAACGAGTCTGTTTTGTTGTTACTTTTTGGTGGTAGAGCTGATTTGTTTCAGGTAATTCTTACTTCAAATAAGTGTTTAACCAGTCAAAAAATTCCCTGTTCCACAAAATGCTGTTCTGTGGTTTGGTTACCCAATGCCCTTCATCAGGAAAATAAAGGAACTTACTCGGGATCCCTTTCAGCTGAAGTACCTGAAATGCTTGCATTCCTTCTGATTCCGGGACACGGAAGTCTTTTCCACCGTGGATAACAAGCATGGGTGTATTCCATTTATCCACCAGTTTGTGAGGACTGTTTTTTGCATACAATTCTTTGTTTTCCGGCAGCCAGTATGGTCCGCCTATATCCCAGTTAGCAAAGAATAATTCTTCAGTGGTTCCGTACCAGCTTTCCAGGTTGAATAATCCGCAGTGGGAGATAAATGCCTTGAAACGGTTTTCATGGATTCCTGCCAGGTAGTATACGGAGTATCCTCCGTAACTTGCTCCGACTGCCCCTAGTTTGTCTTTGTTGATGGCAGGTATCTGGGCCACACAGCTGTCGGTTGCTGTCAGGTAATCACGCATAGCTTGTCCGCCCCAGTCTTTCGAAATAGCATCGTTCCATTCCTGCCCGAATCCGGGTAAACCTCTCCTGTTCGGTGCGATAATGATGTATCCCTGGGAAGCCATCAGGCGGAAATTCCAGCGGTAAGAGAAAAATTGGGAAACGGGACTTTGCGGTCCCCCCTGGCAATAAAGCAATGCAGGATATTTCTTAGCCGGATCGTAATTCGGTGGGTAGATGACCCAGGTTAGCATTTTTTTACCATCTGTGGTTGTGATCCATTTTTCCTGAACGGTTGGTTCTGCAATTCCATTCAACTCTTCTTTGTTGGCATGGGTTAATTGTTCCATTAAGTTTGTTTTCGGAGTGAATATCCAAACATCCGTCGGATGGATCATGTCCTGCTTTTCAAGCAGAATGCGGTCTTTCATCACACTGAAGCTCACATAATCGCAGCGGTCAAAAGTCAATTGCTGGATTTTTCCTGTTTTTATATCAATGGAATATAATTGCTTGGTAGCTTTTGTTGTTGCAGTAAAGTAAATGATTTCTTTGGAAGGATGCCATGCAAATTCATTCACACTTAAATCGATGCTTGCCGTCAAATCTTTCTCTTGTCTGCTTTCCAGATCCATGATCCGGATACGGTTCTTGTCTGCTTCGAACCCGTCTTTTTCCATACTCAGCCAGGCAAGGGTTTTTCCGGTAAAGTTGACAGCAGGATTGGTATCGTAACCTTTGTGGGCAGAAGATAAAATTGTGGTGATCTTGTCTGAAGTACGGTATGCGTAGATTTCGGAATTTGTAGATTGAGCAAAAGTCTTTCCGGCCATTTTTTTGGTCGAGTAGAAGATGGTTTGTCCGTCCTTACTGAAGCAAACGCTTTCAATTCCACCGAAAGGACCGGTCACTGAAGGGTAATTTTCAGCCTCCATCACATCTGCTTTTTTGGTAAATTTTCCTTCGGCGGAAGCTTCATACCAGTATAAATGAGGTGCTTCGGCAGAAGACCACTGGTTCCAATGGCGGTACATCAGGTCTGTTTCCAGTCTTCCGGAAGTTTGCGGAAGGTCCGGGTATTTGTCTTTGATGGTTTGTTTGATCTTTAAGGGCTCTAATGTGGCAAATCGCTTTCCGTCGGGACTTAAAGCAATACCTTCAACTTGTGTTGTTCCGAAATTGTGAAGTACTTTGATTGCTTTCGTGGAGGGGTTCAGGCTTTTCAATTCAATATCGGAACCTGCAGCCTGAAGGAATACCAACTGGTTTTCAGTACTCCAGACAAAATTCCAGGCCCCGTCAAGATCTAAAGTACTTGTTTTACCGGTTTTTAACTCGACTAAGAAAGTACTCGTTTTTCCTTTGTTGATGGTATAATCTGTTTTGGTACTTTGATAGAGCATCCATTCTTCGTTGGATGAACCGATTGTTCCTGAAATTCGATTGAGAGACCACAATTTTTCAGGAGTAAATTCTTGCGCTTTTGCCTGAAATTGTACAAGAGCGCCCGCAATCAGCGCCAGGAAAATAGAATTTTTACCCATTAGCTTTTTTTCAAGTTGCTCAAAAATACCTAAAAAAGTCAATTTGGGGACTATAAAAGTGCAGGAAATACGGGTTTAACTAGGATTTAACCTTTGCTTTCTTCCGGCTGTAACTGTTTCGTATGTAGACATAGCTAAACACAAAGAGTGTAACAATTCCGGTAAAAATTAATGTGTTGGAAAGAATGTCAGGCACTGAATAAGAACGCGAACTGGAATAGAAAAGCGAATTAATGGCTGCCAATGAAATGATGAGTGTTCTCTGAAACCGTTTTATTCGAATCATAGACAAACTGTTTTGAACTAATTTAATTAAAAAATGATTTGATAATCAGATAAGTTAATAAATAAACAAAATAGATCTGAACTTTTGGAGTTATACACTGTATTGTCAAAAAATCACATGTTATGAAATCGAAATCAATCCGATATACTATTCCGGAACCGGGAAAAATGTGAGTGTCCGGGAAAATAAAGAGTGGTCCGTTTGAACTATTTTTCGACCGGGTTGTAAGCTACTAAAAACGAAGCCATGAGACCGAAGAAAATAAACTATAGAATCGAAGAGCCTTGTCATGCAGACTGGGACCAGATGAAGCCCGAAGCACAAGGTCGTTTTTGTTCTTCTTGCAGCAAAACAGTGGTCGATTTCAGTACAATGTCTGATTTCTCCATTGTGAATTACCTGGAGAATAATAAGCACCAATCTGTTTGCGGTCGTTTTGGGGAAGAGCAATTGACTAAAACATACCTGTTTGTGAAACCTCATCAATCGGTATTTTCTTTTGATCTGAAAGCAGTTGCTTTGGGATTGGCTCTGAGTACATTTTCTGCCCTTCCTTCTCATGCACAAACTTCCACACCCATTGAACATCATGACTCCATCAATGATCCGCGGGTACTGATCCAGGGTGCAGTTGCGATTTCATACGATCACAGCAACGAAAAATTTGTAAATGGAAAAGTGAAGTTGAACGGGAAAAAAGTAAGTGAAATCAAAGTTACTTTGATGGATGGAAATGCCGTTGCATTATCCACCATCGAGATTCCTAAAAATGGAGTGTTTAAAATTCCTTTGGATTGGGCTAAGAATCCGGCTTCTATCCGCATTAGTGCCTCCGGGTATCAAACTGAGACGGTTTATTTCAGTAATCACCAGTCTTTGGGGAATTTGACTGTTACTTTGTACGAACGCCCTATGAAAATGGGGAAAGTTGTTTCTGATAGATAATCAAAGCTGTTAGCCATGAAGATGAAATCCGTTAAATACAGTATTGAAGATCCTTGTCATGAGAACTGGGACCAAATGAAACCGGAAGCAAAAGGCCGTTTTTGTGAGGCTTGCAGCAAGACCGTGGTCGATTTTAGTTCCATGTCGGATTTTTCCATTGTCAGTTACCTGGAAGCTAAAAAGAATGAAGCTGTTTGTGGCAGATTTCACCCGGACCAAATGAATAAAACGTATTTGCTTGCGAAACCTCATCATGGATTTTCATTTGATCTGAAAGCAGTTGCATTAGGTTTGACCTTAAGTACTTTTTCCGCTATTCATACGGATGCTCAGGTAACGCCAGTCGATACCACAAAGGTGATTTACCAGGAGCCCCTGGACGGACTGGTGAGTTTCACTGAATACTACGACCATTCGGATGAGAAATTTGTGAGCGGTGCTATTTTGGTGAATGGAAAGGGCTATGGAGCTGTAACTGTACAATTAATGGATGAAAATGGAAAAGAAATTGCGAAAGTAATACCTTCTGAAAATGGAAAATTTATGATTCCCCTGGATTGGATAAAGAAACCTGCATCTCTTTATATCAGTGGTAGGGGATTGATTTCATCGACGATTTTGTTTCACGAAGAAAAGTCGATCCGTGACCTGAAGATTACGCTTTATCAAAAAGAAGTCATGCTGAAAGGCGATGTCAAGTCGGATTACAAATAAGTTCTACCAACAACCTCAAATATGAAAAAGGGGCGTCTCGGTTTAACCGAGACGCCCCTGCTTGTCTTATCTTAATTTTTACTACTTACTCCACAGTAACCGACTTCGCTAAGTTTCTTGGCTGATCTACGTTGCAATCTCTCATAACCGCAATGTGATAACTCAATAACTGGAACGGAATCGTTGCCAGGATAGGAACCAGGTGTTCGTCGGTGTCCGGAATTTCGATCACGTGATCTGCCATTGCTTTCACATCGGTATCGCCTTCGGTTACGATGGCAATGATCTTTCCTTTTCGTGCTTTTACTTCCTGGATGTTGCTGACAACTTTTTCGTAAGAAGTTCCTTTGGTTGCAATGACGAAAACCGGCATTTCCTCATCGATCAAAGCGATAGGTCCGTGTTTCATTTCTGCTGCCGGATATCCTTCCGCGTGTATGTAAGAGATTTCTTTCAATTTCAAAGCACCTTCCAATGCAACCGGGAATGAGCTTCCTCTTCCCAGGTAAAGTGCGTTGTTTGCATCCTTGTAGATTTTTGAAATTTCTTCGATCTCTGCATTGCGTTCCAATACACGTTTTACTTTCTCAGGGATTACCTCCAGTTCGGAAAGCATCGTTCTGAATTTCGATTCGCTTAAAGTTCCTTTTTTGTGAGCCAAAGAAAGCGCCATCAATGTAAGAACAGTTACCTGAGCTGTAAACGCTTTGGTAGAAGCCACACCGATTTCAGGTCCGGCATGTGTATATGAACCCGCATCTGTAATACGTGAAATGGAAGATCCTACCACGTTACAAATCCCAAGGATGGTTGCTCCTTTGGATTTTGCCAATTCCAATGCCGCTAATGTATCCGCGGTTTCACCGGATTGGGAAACAGCAATAACAATATCATTTTCGTTGATGATCGGGTTTCGGTACCTGAATTCGGATGCGTATTCAACTTCCACATTGATTCTTGCCAGGTCCTCGAACAAGTACTCTCCGACCAAACAAGCATGCCAGGAAGTTCCGCAGGCAACCATTACAATGCGCTGGGCATTGATCATTTTTTGCTCGTAATCTTTTACTCCGCCCAGGGAAACCCATCCTTCGGAAGCGTTCAGACGTCCCCGGAAACAATCTTTGATGGAACGAGGCTGTTCGTGGATCTCTTTCAGCATGAAATGCTCGTATCCGCCCTTTTCAAGAGTTTCCAACTGCATTTCCAATTCCTGAACGTAAGGTGTTTTCGGCTGGTTGCGCAAGTTGGTAATGTTCAATCCAGTTATCAGGTCTACCACTGCGATTTCTTCATCCTCCAGGTAAACAACCTGGTTGGTGTATTCGATGATCGGAGTGGCATCTGAAGCCAGGTAGAAATCGTTTTCTTTTCCGATCCCTACAACCAGCGGAGAACTTTTTCGCGCCGCGATCAATTGATTCGGATTATCAGCAGAAATGACAACAATTGCGTAAGCACCGATCACATTTTGCAATGCCATACGAACTGCTTCAGCCAAATCCACTTTTTCTTTCTTTTGGATATCGTCGATCAAATGCACCAATACTTCCGTATCCGTTTGACTTCTAAAATGATATCCGCGAACGATCAGCTCTTCTTTTAGGCTGTTATAGTTTTCAATAATCCCGTTATGGATCAGAGCAATTTTTTCATCATTGGAATAATGCGGATGTGCGTTGATGTCATTCGGAGCTCCGTGAGTTGCCCATCTTGTATGACCAATTCCCGCATGACCGGCCAAGTTTTTACCTGCTGCAAACTCTTCCAGGTTGGATACTTTTCCCTGGCGTTTGTATAAATTCACTTTCCCGGAGTCCAGTAATGCAATACCGGCACTGTCATATCCGCGATATTCTAAACGCTTTAATCCTTTAATTAAAATAGGGTAAGCTTCTTTCTTCCCAATATATGCTACAATTCCACACATGTCTATTTGAATTCAGTGTATTTGACAACTAGTTTAGGTCTTGTCTTGTAAGGAGACAAAGGTCCGTTGAAAACAACACGATCTGCGGTGCAACTAAAATAAGCGGATCTCGGAATTAAATAAATCCCTGTGTTTTCCTTTTTTCGATTCACTAATTCCTGCATATAATGCCTTAAGTCGATTACAAAAGCTTTCTGATTATTATCATACTCAGCTGAAATTAAACTGTTACCGTAACCTAAGTATGTAAAACCACCTTCATTATCCTTATAAAGAATATTAAAGGTTTGAGTAGGGTAAAAATAGTCAGCGGTATGGTATGCAACAGGTAAATACAGCAATGCATTATTAATAACCGATTTACTGGGGATATTGGTTAAGGTTGGAAATTCAATTTTCGGAATCGCATTGAATGATTGACTGTAAAACAGGCTTTGCCCATTGATCGGGTTAGCAATAACATCTGCAAGGTGATAACCGGAATTGTCTATATCAACATGGTTGAAATCAGCGCAGGAGCCGTTGATGATCAAAGGGACTTCTTTAGGGATTGTGTCTCCGGGAAGTTTGTAATAGAATGTTAATTTGGTTTGGGCGCTACTCAGGTTAAAGTACAAAACCGCACCCTTTCCTTTAGCCGGACTTGTATTGGCAACATTGATTCTAAATCCTTTAAAATAGTTGGAGCTAAGAAAATTACTGCTGCTCGTGAACGCTGCGTTTCCGGCTGCCATATCATCCAGGAATTGCTGGCCGAAAGCGTTGTCGAGTTTCAATCTCAACTGCGGATTCAATTTGGTGGCAGTATCAGTTGCCAGAACAACTTTTGCCGAGGTATTTGGTGTTTGAGTTGCTGATGCAGGATCGACCAAATCGATACCTGTTGTTGTTTTGGTACTGGTTCTCTTGTAATCTGACGTTACACTTAAGGTGTCTGTTAGTTGATAAACTTCAAACGTCTGCGGATCCAGTTTTCCATAGTAACCGCCGTAATTCAGGCTCAGAACTACAGAGTCAATAGTAGGAGAATCGTCCATATTGATTGCTCCTGAGATTGTGAACTGGGTGTACAAGGAAGCATTCACAATCCCGAACTTAGGATCGTGCAGAGCTCCTACAGTTCCGAATATCTGGTTGTCTGTATTTAGTGTGTCAAAAAGCACGGAGGTAGTTTTCAATTGAAAAGTATCCTTTCCGCCTGAGGCTAATAAGTCTTCAACGCTTAATGCTTCTGATCCGTAAGGGGAAGATGTTTTTTTACAGCCCGGTAAAATGGAAAGTGTTAAGACAAAACAAGCGGAAAGTAAAATTGCTTTCCGCCAGTTGTTATTTAGTTTTTTTAGATTCATCATTGTATCAAAATGCCTTCTTCTATTACTTTATCAAAGAACTCTGATAATCCTTTGGTTAAGTGTTCTTCAGGTAAATAATTTAGTTTTAAACAGGTTGCTTCATCGAAGACTTTCTGCAATTCCGGTTGAATTGCTTCGCTCCCTTGAACAACACCGTCACTGAACGTAACAGCTGCTTTAGTTATTGCATCCAGGGTAGGCGTTTTAACTAAATTTGTGACTTCCTCATCAAACCCGTCGAATTTCAACTTCTCGTGGAAACGTTCGTCCCAGGAAGATTCGAACCCTTCTTTATCATCGTAGATGCTGTATACAACTTTTGTATCGGCAAAATGAGGGTCTTTGTTGTAGATCTTTTTGATATACAAGGACATCAACGAAGTCATCCAGCCGTGGCAATGGATAACATCCGGTTTCCAGCCTAATTTTTTAACTGTTTCCAAAACACCACGGCAGAAGAACATACTTCTTTCATCGTTGTCATTGAAATCAGCTCCTTTATCGTCGGTAACATTGGTCTTACGCTTAAAGAATTCGTCGTTGTCGATGAAATAAACCTGTAAACGTGCTGCCGGAATTGACGCTACTTTGATGATCAGCGGGTGGTCATTGTCGTCAATAATGATATTCATTCCCGAAAGGCGGATTACTTCATGAAGTTGATGTCTTCTTTCGTTAATCGAGCCAAAGCGAGGTGTGAAAACACGGATTTCTTTACCATTCTCCTGCGTTCCTTGCGGAAGCTTGCGAGCATTGTGAGAAATTTCTGTTTTTGCAAGAAATGGGTAAATTTCCTGTGAAACAAAGAGAATTCTTTTCTTTTCCATAGAATTCGATAGGGGAATTTTTGAATATTATAAGTGCAAAATTAAGAAAAAAAGACGGAATCTTCAAGATATTAATATAGTTTTGCCTGCTTGTTTTGAACGAAAGGGTAGAAAAGTGGAAATAATCAACACGGTTGAAGGGTTAAAGAAGACCCTGGATTCAGCCCGGGAAGAAGGTAAAAGCATTGGTTTTGTGCCAACTATGGGAGCCCTGCATCAAGGTCATATGGACTTGGTAAGTCGCGCCAGTACTGTATGTGACGTTGTTGTGGTGAGTGTTTTTGTAAACCCTACTCAATTCAATAATCCTTCGGATCTCGAAAAGTATCCACGCACTCCACAGGCAGATTCTGAATTGTTGAAAAAATTCGGATGTGATGTCGCTTTTTTTCCTTCTGAAATCGAAATTTATCCTGAAAACCTGGTATCTCCCCGGGTAGATTTGTCCGGTTTGGACGAAGTTATGGAAGGAAAGTTCCGTCCCGGTCATTTTAAAGGCGTTGTCCAGGTTGTATACCGTTTGTTTGATATTGTAGAACCTCAAAAAGCATTTTTCGGGTTGAAAGATTTTCAACAGGTTGCCGTAATCAAACGAATGGTTGAACAGTTAAACCTTCCGATTGAGATTGTTCCATGCGAGACTTCAAGAACGGAAAAAGGACTTGCAATGAGCAGCCGCAACAAGCGTTTGTCGGAAGTTCAGAAAGAAGAAGCTTTAATTATCTATCATACACTGATGCACGCAAAAGCGGATGCAGGAAGTTATTCACCTGCGGAAACAATAGTAAGAGCAAAGGACTTTTTTGAACAGGGAGCGCTTCAGCTGGAATATTTAACCATCGTTGATCCGCATACTTTGCAGGATCTTTCAGATAAGTGGGTTCCTGGAGCTGCCATGTGCATCGCCTGTTTTTGCGGAGAAGTCAGGTTGATCGATAATATGACACTTATTTAATTGCTAATTCCCAATTACGAATTCCGAATTGAAAGGGTGTTTGATGTGGAGTCGGGAATTGTCTAAAGAATCTTAATTCGCAATTAGGAATTCGTAATTCGTAATTATAGTACTATCTTTGCACTTCGATTTTTACAAGCATGTTGATACAAGTAGTCAAATCAAAAATTCACCGTGTACGTGTTACCCAGGCAGAATTAAATTATGTAGGAAGTATTACCATTGATGAAGCATTGATGGATGCATCCAACCTGGTTGAAGGAGAGCGTGTTCAGGTGGTCAATATCAATAACGGTGAGCGTTTGGAAACTTATGTCATCAAAGGCGATCGTGGAAGCGGAACAATTTGTTTAAATGGACCCGCTGCCCGGAAAGTAGCTGTTGGTGATATGATTATTGTGATTGGATATGGGTATATGACTCCCGAGGAAGCAAGAGTATTTAAGCCATCTTTGGTTTTTCCGAATGAATTGACTAATTTGATAGTCTAATGAAAAGAACGGCAGGTATTCTTCTAAAAACAGTTCTTCCACTGGCCTTAGGTGTTTATCTGATCTGGTATTTTTTCACTTCCATGGAACCGGAAGTAGAAGTGGCTTTTTACAAAGCACTTCGTGAAGCCAATTATTTTTGGGTTTTCCTGTCTTTATTATTAAGTTTTTTTGCGTTGCTTTCAAGGGCATACCGCTGGAAGTACTTGTTGGAGCCGATGGGTTACAAGACTTCTTTGTGGAACCGTTACCATGCAATTATGATCGGTTACATTGTGAATCTCACCATTCCAAGGGCCGGAGAAGCTTCTCGTGCAGCCATGTTGTATCGATCCGATGGCGTACCTTTCTCCAAATCTTTCGGGACTATTCTGGCAGAACGTGTTTTCGACCTCATCATGCTGTTTTCCGTTGCATTGCTTGCTTCTATTGTCGGGGCAGGGGATTTTTGGAAGATCAAAGGTTTGATAGAAGCACGATTTTCAGGGAATCCTGATTCTGCTTCAACTTTCCAGTTGATTAAATGGATTATTTTAGCGTTAGTGGCAGCTGCGTTTGGAATGGTGCTTTTGATAAAAAGTATCCGTCTGAAAGTGATCGGGTTTATCATTGGTCTGTTTTCAGGTGCATTATCGGTTTTTAAAACAAAGAATCCTGTTGGGTTTATAGGTCATACTTTATTTATTTGGATCCTGTATGTAGTTTATTTTGCAATCTGCTTTTTTGCACTTGAGGAAACCTCAAATGTTCCTGCTACTGGTATGCTCATTGCCTTTTTAGCCGGATCTCTTGGGATCACTTTGACTAATGGCGGTATCGGAGTTTTTCCTTTAGTGGTAGGATTGGTTATCGAATACTATTTGAAAGATCAATATGGCACTCAAGCCTGGGGAATCGGTTGTGCTTTGGGTACTATTATCTGGGCTTCCCAAACTTTACTGATCATCGTTCTGGGAATGTTGTCCTTTTTTCTATTACCAAAAAATTATTCAAAAGATGGGAAGGTTCGAACAGGTCAAGCATAAAGTAGTTTCGGTGCAGGAAATGAAAGAGCGGATCCAGGAATGGAAAAATTCCGATGAAAAAGTGGTTTTTACCAATGGCTGTTTTGATATTCTGCATGAAGGACATGTGACTTATCTTGCCAAAGCGGCCGATTTCGGTTCGAAACTGATTATTGCCATCAATACCGATGCTTCCGTGAAAAGACAGGGGAAAGGTGAGGAGCGTCCGATTAATCCCGAATCTTCCAGGGCGCTGATCCTGGCTTCTTTGGGATTTGTGGATGGTGTGGTCTTTTTTGATGAAGACACCCCTGTTTCCGTGATTGAATTATTGAAGCCCGATGTATTGGTCAAAGGTGCGGATTACGATGCGGATGAAAAAGATCCTTCCGGCAAAAAATACATTGTAGGCCGGGAAACAATCCTTGCAAACGGTGGAGAAGTAAAAACCGTTGCTTTGGTAGAAGGGTTTAGCACTACGAATATTGTGAAGAAGCTGAAAAGCTAAAGATTCGGGGTAAAAACTCTTCCGAGGGTTTAGGATTCAACTTTTCCGACCTTGTTGAAAACCTTATACATTTCATTGTCGAAAAAACTAACGGTGACTATGTCGTCTGAGTTTAGAATGACATCTGTATTGAGTTCCGAGATAGATTGTACTTTACCTTCTTTAATGTATTCTCCATACACAGAAAGATAATGAGTTGTAAACACGACATTTTTCTGATCATCTCTGTATCCACTGATTATCGGTATGATTCTAACGTATTTGGATACGGAAGGTATCGGAAGTTCCTTTACCCAGGCGATATAGATTTTCCCGTTATTCAAAGTGAATAATAAGAGCTTATTTTCTGTGAAAGATGATTTCAGCTGTAGTTCAAATTCGTTTCCGATAGCTTTAATAGCTTTTATAATCCGTTTCTTTTCATCTAAAAATAAATTACTGATTTCGGTGAACGTAATTGAAAGAAGCAATATGCATAAAGATGTTCCGGCATAAGGCGATTTGATCGGAATAGCTTTGTAAACAATGCTTTGAAATTCCGGAGATGCAACAGATTCATAAAACAAACGGATCGAATAAGTGATTATAGATGCCGCAACAGCCAATATAATGCTTTCAAAGACGAGTCTTTGCTGATCGATTCTTTGTTGTTTGAACTTGAAAAAATAGGATTTTGTGAATATGTAGTATCCCGCAACAAGCGGAAGCAATAGCAGGTTCCAGGGCATCTAGTGGATTATTTTTTCTTTTCTTTTTCTCGCTTTTTCTGATATTCTTCAATATCTTTTACAATATCTGATTCGAGCAAATCTAAAATAATTTCGCGAACCTTTTGTTGTCTGAAGAAGTCCTGTGTACGAATGTATAACCTCCCTTCTCTGGTGGATTGGATTATTTCATCGTTATTACTTACAATTGCACTCATAACAGTAAATTTCAATCAAATTTAATTAAAAAAACAGGGAATTCAAAATTTTAATTAGATCTGATAATTAGCAGTTTAAGATTCCTTTGCTTCTACACTTTTTACATAAAAATTGATCCAGCAAACCAGCGATATCAACCCGATGATCATCGAAGGATAATAGCTCCAGAAACGGAAGTTTGAGTAGAAATCCAGTTCGTCCCTGGAAATTCCTATGAGTCTTTGAAGGTGTTTGATCTCATAATCTTTTTTAGCCAGCTGCTCGTATTTCAAATCAAAGGATTCCAGTTTTTTCCTGAAATTGACAGAACCGCTGAGTGTTAAATTCAGCTTTAACCGGTTGAGGCTTTTGATTTCTTTGTAAAGTGTTTTGGATTCATCATTCATCAGGTCTAATTTGTAGCTCAGTTCGCTTTGACGAATGCCAATTTCCCGGATCTTATCGGTTGGATAAACGATGTTGAACAGGATGGTACCGATACACATGGTGAGCAAAAACTTGAACACATTGTCTCCGGAAGACAAAAAACTACTTACTGTTTCCATTTTCAAAACTTGTTAAACGGTTAAAAATACTGTCGTTCTCTACCTCCAGGTTTTTCCGGATGTTTTGGATGGAGTCCATGTAAGGAATGTACTCGTTCGGAATATGTTCGCGATTCAGTTTCATGCTGATCTCTTCATCTGTGCAGCCATTCAGGAACATGGAAACAATCAGGCTCGTTAGGATCAATGATGTCCCGACCGGTAGTTTGATATTGATGAATCCCGGAGAATTTAAACTCAATTTGACGGTTGTAGTATCGATTTTCTCTCCGAAATTGAAGTCTGTGTTGACCTGCGAAATGAGCCCCAGGTAATTGTCGAATAAGTCTTTGAGATCTTTCAGACTGATTTCCGATTCTTTGTTGATCCTTAGAGACAAAAAACAATCGCCGTCCTTGATGTACAATTCTTCCATCAGCGAATCAATGAAATCCGCGTGTTTTTTGATGGAAACAATCGTGTGGGAATGCTTCAGCAGGTAAAACAACGAATTGTAATAATGGTGTTTAACGGAAGTTTTCAGCCAGTTTACTTTTCTTCTCTTGAGGAATCCGCCTGTTGACAGATCTGATCGGGAGGCGTTATAAATTTCATCATCGGCTATTTCACCGATACTGAAATAATCTGCATCTTCTGAAGGAATGAGCACCACGTCGCCCTTTTTCAGGTTTTTAAAAGTAAAGAGTTTGTTGATTGTTTTCGTAATCGATGATTTCTCTCCGGAACTCAATTTGTCATACGGAAGGTTCCGGTATTTGTAACTATTTGTAATGACGGATTTTCTAAGATATTTCAGGTTTTCTTCCCGGATATCCTCAGCTGGAATGAAATTCCAGTTGATGCCGACATATCCTTTGCGGATAAAATCGGTATAATGATCTCCGCCATCGGTTCTAACATACCAATATTCTTTTTGGCTGTTTATTTCCGCTACCTGGTCGAAGATCGGATTTGTGTTTTTTAGATTTAGCATGCGGTTGGTTGGTGATATGGTTTGTATTGCTGTGATTTTTAAAATCCGGGACACAGCTTTTAAGCCGCATCCCGAATTTAGGGTTAGGGTTTAGCCAACTTGTTCTTCGGCTATTTTTAGAACCAGCAGGTTTCCTGTTTTGGAAATCGTACCGGCTGTCGGAGTTTGTTCCAGAACGATATAATCATCCAATCCTTCTTCATCCGTGATCAAAGTATCATCTTCGGCTCTGAGTTCGTAGATAAATCCAAGTCGCTGGATCATTTCTTTGGTTTCTGCATTCCAGTGGTCAAAATCCGGAACAAGCCGCAGATCCGCACTGCCCGGAGGCGGAGGAACGGGAACAATTTTGAATTTCAGTTTTGCCATAGCATCTGCCTGAATTCCATAGCGGTTCATGTTTCCTGCATTCAATGGGGTTGCATTCACTTTGTATTTCGAAAGTGTATAGCCTGCAGTGGGAGTAGATTGCTCCGATTTCAAGTCCAGCGACAGGGAAATCTGTGCTTCAACTTCTGTTTCGGGAATTGAATAAAATGTGGGTTGATATCCCATTTCCCGGATCAGGTTTACGAGATTTAATTCTTCGGTGGACCGATCTTCGTCTTTACTGATATCGTAAATGTCAAGCGTTTGCTGAAGTGCTCCCTGATCCAGGGCTGCCTGAGCATCTCCGACTCCCTGACCAACGGAGCTGATCAACTCGCCCAATGGGCCGCCCAGCAATTCACTGAATAATTGAACGGGGTTATTTGTGTTACTCATGTTTGTTAAAAATTACAGTTACTAATTGATTAGGTTGCGTATTCGTTCCCGGAGAAGGGAATTGTTTGAATGAATCTCCGATAACGACGGAATCCTTTTTCTGATAAACCGGGTTTAATTTTAGTCCGAGGTTTTTCAGGATCTTTCGAACAGCTGTTTCGGTTAAACCCAAAAGATTTGGAACTGCGATTGCATTGTTTTCCCTGTTAGTAACAGGAGTGATGTCAAAAACCAGTTCGCTGATAGCTTCGCCATTCACGTTTTCGGAATTTTCCAAAGTCAGTAAAGATGCGCTCAGTGATTCGCCGTCTCCATGAACAAGCGCTTTCAGTTTCAGTGAGATATTGGACAGCTTAAAAGGAAGTCCGTCAGCTGAATCCGTTGCAGTAGCAATCTCAGAAACAAGATTTGCATATAAATCCTGGATAGGAACCGGCGGAGTTTCTGGTTCTCCCGTATTCGCCGTAATCGGGAAATAGTTAGCGACCGGCAAAATCTCTTCGAATTCAGTGTTTGAGTCGAGGATCATTTCATCAGGGATCATAGTCATTTTACCGAAATCAATGACGAAAGTTAGTATTCCATCAAGATCTTCCACTTTAAAAACAAATGAACTTGCTATAATTGGCTGTTTTACAATTCCTGATCCGATCGGGTTACTCGGAACGATCCGTAGCGGAGGCAGCCTCTCAGTAGTAATCAAGTTGTAAAAGAGCGCTTCTTCCGCAGTGGCAGATCCAACAGATTTTTCAATTGTTAGTTGTCCTGCTGTGATCGTTTCTGCGAAAACAGTGATCCAGTTGCGATCTTTAAAATTATAGAATTGCACACGAACAGGAAGATCATCAAACGATGCACCGGTTGAGTCGTTAAGCTTAAACTTTAATGAGAAATTTTCAAATGTTATCATGGCTTACTAATTGCGATTGATGTAAATTGTGTGCCACTATTGGCTTTGAACACGAAGGTTCGGAGTAAGTTGTAGTCTGAGATTTCGAGTTTGACTTTTACCTTGAAACTCCCGTCTTCATTGATGGTATATCCGTCTTTCGGATCGATGAAAATCGGTGGAGTAACAGCGTTGCCGCCGTTGAGATTGAAGGAAGTGTCTGCATCAAAATTCAACTCTATTCGTTGGCCGCCAATGGGTTCTCCTGTCGGTTGGATTGCTTTTACAGTAATGGTGTAATAGGCAAAATCGTTTGCTATACTGTCTACAGCAGCAGATCCTATCAATAAAACCTGCGGTAATCCTTCGTTTGGCATAACGGCAACAAAACGTCCTGAAATATTGCTTGTAATAGTTCCCAGGTTTCTGCTCGTGGTTTCGGTACTCCGAAACGGTACGAATCGGATTCCGTTTCCTCCGGTAGAACTTCCACCTGTCTGAGTAGTTTCAAATTGTGAAATAACTTCCAGGTTAAAATCCAGGTAAGGAAGTTGGTATAAAGTATTGGGTCTTCCGTATTCATCATACGGAGCCATGCTGCGCAAGGTATCCTGCGCTTCATTCAAACTGTCCGCGATGCTGAGAACTATTTCATGCAGGGCCAGTGAATTGGTGGTTGTTGGTGAACTCATTTTTTAATTGTATTTATCGTTTTTGCGTTCTTTTTTTCTACTTGACCGTTCTTCTTCTTTTCGTTCGGCCTTTTTTCTTGAAAGAAATCGTTCTTTCAGTCTTTCCCTGCGTTCTGTCTCCTTTTGCTCGGTTTCTTTTTGCTCAGCTTTTTTTGCCGAAGCGTTTTCCGAAACTTTGTTTTGGCGGTCATCTAAGGACAGTTCTTTCTCCAGTTTTTCGGTCATCTCTTTAATTTCCGGTACTTTTGATTCAAGGGATTCCAATGAATTTTTGATCTCTGATTTGACAGATTGACCAAAGCGTTTGGCTTCTTCCAGCTTTTCTGAAAGTTTTTTAATAGCCACTTTCTCTTTCAGTTTTTCCTTCCGGGTTTCGTGTTTTTCATCCCAGTCGTCTCTTATCCTGCGAATTTTTTTAGGAATATCAGCAGTTTCTTTCACCTGGTCCAGTTTCTGTTGAAACTTCACAAGATCCTTCTGTCCGAATGCATCGATCGGTTTTTTTANNTTCTTTTTTCTTTCTATTACATCTTTCTCTTTCCGGATTGACTTGGTTTTAGACCAAAGTTTCTCGGAACTTTCTTTTATTGTTTTTCGTGCTTTTTGGCTGGTCGAAGGATCTTGGTCGGTTTCTTCTTTTTGCAAAGACCTGTTTTTTAGGGCTAATTTCTCTCTCAGACGATCCTGAGTTTCCTCCCATTTCTTCAGTTCTTTGCTTTTTTTTAAGAGCCGCTCTTCCAGTTTTTTCTTTTGAGCGGCTCTGTTTTTTTCCTTCTCACGTTTACTTTTAAACGATTCGATAGTACCGGTGAACCGAGGATTTTCTTCTACAGGATTATTCGATTGAAGTAAATTGCCCATCTCATTTTCCAAAGACTGCCGTTCCTTCAACAAATCTTCCAATTTCTGATTTTGGGATGCAATTTCATCCAGGGTAAATTGGGTATTACTAAAAGAGTTTTCGCTTTCGTTTTTTGAATCTGAATCAGTGGTTTTGA
>DJFP01000030.1:26726-27463 GCA_002432565.1 Flavobacteriales bacterium UBA5869
TTGTTTTAAACGACTTTCAAACATTGCCGGAGCAGGAACTGTTACGAGTTTGGTACGCATTTCGGAACTTCCGTTTGCTTCGTATTGGTATTTCTGAGAATAACTTGCGTTTACAGATGCGGCGATTACACCAAATGGAGACCAGGCAGCACCTTTGACAGAAGATTCAGCACTGATTTCCTCTTCTTTCTTCATCGAAATAGCCAATTTAAGTTCAATGTATGTCTCTACAAACTGGTAAAACGTAGGTGTAAAACCAAGAGCCAGTAAGCTCACTCCGTCATCTCCTTCTCTGAGTTTAATCAGTGAAGTTTCATCACGTTCCAGGTTTCCCGAGTCATTCAGTTTGAATCCCGCCATTAACTGCGCGATTTTGATAGAAACACGATCGAGAGCATATTGAGCCTCGGCAATCCCTACACCAAGCGTGCGAACTAATTCCGGAAACGGAGCATTCAATAACTCTCTTCCAACATTTATCATAAGCTTATTGATTAAGGGTTAATAAGGCAGCTGCCGCTTTGACAGCTGCCCGGGTTAATTATGCCGGAGTTTGTTCTGGCTGAGTTCCTTCATTGTTGAACTCTTCTTCCATCATTCGCTGAATACGCTGCTCCAGAACTGCAGGTGCAGGGATCGGAACCAATTTGGTGCGAAGCAAACTGGATCCTTCCGCTGAGTAGCTGTACTTCTGAGCATAGCTTGCGTTAACCTGTGAAGTCTGAACGGATCGTCCG
>DJFP01000294.1 GCA_002432565.1 Flavobacteriales bacterium UBA5869
GGCACTTTGTATATGCCTTCCGTCGATTTTAGCTTCGTTTCCGGATGGCATTTTGATCGCGTATAGCGCATACATCTTGTGTCCGTTTTCTTCTTCTTCTGCTCCGTAAGACCAGCGAAACTGAAGATTAGCGGGAAAAGCCTTTTTAACCTCCGGATTCGCAAGCATTTCAGCAACCGAATGCATGTTTTCCTCATAAATGTATCCCACCATGAAGTTGCCATTCAGACGCACAAGTGCATGTAAACCCCTTGGGTTTTCGGTCAGACCCAGGTTTTGTTTAGCCGCTAAACTGTCGTGTTCATGAACCCATTTGCAGGCACTTTCCCAGGAAGTAAAGATTTCTGAAAAAGAGTATGTTTCAAAGAATTGCAGATTTACCGGCTTAACGTTCTTCGCGTGTGGCGGTTTTTGCGGTTCATTTCCGTTTGCACAGGAAACCAGGGTGAATAATAAAAGAAAAGGTATTAGTTTCATGGTTATTGTTTTAATTCCGCTAAAATTACAAATGTATTCCGATGGTTGAACCTTATAGAACCGGAAGCTGCAAAGTGGGCCGATAATTGGCAATTAATTTATTCTTTCTTCTTCGGTGTGATCAGGTAGCCAATTACGCAGCCAAGTGTGAGACTGGTAAAGAAGAAGGTCCAATAGAGGTTCATCCGGGTTCCGTCGCTGAAATCGGAGAGGATATGTTCAGAATCTTCCAGGTATAGAAAAAATGCCAGGAACAAATACATGAAAATAGTTTGGAACCAGATATGCCTGCGCTTATGTTTGGTAAATTCCTCAATGATCCGTTTAACTATCAGCGCAGCTAAAGCACAGGCAAAGAATCCGCCGACCAATCCCAAAATCCAAACTGCTACAACAGCCTCCATGGGCGGACCGGTGAAATCTGCACGGGCCGGAAAAACCGCAGCAAGCAGGAAAACAAGTAAGATGGTGAATTTTAATGTAGTTTTCATAGGATTTTTCGTTATATTAGATTGAATTTAGCGATTAGGGCGAAAATACGACTTTATCCAATGAAAAAGTCCGGAAACAAGTGCAAATATCCCCAGGTGCATGAGCCAGAACTGCACCCGCGTAACGAATGGAATTTCCAATGGGGATAACATATAATTCGAATGATCGGAAAAAAGTGCAATAATCCAGCCATCCAGCGAAAAAAGGAGCATGCACGCAATCAGTAATCGAATCCATTTTTGTGTGCGTATTTTTTCAGACCATACTAACTGGACGCTTAAAATTAGCAGCAGATGAATCCAGATTACAGGAGCATACCTTCCGAGTTCCAGGGTGCTGACAGATGCGGTTGCCAGGTAGATAAAACCCCCGATTGCCCCGATCTGGCAGGCTGACAAATCAAAACGATTTATTTTTTGCTTTCTGCTTTCAGAAACAAAGAAGCTTGCAATGAATTCAATTAAAGAGTAAAAAGCAAAACCGTGTACGAGTGAATAAGAGATTATTTCTATCATTTCAGGGGGAATAATAATGGGAAAGGTGTGATTTTCATGCTAAGTATTGTTTCCGCTAAAAATACAAAGGATTTGATTAGGATTACCTTTGCGTCATTAATTCACGCATGTTCCATCGGAAGGAGTTGCTTAAAGAGGCTCTCCGAAAGTCAGCAGGTTGTTATCCGGATCAAGGATGGAAAACTCACGCTGTCCCCAGGGTTTGTCTTCCAGGTGCCCGTTCGGGTGAATAGCTGTCCCGCGATCCAGGAAATCCCTGTAAACCGCATCAATGTCGTTCGTACGAATGTAGACCTGGCCGTAATTCTCTTTCGGATCAAGTTCCCTGAAAAGGAAGAAATGGATTTGAATGCCTTCTTTTTCAACCATCAGGTAATCCGGAAAATCTGCGCCTCCAAGAACGTGAAAGCCCAAATGATTGACGTAAAAATCTTTCGTTAGCTGTTTGTCCCGCATGGGAAGCTTGGGATGGATGGATGTGAGCATTTTGTTTAATTACGAATTCCTGATTACGAGTTACGAATTGTTTTTGGAACTCGCTGGAATGATGATTAAAGCTAAGATAAGAAATTGTCTCACACAGATACGCAAATTTTTTGAAACGTCTAACGTTCGTCTATTTAAATTTGTAGTATGACTGGTAAGCGCCCTTTTAATCTGTCTATTCTGGTAAACAAAAAAGGCGCACAATGCATTGCGCGCCTACAAAATTCCAATTATATCCTTACATTTTCACGATGTGCGCCACTGCATTTACCAGTGTATTGTGCTTTTTAACGAATGGGTTCGTTTCATCCCAAACGTAACCTGCCAATACCGAACAAATTTGTTGTCTGATCGTTTCATCGATCTTCTCGCTAAAGAAAATATCACCCAATGTCCCTTCATACCAGGCAAGTACATAAGTTCGGAATACATCAATCCCCTTCTTAAGAACAGCGCTGTAATCATTTTCCCAATCCACTTGTCCGCCGTTCAATTGCCTGGCAACCAGGGTAGCAGCCTTGTAACCCGAAGAAATCGCTAATGTTACCCCGGAGCTAAAGATCGGGTCCAGGAACTCCGTACTGTTTCCGCAGAGAACGTAACCTTCCCCGTAAACCTGTTTTACAGAAACCGCATAATTTACGATCAGACGCGGCTCGAACATAAACTCAACACCATCATAACGTCCGTTCAATCCGGGAAATTCAGCTACTTTCTGCTTGAAAAGCTTTCCACCGTCTGCATAGCATTCCTCCACAAAGTCTTTATTTCCGACAATCCCTACGGACGCGGTTCCATCCGAAAAAGGAATGGACCAAATCCAGGCAGTATTGTCATTAAATGCGTGAACAAAGATATTCCTTCCGTCTTCCGGAGTTCTTCTGGTGTCATCCAGGTGCGCGAAAACTGCTCCGCGAGGGGGTGTTGAAACCGGAACTTCCAGGTTGAACATTTGAGGAAGTACACGTCCGTATCCACTTGCATCCATAACAAAGCGGCAGTGAACTTCATGAATATCGCCGTTGCTGTCGCGGTAAGTAACTACTTGTGTCGTTGCAGAAGTATTTACATTTGTCACCTCAGCCTGGAATTCTACTTCCGCCCCCTGTTTTTCAACTTCTTTAATCAATGCGTGATCAAAATCAGCGCGTTTAACCTGGAATGTGTATGACCAGCCATCCGTGAATTGGTTTTCGAACAAGAAATCACAGCGCTCACCGTCATGATAGAAGCATGCTCCCGTTTTCACCTGGAATTTCAGAGCTTCTACAGCCGGAAGAAGATTTAACTCATCCAAATAATCCATACTGTGCGGCAATAAGCTTTCACCGATTACAAATCTCGGGAACTGCATTTTNNTCCAAAACCAAAACTTTTAAACCCTCTTTAATCAATTTAGAGGAAGCTACAGAACCGGCAGGACCTGCACCAATTACAACAACATCAACTTCTTTAGTCATACATTTTGATTTTTTCTATTACTTGCTTATTGTTTACAAAATTAAAAGATGTTACAAGAGCACCAATGGTAGCACCCAAAATTCCGTGGAAAATGATGTTTTGCCCTGTAAGGAACAAATTCGGAATATGCGTTTTTGTATTAATCTGTGTCTTGTGGGTGTGTTTGAAGTCCTTCTGTATCCCATACATGGAACCATTTGGGGTGGAAACATAATCCCGGTAAGTAACCGGAGTAGAAGAATAGCAATTTTTCACTTTCGATCTGATTCCGGGAAAACGTTCTTCCAGGCGGGCCAAAATACGCTCTTCACAAGCTTTTTTAAAGGCTTCGTAAGCCTCCTCACGTGTTCCTTCCTTAACAATGGTGCGAACGGAATCTTCCCAGGTCTTAAATTCATTAAAGTCAAGGTAACACATCACTGAAACAGACTCTGCATATTCCTTCGTGTTTTTGGAAACCTGGGCAGAAGTAAAGGTCATCTGAGGCCAATCTTCCGAAAAATGGAACTCTTCGTTCCAAATGTTATCGGTGAAATAATCGTAATAATTGGAGTTGAAATACGGAAGGGTATTTTCATGCAGCGATAAATACACCATAAACGATGCGATCGTGTTCGGTAATGCGTTCACCCGATTTGTATAAGCGGTTTTAAAACGTTCTCTTCCCAGCAGGTTGATGGTTTCCTTCGGATGTAAGTTTGAGATCACAAAATCACAGGAAAACTCGCTTCCATCTGAACAGATAACAGACTCTATCGTTCCCGACTCACTAAAATTTGCGCCTGTTACCTCCTTTCTTTTCAAAACTTCGCCGCCATTCTCTGAAATCTTCTTCTTCAACAGTTTGGCGATCTGTGAACCTCCATTGATAAAACGATAACTGCCTTTGATGAAACTATTCAATATCAGGGCAACCACATAGAATGGCGTAACTCCTTTTATTCCGGCATAAAGCGGGCCTGAACCCAGGATTACTTTGATGAGATCTTCATTGTCGGTTAAAGAGGCAAGATGTTCCCAGGCACCAACTTCCAATACTTCCGTATGTTCCACGTAATTGATCTCCGATTCCAGTTCAATGTTGTAAAGCGGGAAATAGGTACAGTATATTTGTATTTCATGAACAATTTGGTCGATATCACCGGCATTTTCCGGGAAACTGGCTTTCAATTGTTCCGTAAAGTTTTGATAACCTATTCCATGACTTACTGTTTTGCCGTTTGCCAGGCGGATGATGTCAAACGCATGCTCATCCAGGCGTTTCATCTTTAAGTCGTCGTAGATTCCCAAATACTTGAAAATGCGGTAGAGATTTTCTCCTTTGTCCAATCCGCCGACATAATGAACACCGGTATCGAATACTTTTCTGTCACGGCTAAATACCTGCAGAGAACCACCGATCTGGTGATTTTTTTCCAGGACCTGAACTTTATAACCATGTTTAGCAAGTACCAAAGCGCTCACCAAACCGCCGATACCACTACCGATTACTATTATCTTTTGTCCCGGGTTCAACTTAAAGTCTTTTTAGGATCATTAACACATTTGAAGTCTTGGATGAATGTTCGATCAATTCGAAACCAAATCCGTTCTCGTGTGCAAAACGCTCGATTTCTTTTGCAGACAGGAATGACAGATCATTCGTCGTCTTATTAAAATTAAACCATTTTGTGGAAAGCGTCTCTGTTAATTTGGTGTTTTTCAATCGGTCCCGGAACTCGATGATTCCATCACGGATTACGATAATTCCATTTGCTCCCAGTTTCGTATTGACTTTTTTCAATAACTCCAGCTGTTCTTCCGGACGCAGGTAGTGGATCACATCATTGAAAAAATAAATATCCGCTTCCGGCATGTTCCATTCCCGAATATCGGCAGCGTGGAAACTCAACCCGGAAGATTTCTTAATGCAGTTATCGGCAACAGCAACCTTGTCTTCGTCGTAATCCATCCCGACAATCTCCCTCGAAGGATCGAAATAATGCAGGAAAACAGAAAGATAACCATAGCCGCAACCCACATCCACAATGCGTTTTCGATCACCGATCAAGTGGTTGTAGAAATCAAAATTCTTGCGTTCCATCATCCATTTTACACGGACATACCATTCCAAAACCGGACCCTTTAGCAAGTAATTCTCAAGTACCTTGCGGGTATAAAAAGAGGTGTCCGCATATTCTTTTCGGAATTCTACCATTTCGGCACGCATCACCTTCATTGCCCGTTTGGAAAAATCACTGTAAGACTCTCTTTCCAATGCGCGCATGCGTCTCAGTGGTTTTACCAAAATTTTCCCCTGGTTGATGATCAGGTCATTCTTCGGGTTCACTTCGTGATTGCCTAAAATCAGTAAAGGCTGGACCGGAATATTCAGCTCCTTTGAAATATAAAATGCTCCCTTATGGAAACGCTTGATTTCACCATCCGGACTACGTGTTCCTTCAGGAAAAATAACGATGGAATAGCCTTCGCCGATCCGTTTTTTGATCTCTCCCAAATTTCCGTCGGCACCTTCCTCTGCAAATAAATAACCTCCATACCGAATAAAAGGAGCAAAAATAGGCGAATTGTATACCCATTTCTTAACCATAATAATCGTTTTGGGATTAAGCATCAGCACTACCAAAATATCCAAAAACGAGGTGTGATTCGGGATGATGATACTTGGATCCCTGTAATTCAACCGTTGCCTGTCAATAATTCTCTTTTCAACATGCAGACCGGCATACAAGGTAGATTTCGCCAATTTGGAAATGGAGAAGTTCAGTATTTCCTGTTTCTTAATGCGGCTGATTGGAGTTGGGATCAATACGAAGATCAACAGGATATTCAGGATCAGACTTCCGACAAAGAAGTAGAAAAATAAGAGCAAACTATAAATGAAGTAGAAAAAGGTAATTGGTCCCCGGCCCTTTTTCTTCCTGTTCAGCACAAAAAAGTTGTAAACCCGCGGCTGAACGTATAAAGTGATCAGCATGATAGACCCGATACCAATAACACTTATTGTTCCGATGGAATGAATAGCAGGATGTTTTGCGAAAATAAGCACTCCTGTCCCGATAATGGTTGCAATTCCCGAAAGGATGATTCCTGATTGTGTTGATCTCAGGGAATTCACTCCTGTTCTGGCCTGTTGGATCAGTCCGTCTGTGGTGAAGATACTGAAGTCGTCTCCCAAACCGAAAATGAAGGTTGCAACAATGATATTGATGAAGTTGAACGGAATATCAAAAATGCTTGCAATTCCCAGGATCCAGATCCAGCCCAAAACCATTGGGAAGAACGCAAATAAAGTCAATTCGATCCTTCCGTAAATGATCAAAAGGGAAAAGAATACGAGCAGTGAAGAAAAAAGGAACAGGTAATCGAAATCCTGTTTCACTACATTCAGCATCGATTTGGCCATTTCTGAAATATCCAGGACAAAAATACCATCGATTCGATCGAGTTCTCCTTTAACAAGTTCCTGTTTGTCCTTCTTAACGGTAATAGAAGTCACATATGTATGTCTTCCCTTGTCTTCCGAAACAAATTTACTCAGCCCGATTTCCTTTGCCAGGTTCTCACCTTCCTTTTTATCGAAAGAAAGTGATTCAGTGGAACTAAAAAACGGTTCAAAACCCGCTGCATTCAATCTGTAGTTTGGAGCAAGTGCTTTGATCTCAGATGCCACCTGCGGATTGGCACTCCAGAATTGACGCCAGTTCTTTTGTGATTCATTCAGCGTTTTATCGGAAGGAAGATAAGGCGACAACGAAACAAATTCCGAAATTCCGTATTGTTCTTTTGCAGATACAAATGTTTGATAAACCGCGTCGTTTTGAGCCCGGGCTGCTTCTTTCGTTGGAGCAGATGAAAAAACAAAGAGTTTTTTATCTGTATTCGGGTTGATGCCTGTGTAAAACTTCTCTTTCTCTTTTAGCTCCGGAGTATGGAATGACAAGTTGTTCATATCCGAATCAAAATTCACATCGGATGATTTATATAAAAACACCAATGAGACCAGGGTGATCAGTAAAAAAGAGATTCTTACAAATGATTTTTTTAGTTTAAAATTAACTTTGTAGTTGTTTTTGTCCTTGATTCGGATTCCCAGGCTTTCGATCAATACCGGAAGGAAAAGCAGGGTAAAAAGGACCGATCCTGACAAAGTACAAAGTGCAATTAATCCGAAATTCTGAAGAACTACAGAATTAGTGAAAAGCAAAGCCCCAAGTGCAGCGATGGTTGTAAAACTTCCAAGCATCATCGGTGAACTGATCTCTTTCACCGTTCTAACCACGCTTCCCAAATGCTTCAAATGTGTAAAGAAGTGGAAAGAATAATCCAGTACAATTCCAAGTAAAACGGAAGAGGTAGCCAGCGAAATTGCTGATATCTCAGGATGCAGGTAACCCACCAGTCCGGCCCCGCTCAGGATTCCGAAAAAGCCGGGAAGCAGAAAATAGAAAGGAGCCAAAACACTTCTGTAATAAAAAATCAGCAGCAACAAAATAGCCGTTATACTGATAATTGCGGTTAGAAACGAATCCGACTTGACTTGTTTTGCGTTTGCAACAGCGATCTGGAAAATCCCGAAGTAATCAAAGTTCAACCCCTTTTCTTTGGCTTTCGTTTGTTTAAACCCTTCCAAACGATCCGCAAATTTCTCCAGCTTTTTGGTGTCCTTCTGGTTCAGGTCAATGGTTCCGAAGAAAAAAGCATGGCGTTCATCCTGTGAGTAAACAACCCCGTCCTTTACAATATAGGTACTGGAATCACCATTGGGATTCAACAGCTTTAATTGTCCGTAAAACAATCCCAGGGGATCGTTTGCAGCCAATTTGCTTACGAAGAATGCATTTGGTCCGGTCAATAAATCCGCGGTTCGCTTCAATCCCTTTGCAATGGAATCTTTTTGAAGTTTTTCCTGTAGCTTCTCGTAATCTTTATTTGTCAGGTTGTACAGCGAACTTTTCTGAAGGAATGCGATCAAGGCACCTTCATCCACCGGCTTTACGACCTCCACATCTTTTAGTTCTTTGGAAAATTGCTTTTCCAGGTCAGCTTTCAGTTCTTCCAGTTTTTCAAGCGTGACTTCCTCATCTTCCTGTGCTTCGATGGAGAAAACGACCTGTTTATTCAGTTTGTTCTTCTGAACAATGTCATTAAACTTTTTGAATTCCTTTCCCTGAGGGAAAATGGCATAGAGATCTTCGTTGATCTTCAATTTGGAAACACCAACAAACAAAAAAGCAAGCACAAGCATGAAACTTCCCCAAAAAACAAGTCTTTTTTTAAGAAAAAATTCAACTATTCGAGCACAAATTTGACCGATCATGAGTGTTAGTTTCGGAAAGAGGAGAAATTATTAGGCGGCAAAGCTACAAAAATATCTCATGCTGTGAGTTTTGTACCTTTTTTGTATGCATTTAGCAGTTTTTTGAATTTGGGTTTGTCCCATTTCTTTAGCACAATTAAGGATGCATTGAAAGCTGTTTTAACGGCAATCGGAACACCACCGCCCAATTCTGCCCACTGACCTCCCACAATCAGGTTTTTCACCGGCGTTCGGTAATGAGCAATTTTGCTCTGCATGTTTTTCTTCCCCGGACGTGTTCCCATCATGGAACCGTTTTTATTACCCGTATAGCGATAATACGTAACCGGAGTAGCCACTTCGTAAAACAAGATGTGTTTACGCAGGTCCGGACACATTTTAGCTTCTACCCGTTCAAAAATGATCCGGGCAAAGTCATCTTTAAGTTTCTTATAGGCTTCGGTCCGAACAAAATCTCCCTTGGCATTCTTTTCTGTCTGCCAGTTGTTCATGTAATCCATCCACGCCGGAACATACAGCGTAACAGTCCCCATTCCTTCCGGGGCAAGTGTATGATCGCGTACAGTAGGTGCCAAAACAGAAATCGCAGATTTGTGCGGATCACCGGAACTGTGTTCATCGCGCGTACTGGATTCCTCACAAACGAGGGTCAATTCGTGTCCGAAACCTAAACTTTCTGCCGTACAATCCAAAGCCACGGAGATGGTCACCGAAGAACTGTACATTTCCGAATCATTCAATGTTTCGAAGAATTTTGGCGGAACGAGGTGCTGTGGTACTAATTTCCGGTACAGGAAGTCGACATCACAAGCCGCAATAACATATTTCGTTTTTACCTGGTATTCTTTCGCACGATTTTTATAGCGGACCGCTGATATGAGTTCATTTTCAAAATCAAATCCAACTACTTCAGAGCTTAATCGGATCTCGCATTTCTCCGGCACAACCTGTTTTTCGAGCCATGCAGGAATCACCTGGCTTCCACCGATCGGCGGGTTTTGGTAGTCCGAATTATATGCCCAGGCAATCGGGAAGATGCATGAAAGCAGATCGCGTTCCGTACAGAAAAGTTCCTGCAGCGCCGGGTCCTTGAAAAATTTGCTCAATCCTTTTTTCACATCATCACCACCGATAGCATAAGGAATTAACGGATAAATGATTCCAAGCTGTTTCAACCGAAAGAATGGTATTTCCAGCGGAGATTTGGTTTCTATAGATTGGAAAAATTCCGGAAACCGGAGTGAAACTTTCGCGATACGCCTGGCAACTTTAAAAAATCGCTCAATTCCTTTCTTTTCATGCGGAAAATCCGAAATCAACCGATCTCTCAATTCATCCGGATTATTCGTAAGTAAGTAATCGTGATTGGTGGAAATATGCCGCTGAATACGTTTCATCAATTGAGGTTTCGGGTAATCCTCTCCCAGCATTTTAAAAACACGGGTTACAGTTCCTTCCTCGTTGTATTGATTTAACCAGTGAATAGCAGTATCAAAAACAAAATCTTTGCGTTCAAAACCCTGTAAATATCCCCCGATCAGGTAATGTTTTTCCAATACAAGGACTTTCATTCCTGATCTGGACAATAATGCTGCGGAAAGTAAACCGCTTACACCCGAGCCGATGATGGTAACGTCAAATTCTTCGTTCATTCGGGTTCAAAATTAATGAAATAGAGCTTTCGGCGCTTCAAAATTCCCGATTTTAGTAATAAGATGATCCCTCAGAAATAATGTAATTAATGGATATCAAAAATGTTTTAATCCTTCAGCTGGTAAATTACTTCCTTCTATGAATAAGACTTGTGATTGCCGGTAAACAGCAGTCTGCTTCCTGAAAATTTCATCGAAACAACCCGATATTGCGTCTTGTTTACGCTCGTATCACACCACTTTCAAGCGATCTGGAGACACTCCTTTCACGAACTCACGTTAATTTGCTTGCTATGAAGAATTAACATACAAACAAGAAACTATTTTTTTTTCTAACTTTGGCGCCACGTTTTAAATTAACCCTGATCGAACGACAAGTAACTAAACTCAAATTCGGTATAGATTGAACCCATGAAAGCATTAAACTCTTTGTACGAGGCACAGAAAATTGCCTTTAGCCCGTTTGTATTCCAAACCGTTTATACGATGTCCAGCCTTGGAATCATGGATGAATTGTACGAAGAAAGAGACGGTTTAACCATTGAGGAAATTGCAAAGCGCAAAAACATCAGTGAGTATGGAGTTCGTGTTTTGGTCGAAATGGCTAAAGCGGCAGACGTACTTGAGCTGAATGAGGACAAGTATACCCTTTCTAAAATCGGTTACTTTTTAACAAGAGATGAGATGACAAAAGTGAACATGATGTTCACTCAGGATATCTGTTATAAAGGGCTTTTCCACTTAAAAGATTCTATTTTGAACGGGAAACCTGAAGGCCTGAAGGAAATAGGTCCGTGGAATACCATCTACGAAGGTTTGTCAATTCTTCCGGAGCCTTTAAAAACTTCCTGGTTTGAATTTGACCACCATTATTCCGACAATTCATTCGGAGAGGCATTGAAAATCATTTTCAGCCACAACCCGAAACACATTTACGATATCGGTGGAAATACCGGGAAATGGGCAATTGCTAGTACAAAACACGATCCGAATGTTCGTGTAAGTATTTTTGATCTGGGCGTACAGTTAAAAGTAGCTCAGGCCAATATTGAAGCTATTCCCGAAATTAAAGACCGGGTTGACTACAACGAACGTGACATGCTGGACCCGGATTCGGAAATTCCTGCAGGAGCAGACGTTTATTGGATGAGCCAATTCCTGGACTGTTTCAGTGAAAAAGAAATCGAGGCGATCTTGTTGAAGATCAAGAAGCATATGAAACCGGACGCTACGATCTTCATCATGGAAACTTTCATTGATGATCAGCGCTTTCCGGCAGCAGAATTCAGCTTAATTGCTACCTCGCTTTATTTTACAGCCCTGGCAAACGGAAACAGCAAAATGTATTCTTCCACTGCGATGAAATACATTATTGAGAAAGCAGGATTCGAAACTGTCAAAGAACACCCGCTTCACGAGGACCGTTTCCATACAATCCTTGAAGTTAAATTACCGAAATAAGTCACTCCCCACTCATAATTTACATGAACAAACTGGATCTAAAACAGATAGAAGCTTTTAGCCTTGAAAAAAAGGAATACGTAATTTCCGATGATGTCCGAAAGGAATTGGAGCGTTCGTTTTCATTCCTGCAGGAATTTTCAAGCGATAAGATTATCTATGGTATCAATACCGGGTTCGGGCCTATGGCTCAGTTCAAGATCGATGAAGACAAATTAAACCAGCTTCAGTATAACCTGATCCGAAGCCACTCTTCGGGGACAGGAAATGTATTGGATGCCGAATC
>DJFP01000268.1:0-965 GCA_002432565.1 Flavobacteriales bacterium UBA5869
AAGGTAACCAGCAGCTCTTTTTCTATTTTTTTATCGCTGGCAAAAACATCCATCAGGTCCTGGTGGATCAGTTCATGCGTAAAGCTGTTCTTCCGGCGGTATTCCTGTTCGTTACCGGCGATTGAGTCGTACCAAAACCGCTGATTGGTTAAATGTTCCATCCAATCTTTGTGATCTTGTATCTTGGAAGAGAGGTTATCCAGTTTTACGAGCAGGGCTTGTTTTTCGTGCATTTTCTGATTAAAGTACCAGGACATCGAAGCGAAAACCAACAACACCAAGCCAAATCCTCCCAGGACTACCACTAACGATTTTTTCATAGTGCAAAATTCAGTTCTTCCTTTTGCTACAATATAAATTGCATGTCAAATTGCTGTTAACAAGGATTAGAAAATGATGAATTTCTTTTGAAACAACTATATTTGGCTAAATTAAAATCGAGCAATGAGATCAGCATTACTAGCAATATCACTCAGCCTTGCAGGAATCATCCATGCGCAGAAAATCCAATATGCGCTGCGAATGACCAAACCGCAGAATCATTATTTTGAAGTTGAAATGGAAGTTTCCGAGTTTAAAGCGGGAGATTTAACTGTTAAAATGCCTGTTTGGGCACCAGGATCCTACCTGGTAAGGGAATTTTCCAAAAATGTGAACCTGGTTCGTGCTTACGATGAAAAAGGAGCGGAGCTGAAAGTAGGTAAGACTGCGAAAAATGCCTGGAAAGTAACTGCCGGAAAATCAAAAAAAGTACGTGTTCAATACGAAGTATATGCTTTTGAATTATCTGTAAGAACCAGTTTCCTGGATTTGACGCATGGTTTTGTTTCCAGTTCGGGAGTTTTTTGTTATCTGGATGGCCACAAAGACAAACCGGGAACCGTAACGGTTTATCCGTACAAAGATTTTAAAGTGATTACTACGCCGCTTGAGAAAGCTTCCGAACAAAAGTCGGGTGAGCGGTC
>DJFP01000268.1:970-37262 GCA_002432565.1 Flavobacteriales bacterium UBA5869
ACGGTTGCTGACACGAAACACAAGGTAGCTGTTTATGGGGCAGGAAACTACGATGTGGATGAATTGAAAGTGGATATGGCCCGCATTATTAAAGCTGAGAATGAAGTTTTTGCCGGTAAAAACCCGAATAAGAATTACACTTTTATCATTCATAACGTTGTAAATGGACAGGGTGGACTCGAACATGCAAATTCATGTGTTTTGAGTGTAAATCGCTGGACATATGGCGGAGGTTACAAAGATTTTCTGTCATTGGTTGCGCATGAGTATTTCCATTTGTGGAATGTAAAACGCATTCGTCCGATCCAGTTAGGGCCGTTTAATTACGATGAAGAAAATTACACTTCCTTGCTTTGGGTAATGGAAGGGTTTACTTCGTATTACGATGAATTGATATTGGTAAGAGCAGGCTACTATACCAAAGAGGAATACCTTAGAAAACTGCAGGGAACATTGAACTACGTGGAAGGTTCGGTCGGATCCCGCATTCAGCCGGTTGCGCATTCCAGTTATGATGCATGGATCAAAGGATACCGCCCGAATGAGAATAGTGCGAATACGGGGATGACCTATTATTCACGTGGAGCTGTTTTAGCTGCTTACCTGGATGCAGTGATCATTGATAAGTTCAACGGGGCAAAATGCCTGGATCATTTTATGCAGTACCTGTACGAAGAATTCTACCTCAAAAAGAACCGCGGATTTACGGAAATTGAATTCCAGGATGCTTTGGAAAAATTCCTGGGACAGGATATGGACTATTTCTTTGATAAATATGTCAACGGAACAGAAATTCCGAATTACAAGGAAGTATTTGGGAAGATTGGAGTTGATGTGACCTATACAGGAAAAGCATCCACTTCATTCGGGGCATCTTTATCACAGGAAGGCGGGAATTGTATCGTAAAAGGAATACGCGCCGGAAGTGCAGCCGAAAATGCCGGGTTGAGTGTTGGTGATGAAATCATTGCAGCAGACGGAATGCGTGTTGACAATAGTTCAGTTGAAAGTTATGTAGGAAGTTTGGGTGAAGGTGAAACCTGTAGTTTATTGATTGCCCGTGATGAGGTAATGATGGAGTTAACCGTCCAAATGACCCTTTATGAAAGACCATCTTTCAAATTGGAACCGAACGGAACTGCAAAAAGTAAATTGGATTATTGGTTGAGAACAACGAATTAGGTCAGCAACAATAAGTTTAGAGCAGTCGAAAGACTGTTTTTTTTATTGGAATATTCTAGCCTTATATTTCTTCGGCGATTGCTACGATATGCCCGTCAGGATCTGAAAAATAACATACACGATGACCCCAATCCCTGTTTTCTGTTTCACTGACAACTAAAGCGTTTAAAGCTTTCGCTCTGTCGTAATATGGTTTCAAGCTTTCAACCAACAGGTAAACTTCGCAACGGGGCACACCCTTGCCATTCGCCGGATGCTGTGTTTTTTCTTCAATGATCCTGGCAATCCCATTTTCAGGCATAATACCAAGTTTTACAGAATTTGAGAGTTCAAATTCGGTCATTCCGGGAACGTTAAGACCAGGATCCAAATCGAGTAGTTTGCGATAGAACTCAGTGCTTTTTGACTGGTCTGCTACGAATAGAATAAATTGAAACAATTTAATGGACATATGGAATAGTTTATCCGATCAGTTATTTTCTCCCTCTTGAATTCGATTTTTTTCCTCTGAAATTATTTGCTTTCCCCGTATTTCCGTTTGACTTACTTCCAAAAGGACGATTTTTCTGCTGGGGATTTTTTTTCTGTTGAACCGGTGCTTTTTTCTTTGCAGGATTGGACTTGTTTGCTGGTTTTTGTCCCGCCGCTGAAGCTTTTGGCGACACGCGGTCAGCCTCTCCGCTAGAATCTTTCAGTAATTCGTTCATGGTACGCATTTCTTCATCGGTCAGTTCGCGCCATTCGCCTAAAGGAATTCCTTTCAGTTCAATGTTCATAATGCGCGTGCGTTCCAGTTTCGTCACGTTATAACCGAAGTATTCACACATTCTTCGAATCTGGCGATTAAGTCCCTGTACTAAAATGATTTTGAAGACATTGGATGAAAGTTTTTCTACAATACATTTTTTTGTTATAGTGCCCAGTATTGGCACTCCTGCTGCCATACACTCTACAAATTCATCTGTAATTGGCTTGTCAACAGTAACAATATATTCCTTTTGATGCTGGTTTCCTGCACGGAGGATTTTGTTTACGATATCTCCGTTTGTGGTCAGGAAAATAAGTCCCTGCGAGTCTTTGTCGAGCCTGCCGATCGGGAAAATCCGTCTTGGATGACCAATGTAATCGATGATGTTGTCTTCCACACCTTTTTCAGTGGTGGATGTAATGCCTCTTGGTTTGTTCAGCGCGATGTACAATTCATCTTCCTGAACTTTTCGTTGAACAGTATGTCCATTTACAACAACAGTGTCTCTTGGGCCTACCTGCGTACCTACTTTTGCCCTAACTCCGTTAATGAAAACAGATCCCTGTTCAATGTACTTGTCGGCTTCCCTACGGGAACAGTAGCCGCTGTCACTGATGAATTTGTTTAACCGGATCGATTCGTGCATAACTCTGTATTGAAACAAACTAGAAGAGTGCGAAGGTAGTTTATTCTATCCGATTCTGGGCTATATCTGGATGCTGATGGTATATTGGTCCTTATTTTCGCAGGATTTCAATTCCTTGTTCAGGCTGTACTGCATACAGTTATTCACGCATTCCATGATGTTGTTTAATTCTGTTTCTGATAATTCCTTTTTAGAATTGATTTGGTATACTTCATCTTGTGGTTGAGGTTGAAGTTTCAAAACCAATACAGAAAGTGTTTCCGCGCTTACTTTTTTGGAATAGGTCGCAAATCCGTCAACAGCAAATTCGATAACGATCTCTTTTTGGTCGGTTGCGAACTCAAAATCCAAATCCGGGCCCAGTTCTTTTTCGAACAATTTTTTTTCTTTTGTGTCTGAAATAATGACCGTTCCATTTTTTTTGTTTCCGCTGATTTTTCCGTTCAGTTTATTGATATTACCTCCCAAATGTGCAATTTCGATCGCATAATTCATCGGTTTTTGGTACTGGTCCAGAGAGAACCAATATTCGTGTGTTTTGTCCTCACGAACAGTTTGGTGCATGATCTGCCCGTGTATGAAGGAATAGCACGTTATTGTAAGAAGTGTAATGATAGCTTTCATAAGTTTTAATTTTCCGGTAGCACCGTAAAAGTAATGCCAAAATTTGGTTGAGCACAAAAAAGCCGTCAATCTTTATCAGACAGACGGCTTCAGTGATTGAATCTCTTCTTATTTAATAGCTCCGGCACAAAGTTTCATGCGTAAAACGCGTTTTGCCGCTGCATCTACAGTTGCTTTAAAGGCGGCATCCGAGCGGTATTTTGCAAGGATTTCACCATGCGATCTCATGCAGTCCAAAGGCATCAGTAAAATATCTACTCCGGCTTCGATAGCTTTTACGCTGTTTCCTTTTACAGCAGTTACCCCACCCATATTCATAGCATCGGTTACAACCAATCCTTTGAATCCAAGTTCTTTGCGTAGCAGATCGGTAACGATTACTTTCGAACAGGTAGCAGGAAGTCCGTTTGTATTGTATTTCGGGTTATTCACAACTGCCAGGTGGCCGATCATAACGCTCAGTACGCCTTTTTCAATCAATCCCGGGTATGTTTTTACTTCTTTCAATTCTCCGTCAATTGCCTGAAGCGATTTGTGTGTGTCTCCGGAAACCAATCCGTGTCCCGGGAAATGTTTTGCTGTAGCAATAATCCCGTTTTCCTGCATCCGTGCGATAAATGCATTGGACCACGGAACATTGTTTGCTTCTACTTTGGCAAAACCTCTGTAGCCAACAGTTCCGTTCTTTGCCAAATCCACTACAGGTGCAAAATTGTAATTGATCCCGATAGCTTTTAGCGTAGCAGCGATCGTATCGGCGCATTGGTTTACTTCAGCGAGAGATGTTATTTCATTTGCTTTTTTAACCGGAGAAGAACCGGAAATCTTACGGTTGAACAAACTTGGTTCCGCATCAGCACTGTATAGGAATCCCGGATTTCCGTTTTTCGTGTTCAGTTCATTGAATTCTTTGATCCAGGAAGTGAACTCGGTTTTCGTGCCGTTCAGCATCAATACTCCGCCAATTACGCGTTTGTTAATCAATGCTTTGATCGAATTCGGTGTGTTGCCAAGTCTGCCTGCAGCCGGCATGATCAATTGGGCCACGATAGCAGTATCGTCCAAAGTTTTGAAAAGTTCCTCTACATCCGTATCCAGGTCTTTGTTTTCGCTTAGATAATCTGTCAGCTTGAAAGTGTGCTTGATTGGAGGCAGTTGAGGAACTTTACGTTCTTCTTTCGGAGTTTCCGTTTTTGTTCCTTCTGTATTTTGTCCACAAGCCTGAAGTAATAATGCCGAACAAGCGCAAATCGTAATCCAATGTTTCATTTCTACTTTTATCATAGTTGATGCAAATGTAAGTCGAAAGTTCTTTTTGTTTGCTTTTTGAAGAGCCACTTATAAACAATTTACAAGTGAATTTTGACACCTGTAATCGCAAAATTGCCGATCCAATTGATGAACCGGCAATTAAGATCTCTTATTTACTATTGTTTTATGACGCGAAATACATGATCTTCACCCGAATCCGTCTCGATAGTTACGAAGTAAATTCCGGCAGGTAAATTCCTCATGTATAGTTGTTTGTCCGAAAGGAAAACCAGTTGTTTTTTACCGAATACATCAATCACATCAATCGAACGAATAGATTCTTCTGTACGGATAGTCAAAACATCTGTTACTGGATTGGGAGTGGCTGAAATAGTTGCGTTCTCAGTTTCTGTTAACCCCAAGGTAGAATAAGCAATACAGGATGAAGTGTCTGTGCAGTTATTCATGGTAACAGCTACTGCATAAGAACCATCGGCAGTTGGTGCGAAAATTTGTCCTGTTGCTCCCGGAATGACAGCATTTCCGGCGTTACAGTCCAGCCATTGATATTGGCCCCCGCTCGCTGATGTACTTAACAAATGTCCGGAAATAGTTACGTTGTTGGTGATGCTTGTTACCGAGAGAACTGTTGTAACAACACTGTCACATCCCATAGAAGCGGTTAGGGTGTCATTGAAAGTTCCGGGAGTTGTATGTGTGAATGAACCAACTGTAAAGCTTTCTCCATTGCAGATAGTAGCAGTTTGATTTGACGAGATTGCTGCCGGTTCTGTAAGGAACTGGTTTAGCAGAGCAGTGCACCCGGTGGCATCGGTAATGGTGCAGGTGTAATTTCCTGCCCCAACTGAATTCAGGTTTTGTGTAGTTGTAACAGGAGTTGTGTTCCAGGAGAAACCTAAGGGAGTTAACCCGGAGGGAGCGATCTGAATTGAACCATCATTGCTGCTATTACAGGTCAAATCCTGGAAACTCGCAATACTGCTTAAACTTACAACAGGAGCACCTGACACGGCAAAAATGGCAGTTTTCATTGTTGGGTTAGGAGTTGTGTTGATGATCATAATCGATTGAACGAGCTTAGCCTGGTCTATGCAGGATAGGTTTACATCCATCCGGTATAAATGAGGAGCAGCTGTATTGAAATCCATGAAATCATCCGGTCGGTATGTTCTGTCAAATCCGCTAAGAACTGCTCCCGAGCCGTTGTACCAATCGGGAAGGTTGTTGTTTGGTATAACTGCTGCTGTTCCATCCGTAAATTTGATCACCAATAAGATGGTTCCGTCGATTTCTGTTGATAATCCTAGTAAACTCAAGGAAGAATACGATGCCGGGGTGGTTAATACAAGCGAATCGGATTGACCGGTACGAAGTAATATGCAGTTTTCAGCAGTATACGGATTTAATTGGTAGCTGCTGCTTCCCGAAGTGATCAATCCGTTATCCGGCAAACCTGTGCCATTTCCTGATAAGTCATAACTTTGACTGTAAAGGACATTGTTAATATTATCCAGGGTTGAGTCTGTGGTTGATATTGCAGGAATTGTTTCTGCAATAACATCAGAGTTGTATCCTGTAACAGCAACGGGAGTGTGATTCTGGCCAAAGGATAATGAGGATGCAATTAAAAGCATCGAAAAAGTAAGCCTTTTCATAATGTGTTTGTTTTTAAGTTTATGAATAGATCCAGCTTTGATAGTGGTGTATTACATGTAAAGAGATAAGCTAACGTTTGCATAACAAATTTAAATGGTGTGTTATGCAAAGCTATTTCAAACACTTGGTTGGCCTGTTATGGAAAAGCCCTAAATACTTTTGAATTTGCGATGCTGAGTCTTTAACCGACTTATATGAAAGCCGTTCTTTGATGCAAAAAGAACAGGAATTTATTTATTTGGGTTTCGTATTTCCGCGTCCGCTTGTTTTTGGAGCTGAATTTCGCGTGGAAGGTTTGCCAGTTGTCTGTTTTTTTGGAGTTGTTTTTTTGGGTGCCGTTTTGTATTTTTCGTTATGGGTCTCATTGGCTTCTTCAATAGAATGGGATGTTTGAAGCGGTTCGTGTTTATCAGACAATTCGCTTAATTTCTGATAATATTTCTGGACTATCATCATTTCTTCTTCTGTCATGCTTTCTATGTCAACCAGTCGGTTACTGGATTTTTCACCGGAAGCCACGAGTTCATTCAGTTTAAGTTGAATGGCAAGTGAATCCTTGTTCTGCGATTTTTGGATAAGGAAAACCATCAGGAATGTAATAATAGTCGTCCCCGTATTGATTACCAGCTGCCAGGTTTCAGAAAAGTCGAAAAAAGGCCCGCAGATTGCCCAAACAATGACCAATGAAAGAGCAGTTACAAATGCATATGGACTTCCAACAGCTTTTGATGCTTTCGAAGCAAAATTTTCGAAGAATTGTTTTTTAGATTTCTTATTTACCATACCCACTAGTTTTAAATTAATTTCCAACTATTTCACCGCCGTTTACATGAATGAACTGCCCGGTAATATAACTGCTGTCAGAAGAAGCGAGGAAAACATAAGCCGGACCAACTTCAGATGGTTGGCCTGCCCGTCCCATCGGTGTATCTTTCCCGAATTTTTCCAGTTTATCAAAACTTGAAACGATCAAAGGTGTCCAAATCGGACCAGGGGCAACTCCATTCACACGGATCCCTTTTTTTGCAAGCATGGTTGAAAGGGATTTGGTAAAAGTAGAAATGGCCCCTTTCGTGCTGGAGTAATCCAGCAAATGATCACTGCCGCGATATGCCGTAACAGAAGATGTGTTAATGATACAATCTCCCTTGGAAAGATGCGGAATAGCTTCATTTGTTAAATGAAATAGCGGGTAGATGTTCGTTTCAAAAGTCTTTTTCAGGTTTTCCGAAGTAATTTCGGTTGGAGTATCCGCGTTGAAATGTGTTCCGGCATTATTCACCAGGATATTCAGTTTTTTAAATTCCTTTAAAACTTCCTTTACGCATTTCTTACAGAATTTTTCATCCGTGAGGTCACCTTTGATCAGGAGGCATTTCCGGTTTTGTGCTTCTACCAGCTTTTTGGTTTCCTGTGCATCTTTGTTTTCAGAAAGATAAACGATAGCAACATCCGCGCCTTCGTAAGCATAATGGACCGCCACACTTCTCCCGATCCCGCTATCGCCTCCGGTAATCAGAGCAACCTTATTGGAAAGCTTTCCGCTCGCTTTGTATTTTTTGCTGATATATTCCGGTTTTGGTCTCATTTTAGACTCAGATCCCGGTTTTTTCTGCTTTTGTGTTTTGAAATTTTTCGATTTCATGAATAGAAGTTTTACTGTTCTATTCTAAAAATTACTGGAAGCGGGTTTATTTTCCAAAAACTTTATCCCAATAAACGCTAAAGTTTATTTTGCTGAAATCACGTGTACGGTTTGTGAATAGTTTCTCTGGTTTATGGTCCTTCAATTTGAAACCATATCCCATTATGGGGGTAGTGATTGTTCCATTACTGATAGTTGTTGTGGTTCCGAAGCGCAGATCGTGTATAATTAAACTGTCTTTTCTTCGTTCCACAGCATAAAATCCGTTGGTGATATGTTCAATTTCTGCTATGCGGGAGTTTCCCTGCCAATTAACCTGTTCCAATAAGTGATGATTCTTCGGATGAATTTCAATCTGCCCGGGATCGAAAGGGGCAAAGAGCGATTTGTAGCCGATGTAATAATTCGAATCATCCTCTGCGATCAAATCCCAGTAAAAAGAAGTTAACGGCATAGGAGTTACCATTGCTCTTTTGGGCTCAATGCCTGCCTGATTAAAATAGGAATCTGTATTACTGTAAACAAACAATTTAATGCAAACTCCCCATAGTAAGTATAAAGACGAATAAATAATCCCGGTCAAGTTCCAGATTCTTCTTCTTTTTGACTCCCGTTTCATCAACAAAGCACCGATTAGTAAAATCATAAACGGTACTGTGTAAAGCGGATCAATTACAAAAACAGAATTGAAAGTCAGGCGCCAATCGAAGGGCCAGAAAAACTGCGTTCCATAATTAGTAAAAATATCTAAAAGCGGATGCGTAACGACGGATAGAAACCATAACAGGAACCAAGTTCTGCGGTCATAATTTTTCTTACTGAGTTTCATGGAGATTGCAGTTAAAATAACTCCGCTAAGAATCGCAAACAGCAGCGAGTGGGAAAATCCGCGGTGAACCAATGCGGCATCCAATGGATCATAAAAGAAGAGCAAAAACACATCCAGATCTGGGATTGTTCCTCCAACTGCTCCCCACAGAGCCGCTCTTCCTCCCATTTTTCTGCCGGCGACAGCTTCTCCAACAGCTGCCCCTAATACGATTTGAGTCAACGAATCCATGTTCTAAAAGTAAGCGTTATTCTCAGAAAAGCAGTGTCTCTCCGGTTTGATTAAAAAAGTGGATAAAATTGTTTAAAAAACTGGAATAATGAGTTATTTCCCCGAAAATATTTTTGTAACTTCATGGAAAATAGAAAACTATGCAAGTGCAAAAAACAACTATTCCCCACTGGTCAGAAGAAGACAGACCACGTGAAAAAATGATGCTTAAAGGAAGAAATTCACTTTCAGACGCCGAGCTGTTGGCAATCCTGATTGGAACAGGATCAGGAAATAAATCTGCAGTTGATTTAGGTAGGGAAGTCCTTTTATTAGCGAAAGGAGATCTATACGAATTCGGTAAGTTGAGACTTTCTCAGCTTTGCGAGGTGAAAGGCATTGGTCAGTCAAAAGCTATTTCTATTTTAGCAGCTTTAGAACTTGGTAGAAGAAGGAAAGGAACCAAGGTTCAAAAACGTCGAAAAATAACCAGTTCTGAGCGCGCCTTTGAAGAGTTGAAGCCTTATTTTACGGATTTGAGCCATGAAGAGTTCTTTGTAATGTATTTGAATCGTGCTAATGAACTTATACAGGTAAAACAATTATCCATTGGTGGTGTTTCGGGAACTTACGTGGATTCCAAAATCATTTTTAAGTACGGAATTGATATGGGGGCATCGGCGATTATACTTTCTCACAATCATCCCAGCAGAAATCTTAAGCCCAGTGAGGCAGATCGAAAACTCACCAAAAATATCCAGCAATTCGGAGAACTGATCGAAATGCCTGTTTTGGATCACCTCATTATCACGGATAATGGCTATTTTAGCTTTTCAGATCAAGAACTTCTCTAAAAAATGTTGTTTTACGTTGATGAAATTTCCATACGATTAATTTATACCCTGGATTTTGTATTCAAGGAACATGGATTGGAATATCAGCTTACAAATGACAAACACGTTTTTGAAACTTTCAAAGGAACCAAACTTTCTTATTCCGATTTTGAATTCGAACATTCCCCGGTTTTAACTCCTGCAGGTTTATTGTTTGAAGAAACTTTCCGGGGATCTGTTCTGACTGAAAAAGGAAGTTGGAATGGGGTAGAGTGCCTGAAATTGGACTCAGTTGTTGATCCTTTGGCAGCTATATTCTATGTGCTTTCCAGGTATGAGGAATACCATGCTTCGTCACCAGATGATCACGGACGTTTTACAGCAAGAGAAAGCATTCAAAGCAAATTCGGGTGGCTTCATCTGCAAATTGTAGAACGCTGGATTGAGGCATTTCTTCAGATATATGCTCCGGAACTCCTGGGAAAACTGGAATTGCAAAAAAGCGTTCGGGTTATTCCTTCGTTTGATATAGACAATACTTTTGCTTATAAGTGGAAGGAAGGCTGGCGCTCCTGGCTGTCAAACGGAAAAGATATCCTGAAGAACAACAAAGAGCGTTTGAAAAACCGGAAATCGGTGCAAAAAGGAGAATTGACCGATCCCTTTGATTCTTTTGAAACCATTCGTTCTGTTTTTCAAAACTACCCGGAAACGCGTGTTTTTTGGCAGTTGGGCAATTATGCCAAATACGATACGAATATTGCGTGGAATCATCCGCAGCACCAGAAGTTGATTTTGGAGTTGAGTGAATTAGGAAAAGTGGGCTTGCATCCCAGTTATGCAAGTAATCAGTCGGATGAAAAACTGAACCATGAAGTGCTCCGATTGGAGAAAATTACTTCAAAACCGGTTTTAGAATCCAGGCAGCATTTTTTGAAGTTAAATCTGCCGGGAACTTATCTTCGCATGATCGAACGGGGTTTTGAAAAAGACTTCACCATGGGATATGCCGATGATTACGGATTTCGGGCAGGAACAGCCTATGAGCATGCTTTTTTTGATTTGCTTACTAATCGTTATTACCCGGAGTACCGTATCGTTCCTTTTGCGTATATGGACGGAACGCTGCTGGAATATAAGAAGCTGACCATTGACCAAAGTTTAGAAGCTGTAAAGCAATTGATTGATGAGGTAAAAAAGTACGGTGGAACCTTCTGTTTTATCTGGCACAATGAAACATTGGCTGAAGCAGGTAAATGGAAAGGGTGGAGAAAAGTGTTTGATTCTACCTTAGAACAATTAAACGGATAGAACATTTTACCACAAAATCCCGAAGGGTTGGGACAAGTTGCACAAATTTTTAATGGTGCTTACCAGTGGGTATTATGTATTTAACACAGGTAACTTCCTAAGAGCTTTAAGAACTGAACATAGAACAATTTGGCACGCAGATTTCGCAGTCTCCGACTTTGTCGGAGCGCAGATTGTAACCTGTTTATCTGCGCAAATCCACTAAATCCGCGTGCTTTATAAAACACTAACGTTCCCTTTAAAACTATTCATTATAGATTAGCAAGCAGAAAACTATAAATTTTTAAAGCTAAGCGATTCTTTTCACCTGTTATTTGTAGGTCGATAAATTGAACCTGTTTGAGGAGATCAAAATATTTTTTGTAAAGTTCATCTGTTCTGTTTTGAATTCCAATCAAAATAAAAATAACCTGCGATACATCTGTTAAATACATACTTGCATCCACACCGATATTCTGTAATGCAAAAATGAGCTTGGAATTTGTGATTTCACTTTCTATTAAAGTTAAAACTTGGTTTCTTTTAGTCATAAGTCGAAAATGTAATGTCAGACGTGAACAAATATGTGCTAAAACTTCCTAATAATCTGCGTTTTAGCCTATTTATATACCTCAGGTACATATCTATGTATTTTAAATACATTAAATTTGACGATTCTAATTTTATTCAGTGTTTTTTTAGATAAAAATTACTGTTTGGAAAATTAAAGTAATCCATACACCATGCTTCTTTCCACAGCAAGCTTAAAACAGCCAAACTTCCCGAAAATCCGGCACGGAGATTCCATTGTGCAATTGGGTTCCTGTTTTTCTACCAATATGACCTACTGGTTTAAACGGGCAGGTTTTTCAGTGCTGGATAATCCGCTGGGAGTTATTTTTCACCCAATTCCTTTGGCGAAGCAAATCTTATTGGCTTTCGGGAAATCGGAACTTGGTGAGTTTGTTCAAAAAGAAGACGTGTTTGTAAGCTATGATGCGAGCAGTACGCTTTACTCCATGAGTTCGGCAGGATTGGAGGAATTGATGAAGAATCAGCTCCAGGTTTTGAAAGATTCGTTGGAAAAAGCCGGTTTGTTAATCGTGACATTCGGTTCTGCACATGGCTATCGGTTGAAAGTATCCGGAGAGTTGGCTGCTAACTGCCACCAACAACCACAAGTTTTGTTTGAAAAGGAACTAACTCCGGCAGAAGAAATGACTGCTGAATGGGATTTGGCTCTAAAAGAAATACGAAAAGTAAATCCGGAAATTCAAATCGTTTTTACTATAAGTCCTGTGCGTTATATCCGTGATGGCCTGATGGAGAACTCATTGTCTAAATCAGAGTTATTCCGTTTGGTTTCTCTACTAAAGCGCAATTCAATAAATTATTTCCCGGCCTTTGAATTGGTCAATGACGTATTAAGGGATTACCGTTATTTTGAAGCCGATGGTGTTCATCCTTCAGAACCCGCAACGGAATTCGTGTGGGATTTTCTCAAAGAAGAACTTTTTTCGGTTCAAACACTTGAGCTGATAGATGAAGTGATGAAACTTCGAAAGATGGAAGAGCATCGTTTGTTGTACCCGGAATCTAAGAAAGCGGATGAGTACCGCAATTTAGTAAAACAAAAAAGGGAAAGTTTCCTTTCCCAAAATCCAGTAGTAGCCTGGTAGAACTATCTTTATTTTAGTTATTCAGTAATACTATTGTTCCGTTGTATACTTTCGGTTCACCCGGAAGTGGGTTTTTCATCATCACCCTCCAAATATAAGTGGAGTTGACTTGTGCTAAAGAACCGGTTTGCATATCTGTACCATCCCAACCGTTAGAGGCGTCGTTTGTTTTGTAAAGCACACGGCCTGATTTGGCATCCAGGATTGTTAATTCAAACGCTGTATTTCGCTCAGTCAATGCATACGGCATAAACCTGTTGTTGCGCGAATCACTGGAGTTGATATTGAATGAGTTAGCCGCCTGCAAATTGTATTCTTCCTTGATAGAAATGGTTTTGGTTTCCGAAATCGCACATCCGTTCAAATCTTTTGAAGTGGCTTTTACCGTAATTTCTTTTCCGGTATAAGGATGAACGATCAGGTTTCCGTCCTGAACTTCACTGTGGTATTTTTCAACGCTCCATTGAACGGCATTTTCAGCACCTGAAATAGTGAATTCTACTGATGGAATACCATTGTTGTAAAGGATAGTCTGATCTGCGCTGATGTAAAGCTTATTATTTGGTTTGTTAACCGTGATTGTTTGGGAATTTTTCCCGGATACAACCTCAATCCCGCCTTCCGAAGTGGCGGTAAAAGTTCTTTTTGAACCTCCTTTGATCAATTGTGTTCTGTTGTTCTGAATGACCGAAATTGTCAATGTTTCATTCGGATTCGTGATCTCTATCTCATCACCGATACACAAGTTTGTTTGTTCTAAGTGAACAGGCAGGTATGTGACTTTCGGATTGTTATTGTTTTCTTCTGTCGGAGTTTTAACTACGTATTGAACGCTTTGGTTGGAAGCGTTTTTCTGAGAAGAGACCTCTTTTGAACTTTGAGTAATGTGATTTACTTCAGAATTCTGATAATTGGTGTGTTCAATTGGTGTTGACTGAGTAACCGCTTCCGCTTGTTTTTCAGCCTGTGGAGTGTTTGTCTGAGGGTTGGTATTCTTTGTTGTGTTCAAACGGCTTTCAGCAGAAGAACCTGTTTGAGGAGTGGTCGTATTTTGACTAACTACCGGAATGGTTTCCTTGGTGTTTTTGGTAGATTCCGATTGGGAATTCAAGGTGAAAAACAGGGCAGAACCAACCAGTACGGTACCAACTGAAGCTGCAACCCACCATTTACGGTAGAATGGAGAAGGAGTAGAGCCGTCTAAACGCTTAGACAAGGATTCCCACGCTGCCTCATTGTAAGGCAATTCATGGTTCTCGAGTGACTCTTTTAATATCTGTTCAATGTTTTTCATTGAGCGATTTTTGTAAATTTCTGTTTCAAATAATTCTGAAGGTTCATTTTGGCTTTTGCCAGGTTCGATTTCGAAGTTCCTTCACTGATTTCCAATATTTCCGCAATTTCTTTGTGCGTAAATTCTTCCATCACATACAAGTTGAATACCGCTTTGTAGGCCGGTGAAAGCTTGTTGATGGCTTCCATTGCTACTTCTGCCTTTAACGTGGTGATCTCCCAATCTTCCCCGAATTCATCTTCTTCGGGAATGTATTTAAAATCATTGTCGTTATCGCTCAGCATCCAATCTTTTTTAGACTTTCGGATCGAATCAATGGCACAGTTCACTATGATTCTTCTCATCCAGCCTTCAAAAGACCCTTTTTTGTCGTAACCTTTAATATGTTCAAAGACCTTTATAAAACCTTCTTGTAAAACTTCCTGGGCCGAGTCTTTATCGCGAATGTACCGTTGGCAAACCACTAGCATTTTCCCGTAAAACTTCTTGAATAATTGTTCCTGAGCCCTCCTGTCGGATGACTTACAGCCTTCAATTATATCTTCTAATTCCCAATTCTGCTTCACTGTCTCAACTCAATAACGAAGGATGGAATGCATGGTTGCCTTCCGATCATGTTCAAATGTTGAAAAATTCAAAAAAAAAACAAAATTTAAGCCCTGCGCCGATGCTGAAGCTCTAGCACAAGTATTTTTTGAAGCTTTTGAACACATTTGAACCTGTCTGTTTACAAATAACGTCATTTTACTGCTCAAAATTTGCAACACGGGCAAAGTTTTATTCTTAAATTCGTTGCGATTTATAGCAATTAGTTATCATTTTAATCATAAAACAATGAAAGTAACGGTAGTAGGTGCAGGAGCTGTTGGAGCAAGCTGTGCGGAATATATCGCAATGAAAAACTTCTGTTCGGAAGTAGTTTTGGTAGATATCAAAGAAGGATTTGCCGAAGGAAAAGCAATGGACTTAATGCAGACTGCATCTTTGAATGGGTTCGATACTAAAATTACAGGTACAACAGGAGATTACAGTAAAACAGCTGGTTCTCATGTAGCGGTAATTACTTCTGGTATTCCAAGAAAACCGGGAATGACTCGTGAGGAATTGATCGGAATTAACGCAGGTATCGTGAAAGATGTAACAGCTAACCTTGTAAAACATTCTCCGGAAGTTATCATTATCGTTGTTTCCAATCCGATGGATACAATGGCGTACCTGGTACACAAAACTTCAGGTCTTCCTAAGCACAAGATCATTGGAATGGGTGGTGCATTGGATTCAGCCCGTTTCAAATACAGATTGGCTGAGGCATTAGGAAGCCCAATCTCTGATGTAGACGGAATGGTAATCGCTGCACACAGTGATACGGGAATGCTTCCTTTATTAAGCAAAGCAACAAGAAANNGTAGGTGGAGCTACTCTAACGAAACTTTTGGGAACTTCTGCATGGTATGCACCGGGAGCTGCAGTTTCTGTAATGGTTCAGGCAATTGCTTGTGACCAGAAGAAAATGATCCCTTGCTCTTTGATGCTGGACGGTGAGTACGGACAAAGTGATATCTGCCTAGGTGTTCCTGCAATTATCGGGAAGAACGGAGTAGAGCAGATCGTAACCGTAACATTGACTGAAGACGAGAAAGCGAAGTTTGCTGAAGCTGCGAATGCTGTAAGAGAAATCAACGGAGATTTGAAATATTAATCAGATCAGATTATAAACGAGGGGCGTATCGGTTTAACCGATACGCCCCTTTTTGTTTTTGAAATGATCATTTCGTGAATGATTTATCAAGGTCCTTCAATAGCTCCTATATCCGGAGGAGAACCTCGAAATACTCCATTTATATCTTGTGCAGTCGTATATGCAGGATTTGTGTTTCCGGTATTGTTTATACTTGAAGAACTTAGGAAATTGAAATCATTCCCGTTAGGATTCACGAAATTGGGATTCGAATTGTTGCAGAAGATAAACATAGGGTTGCTCAGATCGTTCTTTTGGATCACCGAATTCCTAAACTTAAAATTCAGCACTAACCCGCCTGGCTGTATCGTATCGATAGCCAAATGTTCACCGCTGCTTCCGTAAATCACACAGTTGTTGAAATTGGCATTGGGTATTTGTGCTACAAAAGTTCCTTGTGAATTGCTGTAATAATTCGAGATCCCCACAGCCGGAGTGGTGCCTTCACCCGTTCCGTAGCCCAGGAAGTCACACTGATTAAAGGTAAAGTCTGCTCCCTGAAGTACTAATAAAGAATGAACACCAGTACTGTGAACAAGTACATTTTCGCCGTATACTTTCGGACCGTCAAACAGGAATAATCCGTAGCTGGCTGCATTGAAAATCTCCGTGTTCGAAATAGTTAAGGTGTTTTGGCTGAATGCCTGGTCGCGTGAATCAACGTGAATACCGGCAATGGAATTTTTAATAACCGCATTATCGATCATGGAAGGACGTGCCTGATGCATGTAAATTCCGTAATATTGCCCCGGAACATCTTTGTAAGAAGCTTCCAGTCGGTCTCCCTGGAAAATCACTTTTCCATTACCATAATCACCGTCGATATTCAAGGTTCCCTTATAATTAAAAAGCATCGCGCCTTTATGCAGGTAGACTTTTGTTCCTGCTACAATGTTCAGTGTTGTAGCCGAATCGATGTAAGCACGGTTGAAGATCACATGAGGCTTGTCATTTGGCCAGGTTCCTTCATTGATATCCAGGTTTCCCGGGGCGGAATAATGGTAGTACATATCTTGTCCCCAGACCACTAAATTCACGTATTGATCTTCTCCGTTGGTAGTAAATCGTACGGAATCTTCTACGATTACCGGAAGGTTTTGACCGTTGACACTCAATTTTACTTCTACAAAACAGAATAAACTGTCACCGGAAGGAATCTCTACATCTGTAAAAGTAGTTCCCTGAACTCCGTCGAGATTTAATTTGAACTTGGAAGCAGAACCTCCCATCAATTGAACGTTGCTGATTTTTAAAGCTTTGTTTTGAAAATTATAAATTTTGAAATACTTGGTAGTAGAGCCGATTGTTGTGAAAACGGTGTCAAAAACCACGGTGTCCCTGGAAAAGGCCAAATTGCCATCCCCGAACAGGTTTTTCTTTTTACACGAAGAATTGCTCAGCGAAAGAGCGGCTAAAATTGCGATTCCAAAAAAGAGATTGAGTAATTTCATCATGACAAAAATAACGAAANNAGAATAATTAAGATTAACAACATATGAAAGCAGGTATTCACCCGGAAGATTATAGATTAGTAGTGTTTAAGGACATGACAAATGAGTATGCATTTTTGTGTCATTCTTCTGCTAATACTTCAGAAACAATTACTTGGGAGGATGGAAATGAATATCCATTGGTAAAATTAGATATCTCTCACAAGTCTCACCCGTTCTTTACAGGAATTGTTCAGTTCGTGGATACTGCAGGTCGTATCGATAAATTCAACAATCGTTACGCGAAATACAAAAAGTAATTTCACACTCGAAATAATAGCCCCGACATTTATCGTCGGGGTTTTTTTATGTCTTTTTTTTAGAATGCAGCAATTATTTACGACAGATACGCTGCTGTTTTAAACCTTTTTTAAGGATTTAAGGTTCTTTTGGTATACCTTTAAATCGTTAGATGGTTATATTTGTATCATGAGTTCACTGCAGGTTAAAGTTTTAGTTCTATTTATTGTTTGTGCTTTTAATTACGTCCGTGCCGGTTCGATTGATGATGCATTTAAAGCCCTGAGCCAATTCAATTATTTCGAAGCGAAAAAGCAATTTGAAAAATCATTGAAGTCCAATGAATCTGCAGCAAACTATGGATTAGCAGTTATATATTACCGTACAGATAATCCATTTCACCAGCTTGATTCTGCGTATGCAACAATTGTGCGTTCCGAAAAGGCTTATGGTGCTATGAAGGATAAGCAGAAGGAAGCGCTCAAGAAATACAATTTCGATTATGCAGCGATTGAAAACCTGCGAAAAGATATTTCCAGCGGACTTTATAAAGAGGTATTGAAAAATCCTTCGGAAGAAGCATACGATTTATACCAAAAAAACAATCCCTGGGCTGCCGAATACCAGAAAGCTGTATTTTCCCGGGATTCAATAGGGTACGTAAAGGCTAAGAGTGCCAACACCTCTGCTGCTTTTGACTTGTTCCTGAAAAAGTACCCGGAATCTGACTTTAAAAAAGAAGCACTCAATAATTTCCACCGTCTGCAGTACAAGGAAAATACAGACGGAAAGACAATTTCTTCTTTTTTAAGTTTTGAAAAACAATTTCCGGAGAATCCCTATGTCGCTGATGCACAAGATCAGGTCTATAACTTAAGTACTGCAAGGAACCAGGTAAAAGATTATGATCTGTTTATCAAAACCTTTCCGAAAAACAGGAACGTTGAAAATGCCTGGAGAAAATTGTACCAGTTGTACATGTCCGATTATTCGATGGAGCGATTGGAGAAATTCCAAACGGAATACCCGAATTATCCGTACAAAGACGAAATTACAAAAGATAAAAAACTGGGTTCCCAGCAGATTATTCCTTATAAAAATGCAGGACAGTTCGGTTGGATGGACTTGAACGGGAATATTGTCATTCCTGCTCAATACAGCACCGTTGGCTTCTTCAAAGAAGGATTGGCCTGGGCTGAAAAAAGCGGGAAATACGGATTTGTTAATAAAGCAAATGAAGTCATTATTCCTTTCAAGTTTTCGAGTGCGAATGATTTTGATAAAGGAAGAGCAATTGTGCGGGTAGATGAATTGTTTGGGATTATTGATCGTTCGGGGGCTTATATTGTAGAACCGCAATACAAGGATATCGGTCAGTTTTCGGAAGGATTGATCTATGCGATCAAAGATAGTTTGTACGGTTATTTTGACGGTTTGGGTTATCCACGGATTCCGGAACAGTACGAAGAAGCATTCTCTTTTTCCGGGGGAATGGCAAAGGTTACTTTTAAAGGACTGGAAGGATATATCGATGCATTCGGGTCATTCAAAGTAAAGCCTTTGTATGAATCTATCAACCTGTTTGGAGATTCTGCAATTGTAATTGAAGGGGATGAATCTGCTAAACTGGCTACTTTCCAGGGAAATGAGATCAAAACCATTCCGATTGAAGAAATCGGTCCTCTGGTTTCTGACAGGGCATTGGTGATTTCTGAAGACAAGATCGGTTACCTTGATAAAAGAGGTCAGACAATGATACCCGCTACTTTGGATTACTTCACGAATGCACGTTCGGAAGGAGAATTCTCCGGGATGTATGCGAAAGCTTCGAAAGCAGGTAAGTTTGGGATCATAGATCGATTCGGGAAACCGGTCATTCCGTTTACCTATTCCAAATTGGGAGCCGTTTCCAATTTAATTGCCTTCGAAAAAGCCGGAAAATGGGGGTTCATCGATTTACAGAATAAACCGGTTNNGCGATCAATGCAAAAGGAGAAACGGTTATCCCGATTGAGCACACGACCATCAAACCATTGGATGATACCCATTTCCTGGTTTCACTGGGAGCTTTTTACGGAATCTACACCAATAAAGGAAAGTTGGTTGTTCCTCTGGAATACGTCAATATCCGAAAAGTACAGGACGATTTCTACATCTTGACTAAGGGTACGGAGCTGCATTATTTTTACGTTCCGGAAAATAAATTGATCAAACCAAACCTGGAATAAATGTCGGGGTTGAGGAACTTTATCCGCTCGCTGGTTCCGCAAAGGATTCTGAATGCTTATCGTGAAAGAAAGAAAGATAAGCAGCGTAAGCTGATCCGTGAACAGGAGTTGAAAGGAGAGGGATGGACATTTACACAGTTGTTCCAACAAATTCAGGCTTGTGGGATAAAATCAGGAGATTCCGTGTTGGTTCACAGCAGTTTTTCAAAGATCGGTTTTGTAGCAGGCGGCCCGCGAATCATTGTTGATGCACTTTTGGAAGCCATTGGTTCGGAAGGGAATTTACTCATGCCAAGTTCCCCGAATCCGGGTTATCAATTGGATTATATCCGAAATCTAAATCAGTTTGATGTTCTGAACAATCCGTCCAAAATGGGGGCAATCACTGAATATTTCAGGACACTTCCCGGAGTGAGACGTTCGGAAAGTCCCACAGAACCGGTTTGCTGCTACGGACCGAAAGCGGAATGGTTTACGAATGGACATTTGGGAGAAGAGACACCTTACACCAGGAACAGCCCTTTTGCCCGATTGGCAGAAGCCGGAGGCAAAATCCTATATATCGGAGTGACTTTGGATAATGCGGGAACATCCCTTCATGTATTGGAAGATGCCGTTCCTGATTTTAAATATCCGGTTTATTACCCGGAAGTATTTCATGTTTCGGTAAAGCGGGAAGACGGGACAGTTGTTCCTGTTTCCGTGAAAGTCCACAACCCGGAACAATCGGAAAAGCGCAAATGCGACGGATTATTGCCGCTATTTGAAGCGAAAGGAGTGATGAAGCGCGCAGTTATCGGAAATGCGCCGACCCTGGTATTTGATGCTTCCAAAATGCTGGAAACAATGATGGATGAATATCAGAAAAATGGTGTAACGATGTACACACCGGCCGGGGAAAAATAACACGCTGAAATTTACCACAAATACACAAATATTTAGTGGCGCTTACCAGTCGCCACAACTTTCCTTCGCGAGTCCGTTAGGCGAGCAATTAATTTGCGCATTTGCGGTAAAAAGGGTAGAATGTACAAGGATCATAAATCGTCGATTATAATGCTGTTTTTTATGCAGGCATTGCTATTTTTGTAAAACCAAAACAAAAGAACATGTCAAACAGAAATTGGACGAGTATCAAGTCCTACACAGATATCAAATTCGAGATCTTTGAAGGGATCGCAAAGATTACCATTAACCGACCAAAAGTATACAATGCTTTCCGTCCGGAAACAAACATGGAAATGCTGGATGCATTGGAAATTTGTCGTGAAAGACAAGATATCGGCGTGGTAGTTCTGACCGGTGAAGGTGATAAAGCATTTTGTTCAGGTGGAGACCAGAATGTAAAAGGAGTAGGAGGATACATTTCTGAAAACGGGGTTCCGCGTTTGAACGTACTGGATGTTCATAAAGCGATCCGCGCTTTGCCTAAACCGGTAATCGCAATGGTGAACGGTTATGCAATCGGAGGTGGTCACGTGCTTCACGTAGTTTGTGATTTGACGATTGCTTCAGATAANNGGTTCGTCTTTCCTTGCAAGTCATGTCGGACAGAAGAAAGCACGTGAGATTTGGTTCTTATGTGAGCAGTATACGGCAGATGAAGCGGAAAAAATGGGAATGGTTAACAAGGTTGTTCCGTTAAAAGATTTGGAAGATACAACCGTGCAGTGGTGCCAGACTATCATGAAGCGTTCTCCGTTGGCAGTGCGTATGATCAAAAGAGGTTTGAATGCGGAATTAGACGGGCAAAGAGGTTTGATGGAATTCGCAGGAGATGCTACTTTGATGTACTATTTAATGGAAGAAGCACAGGAAGGAAAACGTGCATTCTTAGAAAAAAGAGAGCCGAATTTCCAGCAATTCCCTAAATTCCCTTAACAAGTTCAAACGATCAAAGAGTTCGAAAAGTTCAAAGAGTTCAATGGGTTTAACCTTTTCAACTTTTGAACATTTGAACCTTTAATAATGAAATTATTAAAGAATGGCACTTTTAGACATCGAAGCTGATTTTCAGCGCATTTTTGGATTTAGTTTAGCAGAAGGCAAACAGTGGTTGGTGAAATCCGGAACGAACCTGATTTTCGCTGTAATTATCCTGCTGGCCGGTTTTTGGATTGCTAAGTGGGTTGGGCGTTTGGTGGTGAAAATCCTGACTCGTGGTAAAGTGGATGCAGGTTTGGTAACCTTCCTGTCGAGTTTGTGTACCATTGTGTTGAAGATCCTGGTGATTGTGACGGCAATTACCCAGCTGGGAATCGAAATGACATCTTTTGTAGCAATCCTCGGAGCTGCAGGTTTGGCAATCGGTATGGCGTTCTCGGGAACACTTTCCAATTTTGCCGGAGGAGTGATGATCTTGTTGTTCAAACCATTTAAGGTCGGTGATGTGATCTTAACCCAGACCCTGCAGGGAACTGTAAAGGAAATTCAGATTTTCTACACTTACCTGCATACTTCGGATAATAAGGTGATTGTAATCCCGAATGGTCCGATTGCAAACGGTCCGTTGACAAACTTTACGAAAGCCAATGTGCGAAGGGTAGACTGGTCCATTCCGATTTCATATGGAGATGATTTTGTAAAAGCACATCAATTGATCCAGAAATACCTGTCTGAAGATAAGCGCGTGAAGAAAGATCCGGCACCTTTTGTTGCTTTGGGTGAACTGGGAGCTTCTGTAATGATTACTGTTCGTGCCTGGGCCAAAACAAACGAGTACTGGGATGTTTACTACGAGCTGAACAGAAGGATTTACGAGGAATTTTCCAAAGAAGGCTTGAACCTGACTTCCCCGCAGGAACACGTTATTCAAATGCAACCCACAAAAGCATGACAGATTTAAAGCAGCATCCGATTATCAAGCAATACATTATCTGGAATCGCTTCGGAGATCTACTGGGAATGGATTTTGAAGTAATCGAAAAGGGACATGTGATCTACAAAATGGCCATTTCCAGGGAGCATTTGGCAACTCCGTTTGCTGCTCACGGTGGTTCTGTTGCTGCACTGATTGATGCTGCGCTTGGAGTGGCTTGTTTGACGGAAGTTTGTGAGGATATGAAAGTGGTTTCGACTGTTAATCTGACAATTTCTTATTTAAATCCGGCTCACAAGGATGATCTGTTGACTGCCGACGCAAAGGTTACAAAATCCGGGAAACGTATTTTGTTCGTGGAAGGAAAAGTGAAAAACCAAAAAGGAGATTTAGTAGCTACTGCTTCGGCCACGATGAATGCATATCCGGTTTCGAAGATCAGCGAGAAAGTATTTTAGGAATTCCGAATGCCTGATTCCGGATTCCGAATTGATTGTTATTTCTCCAATCTGTAACCGAAAGACATCCCTCCAATTCATTCAAGTTTAGTTGTTTCATAGATCAAAGGAGGATCAAGCGTAGACCACCCGACTTACACCCGACTATAGAGTGTGTTTTGTACCAATTCTTAACAGGCCTGTTTAATGGGGTTTCAAACAAAAAAGGGGCCGTGAGTAGAGTCGACTCATCCTTTTTTTAACTTTTAAGGAGACTGAGTGGAACCGGATTCTTCTCACAAATGTATAAGCCAACTAAAAACTAATCAAGAATGTTTCCTTGATAATTGAGTCATTTATAATTGATAATTTCACACAGTTTCACCGTCTCAACAGCTTCTTTCACATCGTGTACACGCAGGATATCTGCTCCTTTATTGAGAGCAATGGTGTTTAAAACAGTGGTTCCGTTCAATGAATCCGTTGGATCGATTCCCAAAGTGTTGTAAATCATAGATTTCCGCGAAATACCAACTAAGATGGGGCATTCGAACAGTTGAAAAGCTTCCAGGAATGAAAATAGTTCGAGATTTTGTTCGCTGTTCTTGGCAAAGCCAAAGCCAGGATCAATAATTATATCGTTAAGTCCGGCTGCTCTTGCTCTTTCAAGCTGTGTTCCCAATTCAACGATTACGTCACGAAGAATGTTGTCGTAGCGGTTCAATTTAGCCATGGTTTGCGGCGTTCCTCGCATGTGCATCAATACATAAGGGACCCGGTGTGCTGCTGTAATTGAAAATAGCTCCGGGTTGATCAGTCCGCCACTGATGTCATTGATCAAATGAATACCTTGTTGAAGGGCATAAGAAGCAACTCCGGATTGAAAAGTATCAACACTGATTTTTACGTCCGGGTAGGTTTCCAGCGCATAGGCTATTGCGAATTTAATCCGCTCAATTTCCTCTTGTTCGGAAATGTGCTCAGCACCCGGCCGGCTCGAGTAACCTCCTATATCTAACCAAGTTGCACCGTTCTTCACATGCAGATCTATGAGTTTTTGCTGTTTTTCAATGGTCGTACTTCTGCTGTCCGGGTAGAAAGAATCCGGCGTACAATTGACAATTCCCATCACCTGCGGGGTGGAAATAGTGAATAACTTACCACGGATGTTTAGAACCCGTTCTCGTGAAAAAGTTGTATTTTCAGACCTTAAAAATTCCATACTTGCATAGATGATACAAACATCGGAACAATATCAACACATCGTACAGGGTTGTAGAGAAATTTTCCTTAAAAAAACCATCGATTACGGAACTTCCTGGCGGATTGCGCGAGCGAGCAGTTTAACGGACCAGATCTTCATAAAGGCAAACCGAATCCGGACCATACAGGAAACAGGAGAGAATAAAGTCGGAGAAAGCATCGAAGGTGAATTCGGAGCGATGGTAAATTACTGTATCATGGCCATTATTCAGTCCCGGTCAACAGATAATATGGGGCTTGAACTAAGTGCTGAGCAAGCGGAAATCTTGTACGACCAGGTTGCTTTGGAAGCTTTTCAGCTGATGGAGAAAAAGAACCACGATTACGGGGAGGCATGGAGGGATATGCGGGTAAGCTCGTTGACTGATATGATCCTTATGAAGCTGCTGCGAATCAAGCAGATTGAGGATAATGGAGGGAAAACGATCGCATCGGAGGGAATTGAATCGAACTATTTTGATATTCTGAACTATTCTATTTTTGCTTTAATACACCTCACCCTTTAAACTTTTGGTTTCTATGAAAACTACACGAACCATTTCAGGACATTCACTACCACTCAATGTCCTGTTTGTTATCTTAAACCTTGCCGGATTAACACTTACAACAATGGGCTTTCACGATCATTTTGAAGCTCAGAAATTGTTATTCGTAAGTATTGGTTTTGTCTTGATGCTGTTTTCTGCAGTAGCTTTGATCTTCTTCAAGGGAAAATTGATGATTGCTACTGTTTCCCGCGTTATTGTCGGAAGTTTGTTTATCGTTTCCGGATTAATCAAGGCAAATGACCCGCTTGGCTTTTCCTATAAGCTGGAAGAATATTTTGAAGACGGTGCATTGGCTTACCGGATCAAAGAGTTTTTTGGTACTCCCGGCTTCTCCCTGGAATATTTTATTCAGCATGCGCTGGTACTTTCGGTAATCATTTGCATTGCCGAGATCGTGTTGGGAGTTTTGGTATTGATAGGAGGGAAAATGCGGCTGGTGAGCTGGTCATTGGTGATCCTGATGTTGTTCTTTACATTCCTTACCTGGCATACATCTACCTGTGATTCAAAAACAAAGTTTACAGACCGGGATACCTATTCGCTCACAAACGCTAAAGAAGCATCACTTGCAGATACAAAAATCGAGGAAGCCAAAACGAATAAGGACATTAAGATTCTTTCAAAGAATGCCAATGAAGTGGTCGTTGAAGAGCTAAAAGCGCCCCAATGCGTAACAGATTGCGGCTGTTTCGGAGATGCCATGAAAGGTTCGGTGGGAAGATCCTTAACTCCGAAAGAATCTCTCTGGAAGGACATCGTTTTGCTTTACCTGGTTATCTGGATCTTTGCCGCTCAGGGAATTATCAAACCCAATAATGTGCGCCAAAACTGGATTTATGTTCCGGTTTCAATGCTGTTGATTGCCGCATTATCCTGGGTATTCGATTGGTATTTCCCGATAATCTTCTCATTGACAGCTATATTGGCTGCTTTATGGATTTACCGCTTCCGGAATAAACGGATCGGGAACCATTACAGCTCGGCACTGATTGTTACATGCTTGTGCGGAATTTTCATTTGGTATGTCCTGAAATATGATCCTTTGCGCGATTACCGATCTTACGCAGTTGGGAATTACCTGCCTGACCTGGCTAAAAACGGCGATCCGGGTAAATACCAAAGCTTGCTGGTATACAAAAACATCAAAACCGGCGAGAAAAAGGAGTACGATGGTTCGAGCAAAGAATTTATGGCTTCCAAGATTTGGGAAAAGACGAATGAATGGAAATACCTGGAAATGATCAATAAGGAGATTATCCCCATGAGGCTTCCTTCCATTGATACGGCGCAATTCAATCCGTCGAGAAGCATTAAAGCCTTGTCGGAAGACGAGCTGCAGCTGGATGCAGTGAAAAAACAACTGAAGAATACCCGAGTAACCGGACTTCGTTTGGAAGATAAAGTGACTATGGAACGAACAGAGATTCCGGAGATAGAATACAACGTGGAGTCCTATCCGCCTGATACCTATACAATCCTGGATACCATTGAGGTGGAAAACCCGGAATTGTCCGATGTAAGTATCCGTAAGTTCTTGTTTACCGCACCAAAAGTGATAGTTGTTTTCTCCAAAAACCTGAAAGAGTTTGATTTGGGGCACCTGAACGAAATTAAGTCTATAGCAGCGTCCGCTAAAAAAGCGGGTGTTCCTTTCGTAATGGTAGTTGGTTCGGGAGATGAAGAGATTGCCGCATTTAAAAAGAAACACAACCTGCATGTACCTTTCTTTATCAATGACGGAATAGAATTAAAAGCCGTTTCACGTGTAAACCCGGCATTGATGGTGTTGAAACACGGACGTGTAAAAGGAAAATATACCGGTAATTCGTTGCCGACATTTAATTGGATTCAAAGTAATTTATTAGCAAAATAACATGCGCTCAAAAATTGTAGCCGGAAATTGGAAGATGAATTTGTCTCAAAGCGAGGCAAAAGAATTGTGCAAAGAAGTAAACAGCATGAACATTGGTTCGGACATAGAAGTCTATATTTTTCCACCGATGTTGTATGTGAGTGACTGTAAAGCACTTTCTACGAATATAAAAGTAGGAGCTCAGAATGCATACCCGAAAGATACCGGTGCTTTTACCGGTGAGGTGAGTATGTGGCAGTTGAAAGAAGCCGGAATTGAAGCGGTTTTGATCGGCCACTCCGAAAGAAGGGAATATTTCAACGAAGACAATGCATTTCTAAAACAAAAACTGGATGCGGCCCTTGTTCATGGCATCAGGCCTTTCTTTTGCTGTGGCGAACCTCTTGAAATCCGTGAAAACGGTTCTTTTTTGGACTATGTCAAAAAACAACTGGAAGAAAGCGTGTTCCACCTTTCCGCAGCTGATTTTGCAAAAGTAGTACTCGCATATGAACCTATCTGGGCAATTGGAACGGGGAAAACAGCAAGTACAGAGCAGGCAGAAGAAATGCATGCAGCTATCAGATCGTGGATCGAAGAGCGCTACGGAAAAGAAATTGCGGTTAATTCTGCTATTTTATACGGTGGAAGTTGTAACCCTGGCAATGCTCAGGCGTTATTCGCATGCGAAAATGTAGATGGAGGATTGATCGGAGGGGCGTCTTTGAAAGCTGCTGATTTTTCCGTTTTAGTAGCTGAAGGAACATGGACTATTTTGAATTAACAGTTAATATTGAACCCAGAGATCCCTGGTCGGATATTCTTGTAGCCGAGTTGGCCGAATCCGGGTTCGAAAGTTTTGTGGAAACAGAAACCGGAATCCAGGCATATGCTCCTGTTCAAATTGGCGATGTTTCCTCCATTTTGAAAGAAACCTGCATCTATAATAACGCAGAAATTAAAGTTGACTGGAAATTGGAAGAAATTCCACACCAAAACTGGAATGCAACCTGGGAAGAATCGTTTGATCCGGTCCTGGTGGATTCACGCCTTGCAATTATTGCACCTTTTCATGATGCGAAAGACTTTCCAAACAGGGAGTTGATCGTGATTCAGCCGCAAATGTCTTTTGGTACCGGACATCACCAAACCACTTACCTGATGTCACAATTCCTGCTTGATTTACACTTACTTCCTGAAAGAGTATTGGACATGGGAACAGGAACAGGGGTATTGGCGATTTTGGCAGAGAAACTGGGAGCGAAAGATATTTTAGCTGTGGATATAGAACCCTGGTCGGTGGAAAACACCCTTGAAAATGCAGAACGCAACGGATGCAGCAGGATCCGCGGGCTTTTGGGTGATATCGATTCCATCGCTGAAAAAGATTTTGGTGTGATCCTTGCTAACATCAACAAAAATGTTTTGAAAAGGCATTTACCTGATTACGCAAAACTATGTTCAGATAACGGTTTGCTTTATTTAAGCGGTTTCTTCACATCCGATGTACCGGAGCTGGAAGATGCTGCCCAAAAAGCAGGTTTTGAATTAGTAGAAGTAAGAGATAAAGAAACGTGGGCTTCCATGAAACTTAAAAAAAAGTAGAACTATGAAAAAATGGGGATTCATTTTAATTGTACTGGTGTGCGCTGTAAATTCATTTTCTCAGTCCTATCCTGAAGACAGAGAGAAATTCGTGAAAACGATCAGTTCACTCACCAGTGATTATTTGGATAAAGAACAGAAGGACTTCTTGAAAGATGAGTTCTCGGTTACACTGCTTAAATCAACCGATTTTCCGGATCAGTATTTCACGAAGATGGTTGCAACAGCCAATCTAATGGAAAGTAAGCGTTTAAAAGTTTATCCGGAGATTTACAATTATGTGTTTTCCGTTTATTCATTCGTAAAGAACAAACAGCCCGAATCTTCATTTACCGCCTGGCACAGTTCGGTAGATAAGCTGCTGGATGCTAAGAATATTAATAAATTCAAGGATTTTATTGAGACATCCGCCGGATTCTTCTCCAAAGGAATGCTTGCAAGTTCATCCAATGAAGAATGGTATTTCTACGGCTCCTATGTTTTCGAATTTACCGATAAACCGATTATTAAATTTACGAACGGACGCCTGGTTTGCGGTTTCCCGAATAGAGGAGCGAAAAGAGATGAACCCCGTTTTATAGACTCGTTGGTGGTCTACAATACCAATGGAACATATGATCCGGCATTGAAAAAATGGATCGGACAGGGTGGAAAAATCGATTGGGTGAAAGTCGGATTAAAAAGTAATGAAACCTTCGCTGAATTGGGGAATTACGACGCCTCGCTGAAATCTAATTTTATTAAAGCTGATACGGTTTTATTAACCAGTCCGTTCTTCCCGGGAAAAAAAGTAAAAGGAACGTTAAATGAACGCGCTTTTCGCATTATCCGGGAAGCAGACCGCAATTATCCGCAATTTATCTCATTTGAGAAAAAGCTTTCCATTAATAATGTCCTTCCGGATATGGATTATGTGGGAGGTTTTTCCTTACAGGGAGCAAGTGTTGTGGGGCTTGGAAATGCTACCGAACTCGCTCAATTAACCATTAAGAAGAACGGAAAGAAATTCATAGTAGCAAAAACACAGTATATTGCCATTGAACCTGCGAGAATCGTTTCAAATATTACCCAAACGACCTTGTATGTCGGAGAAAAAGATTCTATTACACACCCGGGAGTAGGATTCGTCTATACAAAAGATTCAAATGTTGTGGAGTTAACACGCGGAAAATCAGGCGTACTACAATCTCCTTTTACCGATTCTTATCACCAATTGGAATGGTATGTTCAGAAAGTAGTGTGGAAAAGAACAGGAACAGATTTACTATTTACCTATGAATTCGGAACAAGCCAGGAACAACGGATTGCACGTTTCGAGTCTATGAATTTCTACGACGGAAGATTATATGATCGTCTTCAGGGAATGGAACAGGTACATCCGCTTGCTTCTTTGTACAATTACTGTTATAAATACGATGAATTTACACTGACGGAAGGAAAAGCTGCAACAGCTCTCGGTAAGACTGTGGACCAGGTGAAAACACAGCTTCTGGATTTGGCATCTTATGGGTTTATCAGTTATGATACGGAAAATAAAATTGTTAAAGTCAACCAGAAAACAAAGGTGTTTATTGAGTCGCGAGCGGGTAAACGTGATTACGACAACCTGATCTTTGTTTCCGATATGCGTCCGAAACCGAAATTCTCACCGGAGCAGCTGAAAGATAACCCGGCGCTTCAGAAAGTAGCGGCACAGGATTCCGTTTTGGCAATCAAAAGAAGGACCATGCCGAATTTCGGTTCCATGAACCTGGGTACAATGGAAATTGCCCTGGAAGCAGTGGACCGCGTTACCATTTCGGATGCACAGGGATCATTTGTTTTGCCGGATAGAGCACAAGTGAAAATCAGTAAGAACAGAGACTTTAAGTTTTCCGGGTGGGCTTCGTCCGGTAAATTTGAGATCCATACCCTGGAGGCAAATTATGCATACGATGCGAATAAGATCAACCTGATCAGAACGGACAAAAGTTATTTCCGTGCAAAACCACTTTCCCAGGCAGACGGGAACAGATCGATCGCATTGGGATCTGCATTAAATGGAATTGTGGGAGAAATTATTGTGGATGACCCGACAAACCGTTCCGGAATGAAAAAGGAGATCACCAAATACCCGATCTTAAAATCCACGAAACCGTCGAAAGTTTATTACAACCAGGAAGAATTGTTTAAAGGAGCATACGATTCCGCGCGCTTCTATTATACCTGCATTCCTTTTGAAATGGATAGTTTGGATAATTTCTCCGAAAAAGCGTTCCGTTTGAAAGGAGAATTGGTTTCCGCTGGCATTTTCCCGGTAATCAAGGAAGATTTGAAGATTATGCCGGATTATTCTCTCGGATTCAGTACAGTAGCTCCGCCGGAAGGACATGTCTTCTACGGGACAAAAGCAATGTATAAGAACAAGATCGTCCTGTCCAATAACGGGTTACAGGGAGCCGGAGTCATTAATTTCGTTCATTCCATTTCCGATTCGAAAGCATTTACCTTCTTGCCCGATTCAACCCTGGGTTATGCCAAGTTTGAGAACAAACCGGTGGAAGCAGGTGTCCAATTCCCGGATGTAAAATCTCCGGATGCATTTATTACCTATGTTCCAAGACAAAACGTATTGAAAGCTTCTTCTACGCAGGAAAACGAATTGGTTTTCTTTAACGGTGAAGCGAAAATGAAAGGAACAGCAATTGTTCAGCCTACCGGAATGACCGGGTACGGAATTATTTCCATGCAGAAAGCAAACCTGGGATCTGATAACTTTAAGTTCAAGCGCTACGATATTGATTCGGATACATCTGTCTTTCAGTTGAAAAACCCTTACCCGGAAGAGGGGGAAAGCCCGCTGGCATTCTCTTCCAACAATGTCAATGCCCACATTTCTTTCAAGGATAGAAAAGGGGACTTTAAATCGAATGACGGGGAAGAACTGAAAGTTTTCCCGGTAATTAAATACGCAGCGAAAGTAGATTTATTTACCTGGCTGATGGACCAGGACGAAATGGAATTGTCTAAAAAAGGCGGTGGAAACAGTTCAGGGGATATCAATATCAATACCGATCTGAATCTTGCACAGCCGAATATGTTCTCCATCCACCCGGACCAGGATTCTCTGCAGTTTGCAGCTCCGAAAGTGAAATTCTCCATGAAGAAAAAAGTATTGTATTGTTCCAATACAACTTTTATTGATGTAGCGGATGCACGTATTTACCCGGACAGCGCAAAAGTGACAATTCACAAGAATGCAGTGATGGATCCGCTTTTGAATTCGAAGATCGTAGCCAACTACGTAACGAAATACCACACCTTCTTAAATGCAAATACGACCATTTCCGCACGTAGAAAATATACTTCGGAAGGAGATTACCCGTATTACGATGCAGATTCGGTTAAAACACTCATTCATATGGATAAGATTACCGTTGATTCAACATCACAGACAGTTGCAACAGGAACGGTAAAAAGTGAAGCCGGATTTAAACTGAACAAGTATTTTGATTACTACGGGCCGATGAAGATTAAAGCTGCAAATCCATTGATCAGCTTTACCGGAGCAACTCGTATTAACCACAACTGTGAGAAATTTGCGAAGAGTTGGATGTCATTCTCAGCAGAAATTGATCCGAAAAACATCCAGATCCCGGTTACATCGAATATGAAAACGTTGGACGGACAAGCAATTGCTGCGGGTATTGTTTGGAGAGACTCGCGTCAGAAAGACTCCATTCGTTTGTACCCGACATTCCTTTCTTCGCTGGAAGATCCGAATGACCCGATCTTTATTACAGCGACTGGCGTGCTTCAATACGATTTCACATCCAAAGAATTCCAGATCGGACCGAAGGAAAAGTTGTTGAACCGCAATGAGCCGGGGAATTTCATTTCCCTGCATACGGAAAGCTGCTCCATGAACGGTGAAGGAAAAATCAATATGGGAATGGATTACGGTGATGTTACGGTAGACGCCATCGGAACGGTTTCTTATAACCAGCAAAGCGGACAAACGGATGTCAATGCAACCATCAAACTGAACCTGCCTATGGATAAAGGTCCGTGGGAAAGTGCAGGCCAGCGTATTGTGGATTACGAAGGATCAAAACCACTGTCGTTCGAAACAACTAACATCGAGCAGGCCCTGCTGATGTGGAGCGACCGTAAAACGGCAGATAAGATCAAATCCGATTATACCCTTTCCGAGGATAAGAAAGTGAAGCGTTTGCCGGATGAACTGGAAAAATCGATCGTGATTACGGGGGTTCGTTTGAAAAACATCCCGATGAATAAAGACGTGCGCGGTTTGATGTCGAGCCTGGAAGGAGCAGCCATTGTGAACTTCTACGGGAAACCGGTGATGAGACAAGTAGTATTCCGCAGTGCATTTGAGCAGATCTATTCTCAAAACGGTGACCATTTCACCATGATGATGCAGGTTCCGGGCGGACCGGATTACCTGTTTGATTACTCCATGTTGAAACGTGACGGTACCTTGAATATCATAACCAGTGATTCCGAATTGGCTAATTCGATCAATGCAATTAAAGAAGACAAGCGCAAATCAAAAGGATTCTTGTATCAAATCTCAACAAATAGCGTGTATTTAGGCAAACTAAATGCTATTTTTGAATAATGAACTGGACTGATTTTTTATGGGCTATACCTGCATATTTTTTAGGATCAATACCAACCGCAGTTTGGGTAGGTCGTGCAAAATATGATTTAGATGTTAGAGAACACGGAAGTAAGAATGCAGGAGCAACGAATACTTTTCGCGTACTTGGAAAAAAAGCAGGTAGAGTCGTTCTTACTATAGATATCTTAAAAGGAATGCTGGCAGTACTGTTACCATATTTTGTACTGCCAGTTGAATTTTCAGATCCGCATTTAACACATATTCAGCTGGTCGCTTCTTTCATGGCTGTTTTGGGGCATGTTTTTCCCGTTTTTGCCGGATTTAAGGGTGGAAAAGGGGTGGCAACTTCTTTGGGAGTGATCGTCGGGTTACAACCTGCGGCCGCAGCTATCTGCCTGGTTGTTTTTTTAATTGTCTTTATTACATCTCACTATGTTTCTTTGGGATCAATCAGTGCAGCCATAGTCTTTTCAGGTTGTTTGTGGTTATTTCCCATAAATACGTACGCTTTGCCTATCTTTGGGTCATTGTTGGCGTTCATTGTGATTTTTGCCCATCGTAAAAATATCAAGCGATTATTGGATGGGACAGAAAGTAAAATGAACCTTTTTAAGAAATAAGCGTATTGCCTCTAAAACAATAAGTTGAGCTTGAAGTCATTTAAACGAATAAATGGTTGGATCCTACTATTACTGTTAATCCTGACAGCTCATCTTTCTTTTGCCCAGGAAGCCGAAGCCGATTTAAAGCTAAAAGCCGATAAACTCTTCGATGCAGAGCAATTTGTAGAAGCAACTCCGCAGTTTTTGCACCTCATTGCACTCAATCCAAGATCGCCCGAATACAATTACAAATACGGGACCTGTCTCTTATTCAATTCCTATAAAAAGCAGGATGCATTCAAATATTTGAATTATAGCATTACGGATCCGAACATTGCTCCGGAAGCTTATTTCTACCTGGGAAAAGCATTTCACTTAAACTTCCAGTTCAACGAAGCCATTAAGAACTATAACATCTACATTCAAAAAAGCGGCGGGAAACCGAATCCGAACTTTGATATCAATCACCAGATCGAGATGTGCCAGAACGGGAAAAAATTATTGACAACTATTACGGATTTGGTGGTGCTGGAAAAAAAGGAGATTGAGTATGCTTCTTTCTTCCGCTTGTATAACCTGGCAAATATCGGCGGTGTAATGCTGATTACTGCAGAATACCAGTCCAGGATCGACAAAAAGAAAAATCATACGCCTTTAATCCATTTCCCGGATCAGGCGCAAACAATCTATTATTCATCTTACGGTGATTCGGAGAAAGGAAGCAAGGATATTTATTCTAGAAAGCGGCTTCCGGATGGAAAATGGGGATTGCCGGCACCGGTTGCAGGGAATGTAAATACCACTTTTGACGAAGACTTTCCATACCTGAGTCCGAATGGGGAATACCTGTATTTCTGTTCCAAAGGCCACAATTCCATGGGCGGATTTGATGTCTTCCGTTCTAAGTTTGATCCGGAAAACAATTCCTTCGGTCAGCCGGAAAACATGGATTTTGCCATTTCTTCCCCGGACAATGATTTATTCTACGTAGTGGATTCACTGGAAAAGAACGCTTATTTTGCTTCGTCGCGCCAAAGCCAGAACGGGAAAATACATGTTTATAAAGTACGTGTAGACCGTGTACCGCTTCAATTGGCAATTATCAAAGGAGAATTTGCTTCAACTGTAAAACCGGAAAATAAGAAAATTGCCATTAAAGTAACCGACTTTGCTTCCGGAAACGAGATAGGTACCTTTAAATCAAATGATAAGGGAAGTTATCTGATTACCCTCCCAAAAGGCGGAAAATATACCTATGAAATAACCGTTGATGGAGGCACAGAAGTTTACAAAGCCCAGGTGAATGTTCCTTTCCTGAAAGAATTCAAGCCGCTGAAACAGAAGATCCAGGAGGAAGCTACCGGAACGGAGGGAAAAGTGGTGCGTGTTGTGGACCAGTTTAACGAGTTTGTAGACGATGCTGCGGGCATTTTGGCTGAGGTGATCCGTACACGTGCGGAACTGAATGTGAATTCGGGGAATTTTGACATTCATGCATTGGATGCTCAGAAAGAGAACAAGAAAGTATTGGCCGATATCGGTTTGGAAGGTGCATCGAACCAGGAGATCATTTCGAAGTTTGAGTCTATTCAGCAGAAGCAGGAGCAAAAAACGGATGCATTAACACGTTTGGAAACCGGTTCACTGGTTGCCATTGTGGAGAAAGCAGAACAGGTGGAAGCCCTACAGGCAGAAGTGAAAAAAGACGTCGCAAAAGCAAATGCCGCCGGAACCAATACTGAAAAGAACGATATCTTATTGGCAGCCAACGACAAAGTAGCGAAGATCATTGAATTGAAAGAAGAAATTCAGCACATCAATGCTTTTGCTGACAGTATTTCCAAACTCATCCCCGAAGAACAGGAAAAACTGAAATCCATTACCGAACTGAAAGAAACGGTGAGTAAATCCGTGGTGGAAGAAAAATACGATCAGTTGAAAGATGCTGTTATTGCAAAAGCTGAGCTTGTAAAAAACATTGAAAGCGAAAAGGAATCCCATCCGGTAGATCATTTGTTGGCACAGAACGAAAGTTTGGGAAAACAATCCGAACAGTTGAAGAAACAGCTTGATTCTTACAAGAAAAGTGAATTACAATTGGATCAGGAAATTAGTGCCCTTAAAGCAGAATTGGCAGCTGCGAAAGCCAAAGACCAACCGGCTGTTCAGTCTAAAATTGATTCCAAAGAATCCGAAAAGCAACTGGTTTCCGAGGAAACGAAGCGTTTGGAAAGTAAAGCAGCTGACCTGGAAAAGAAAGAGCTTGGGAATACCAAACAAATCACTTTTATTAACAACCTGCAGCATACCAACGATAATAAAACGGCAACCAAAGCTCAGGCCGATGCAAAACTGGAAGCAATCAATACAAACAATGTACGCGCACTGGAAGCATATGTGAAGGAACAGCTTAAGAGTATCGATACCACACAAATCACAGCAAGAACCAATGATGCACTTGCCCAGGAATCCAAAATGCGGGTCGATGAGTTTGAGAAAGATTATGCTGTTTCCCAGGAAGCTGTTGATAAGCAGACGAACCTGACCCACGAAGAAAAAGTGGCGCTGAAAGTAAAGAACAACGAACAGCTGGATAAAAAACTGGCCCAGGAATTAGCCAAAATCGATGAAGGACTGGCTAAGAATCCGCAAGACACGAAACTGGTTGAGCAGAAAAAAGAAGTGTTGGCGCTTAAAACGGAAAATGCGCAGAATAAAGAAACCATTCTTTCCGAATCGCAGCTTCCGGTGAATACCACAACAACTCCTGAAAAAGAATTGGTAGCTTTGATGCCGAATTACGATACTGACCTGAAAAACGCCGGAAATAATTCGAATCAGGAAGAACGTCTGGCAGATCAGAATAAGGTAGACGAAGCTTTATTGGAACAGGTAGACCAGGAATTGGACAAGGTTTACGAATCATTGACCAAAGATCC
>DJFP01000268.1:37291-40987 GCA_002432565.1 Flavobacteriales bacterium UBA5869
CAGGTTGCTCCGAATTACGAAGAAGAGAAGAAAGCAATCGGTGATAAGAATGGTTTGAGTGAATTGAAAGCCCTGAACCAGCTGGAAAGCAAAACCATTGATGCAATCGATAAGGAATTGACCACTTTAAATCCAAAGACAGATGCTTTAAGTACCAAGCGGAAAGAAGTATTGCTTGATCTAAAAAAACAGTTTGACGAGAACATAGCTTCCCGAAACGAAGAGATCAAAGCTTTGAGCAGTACAGCTATGGTTGATCCGAAGAATATGGAGACGAACCTGGTGAAAGAAATTAGTCCGTCATACGAAGAGAACTTGGCTAAGATTGAAGCCGGGAATACTTCTCCTTCAGAGAAAACCGAAGCACTGATTAACGAAGAAGCAAAACTGCTTTCGGTCATTAAAGACCAGCAGGATAAAACGAAGAAGATTATTGCAAAAACTCCGACGGATTCAACCGCGATCAATAAGCTGATTAATTTGAATCGATTGGAAACCATTCATGAAGCGAAATTGGACGAGCAGAAACAGACCGCTGTTTCGCAGGTAAAAGCAAAATTGAACGAGGAGCAAGTGCGCCAGGAGATCATGCCGGAGTACCAGGTCTTGAGCACGGACGAAATTCAGGATCTAGGAAGGGAAGAAGCTGGCAGGAAACTGGAAGAAGAATTAAAATTGCAGACCGCTATCGAAAAGCAGATCCAGGCAAACAATAAGTCGATCGAAAAAGGTTTTTCAGCTAAGAAAATTGCAGAAAACCAGGTGCTGACCGATCTTCTGCAGCAATCCAAAGAAACGGAAGAAGAGTTGAAAGCTTCTGCCAATAAAACAACGATCGACACCAATCCTACCGCAGATGTAGCGAGTCTGGAAACGGTTTTAGGAAACGAATACAACTTCGCTATGACGCAGAAACCTTCCAGCAAGGAAGAAGCGGCTAAGCAAATTCAACTCCTGGATAAAACTTCCAAAACAATCGCTTCTAAAATAGCGGAGGAGAAAAACACTGCGAATCCGGATGCGAAAAAGATCGAAAAACTGGAAAAGCAATTCGAGGAAATTAAGACTAGAAAAGGAATCATTGAAGCTGCAATTCCGGTCGCTGTTAATACAACTACAGAAGTAACGAGCCTTGAAAAAGTATTGGGAAGCGAGTATGATTTTGCCATGACGCAGAAAACTTCCAGTAAGGAAGAAGCTGCGAAACAAACTCAGATCCTGAATGAGTTATCGGAAAGTATCGAATCCAGGATCGATGAAGAAAAACGTTCCGAATCTCCGGATGCGAAGAAAATCGAATTATTGGAGCAGCAATTGCAGGAGATCCGCAAACGCAAAGGAGTAATTGAAGCTGACCGCGTGTCGCTGGAAGCTTTAGCGGAGAAACAAAACCCGGTTGATGTTAAGACAGTTGTTTCCGGGAATCCGCAGGCAGATCTGGCTAAGCTGAAAGAAGAAGAAACGCAGTTGAAAAGACAATTGAACACAGCGGTTTCTGCGAAAGATAAAACGGAGATCGAAAACAAATTAACAGCTAACAAAGAAGCACAGCAAAAAGCAGAAACTGCAATCCAGGAGCGCACAGTCCTGGCTTTAGGAAATACAGTAGCTGAAAAGAAACAAACGCTGGAAGCTGTGTCTACTTCCGATCCGTTGAAAAATGTGGTATTGGATCGTACTTCAGTGACTGCTCAATCAACAGATCCGGTATTGGAAAAAACGAGCCAGGTTACTTTATTGGAAGCTGCGGCGGAATACCTGAATGGGCAGAAGATATTTGATGAAAGTAGTCAAATCGTTCAGTCAGAAACAGCTTTAAAGGAACAGAAAAGACGCTTTTCCATTGAGATCGGGGATATCGAAAGTCAGCTGAAAAAGGCAACAACCGATCCGAAACAGGCAGAAGATTTGAAGAAACAGGAACAGGCATTTGTTAGTGCTGTTGCGAAGATCGATGAACAGTTAGCGGCTTTGAGTGCTGAAAAGAGGTATGATCTGATCAACGACCCGGCTTTGGCGAAAACTATTTCCGTGGAAGAAGAGCAGGCCATTGCTTCAAACAAGGACTACCCGCAATTGCGTGAGCAGCAGCAGGAAATCAACCGCTTAAAAGAAGCGGTGAACCAGCTGAAAAACCAACTGGAAGAGAAACGAAAAGAATATGTAACAGCGAAAGATCCGATCGATCGCACCGAACTGCAAACACAGATACAGCAGTTGTCCGGTGAATTGAAAGCTAAAAACCAGCAGATTACTGAGAAGGAAAGCATCCTGAATACAACTCTGAACACCGTAGAAGGAGACAAGCAGTCCTGGAAAAACGTCTTAACACGCGAAATACAGCCGAAAGCAGCTGTTTCAACGACCATTGCTGCGGTTCTTGCTCCGGAAGTAGGAAACGGGTTTGAGATCAAAAAAGATCCGGAACTGGCGCCTTCACTGGTCAAGAAAGCCATTCCGGTAGGAGTGAAGGTACCGACAGGATTGGTTTACCGTGTTCAGGTCGGGGCATTCGCAAAACCAATTCCTGAAGCTTTGTTTAAGGAGTTCAGTCCGGTAACCGGGGAAAAACTCAATAACGGAATTACGCGTTATTTAGCTGGTTATTTCGGCAATCGTCAGAAAGTACTGGACGCACAAAAGGATATTCGTGCCCTGGGATACACCGATGCATTCGTAGTGGCTTATTGTGACGGAAAACGCATCAGCCTGGCTGAAGCGAGACAATTGGAGGAACAGGGGTTGTGTAAACCGATGCGCCAGGATTCGATTGTAATGGAAGTGATCCAGAATACGATTGCACAGCTTCCTGCAGATACCATTGCGAAATACAAACCCGAACCGAAAATCAGCGGTTATAATAGAGCACCCGGAGCCGTTGCTGCAATAGCGATAGAAGAAATCAAAGGATTATTCTATACCGTTCAGGTTGGGGTTTACAACCGTCCGGCAACCAAAGAACAATTGCACGATATCAATCCGCTGGTGACCCGCCGTTTGGAGAACGGGCAGATCCGTTATTCTACGGGAACTTTCCGTTCGATAGACGAAGCACGACCGAAGAAAGCAGAAGCGGTTGAAAAAGGAGTTTCAGATGCCTTTATCACGGCTTATTTTAACGGAGAGCGCATTTCTTTGCAAGAAGCCAAGAACCTGCTTGCAGAGCGAGGAGAAGAGATCTTGTTTAAAGAACAGGAATTGCCGAAAGTGCCCGAAACACCTGTTAACGACCAGGCAGCAAAAGAATACGCCAAAGAGAACCCGGTGATTGAGAAACCGGTATTGAACCAATATTCCCTGATTTCCAAAGCGATGTATTCCGAATATCCGCGTAAGCTGATGAACCAGCTGCGGGTCCAGGGAGATTTCTATTTCGATCAGACAGATTTACGCATTAAATCCCAACCAGGTAGTGAATTACCGCGTTTGGTAAACAATACAGTGCTATTCGACACTCTAGTGGGTGTTCCTTCAAAACAACCCGAATCAATTGCGGTAGATGAACCAAATAAAAAGTTAGTTGTAGGAGTGTGGGACTTTAAAGATATTCCGGGGTCATGGGCAAACTGGCTGCTGCGCTTGACGCTTCCTTACGAAATAAAGACCAACGCTTTCACCATCGAAATTTCGATGAACGTTAGCGGGGAAGAGGAGCGAAAAGAAGCAGAAGGTATTTTGACAACACACGGAGCCCGG
>DJFP01000268.1:41036-41438 GCA_002432565.1 Flavobacteriales bacterium UBA5869
GAGGTCTTAGAATTACTCACAGAAAAGAAAGACCTGGTGGTATACAACGATGATTTCAACACCTTCGATCACGTGATCGAGTCCTTGATCAAAGTATGTAAGCACGAAGTAGAACAGGCAGAACAATGTACCTGGATCATCCATTTTAATGGCAAATGCCAGGTAAAACGCGGCGACTATGAAAAATTGGAGCCGATGTGTACTGCGCTGTTAGAAAGAGGAATAACAGCTGAAATCCAATAGGAAATCACATTTTAAAGAAAAAAAGCGCAAAGATTACTTGCAAAAACAAAAAAAGCCTGTATCTTTGCACCCGTCTAAAGACAAGGCCTCGTAGCTCAATTGAATAGAGCATCAGATTACGGCTCTGAAGGTTTCAGGTTTGACTCCTGACGAGGTCAC
>DJFP01000085.1:0-3473 GCA_002432565.1 Flavobacteriales bacterium UBA5869
GAGATCGGGGAAACGAATCCGCAGGCCTGCGTTTTTAAATACAATCGGGGAGAGGCTAGTTTTGCCATTCGAACACCGCTTGAACCATTGGAAGGAAGAGAACTCGGAATCGGAGTGGCTCTTTGGTTTGCCGTAAATGAGGATGTGGATAAACTGAAAGAACAGTTTATTGCCAATGGAATAACAACTGCCGGTCCGATTATAGAAACGCCTTTTGGGAGGGCTTTCCACGTCAAAGATCCGGATGGTTACAAACTGACTTTTTTGGAAACGAAGTAATGGCTATCGAAAGAAATACGAAGTACTGGATTTCATTCCGAACAAACAAAGTTGGGGATATCCGTTCCGTTTTGGATTTTTCGGGATCAACCAACAAGATTTTGATTTAATTTCGAACCAAATGCTTCAAAAACAAAATGGCTGAAAAAATAGAATTTAAGTTTAAGAGTCCCAATGAAAGTCCGGGATATCTGTTGGGGCAATTGACATTGTTGTGGCAGCGCAAACTGAAAAAGGTATTGGATCCGCTTGACCTGACCCAGACACAGTTTGTACTTTTAGCCGCATTGGGCTGGCTTTCCCGGGAAAATGAGAATGTAACCCAGGTTGATATTGCCAATCAGGGAAACGCCGATAGGATGATGGTTTCAAAAGTATTGCGTACCCTGGAAAGCAAGCGTTTTATCAGCAGGCAGGAACATCAAACAGACACCCGTGCAAAAGTAATCAGGCTAACAGATGAAGGCGCGGCTGTTCTTCAAAAAGCACTGACAGCGGTTGAAAATGCAGATATGGAATTCTTTTCGGTTATTGGTGAAAACCTGGCGTCACTTAATTTAAATATGGTTCACCTAATTGAACGCAACAACGAATAAGGTAAGAATCCTCAGGATCTGAAAGCATTGCACGCTATAAGGTGAATAAAAAACGCCTGGCTAACCAGGCGTTTTTTTAGGAGTTATTTTCTTTTATAGTCTTCGTCTTCATCATCGTAATCCTCGTCGTCGTAATCTTCGTCATCATACTCGTCTTCATCGTCGAAGTCTTCATCCGGATCATCATCGCTGTTTACCAGGTATTTACGGTAGTCTTCTTCAATTTCTTCTTCTTCGTTTCTGCCGAATAAATCCAATTCTTCGTCTGAAAGATCATCGTCGTCCAGAAATTGATTGTCTTTACCACTTTTGCGGTAAGCTTCCATTTTTGGTTTCTTCGGAGCATCTTTACTGACACTTCCGCCCAGGCCTTTTGTATCTTTCTCCTTTTTGCGCTCAACTTTCGCCGGAATAATGTCATCCGGACTGGTAAAAGCAGGTTTACTACTGCGATCTTCAGGTTTTTTGTAATCCGACTTGTATTCATTCGTATTACTGCGGTCTTCTCTTGGACGATCACTTTTGAACGAAGGTCTGTCCCCGGAACGGTTGTCACCACCAGACGGTTTTCCTCCAGAAGCACGGTCATCCGCTTTCTTAACAGCGATATTTCGTCCGTTAATGACATAATTGTCTAATGCCTGGATTGCCTGATCTGCTTCTGATTCATCCGCCATTTCAACAAAAGCAAAACCTCTTGGCTTGCCTGTTTCGCGGTCTTTTGCAATGGTAATACGGTTTACTCTTCCGTATTCTTCAAAAAGGGACTTCAACTGATCTTCTGTTGCGTTGAAATCAAGTTTTGCCACAAAAATACTTGTCATCGGTATTTAAATAATCTCTTTTGCGCCTCAAATGAGGCTTTTGTTTCGAACGAAGATATATAAATTTTCAAACCCACAAAACTTTGAACGATAATTCTGTGTCACCAATTATTCATTGGTTTCCACCAAAGGTTTTACGGGTTAATTATTGCTTGTTCTTTAACAGGTCGCGAATTTCCATTAATAGCTTTTCTTCATTGGAAGGCTCGGGTGCCGGAGAAGGTATTTCTTCCTCTTTTTTCTTGCGGAAATTCATGGCTTTGTTCATTCCCTTTACCATCAGGAAAATGCAGAATGAAACCACCAAAAAGTTAATTACCGATGCAATAAATTTACCATATAGAACGCCGCCATCAGTTTTGATGTCTTCTAATTTATTGACCTTTAAGGTCGTCATTACAGGTTTCAGTATAAGCGGAGTAATAATATCCGTTACCAGTGAAGTAACAATCGCTCCGAAAGCGGCTCCCAGGATGACGGCTACTGCCAGGTCAACCACATTTCCGCGCATGATAAATGCCTTGAATTCCTTTAACATAGTTCTTAGTTTGAAGTCTAATCAAATATACAAGAAAGAATGAGAGAAAGCACTGCTTTCGAAAAAATCGGGTGGCAATCCGATAATAGAATAATCCAAAATCCGGACGGCTTGAAATGCATTCCAACAATCTAAGATTGAAAAGGGATTCGCTGCTGTATCGACCGCGAAAGCGTAATCTCGTCTGCGTACTGGATCTCAGAACCAACAGCAATACCTCTTGAAAGAGCCGTTATCCGGACATTAGTGGCGTGCAGTTTTTTGTACAGGAAGAAATTAGTCGTGTCTCCTTCCATGGTCGGACTTAAAGCCAAAATGATCTCGTCCGCTTGTCCGGCAGTACATTTATCAACCAAAGGCTGAATAAACAGGTCATTTGGTCCGATTCCATCCATGGGAGATATAATTCCACCCAATACGTGATAAATTCCCTGGTAAGTTCCGGTGCTTTCAATAGCCATCACATCCCGGATGTCTTCCACCACACAAATCAGGCGGTGATTGCGTTTTTCATTCGAACAAATGGAGCAAACCGGAGTATCGGAAATATTGCCGCAGGAAGAACAACTTTGTACATGGGATTTTAATTGCTGCAGAATATCTCCGAAACGCTCGAGTTCTTCCGGATCNNCGTTTCAATAAATTCAATACCAGGCGCAAAGCAGTACGCTTACCAATTCCGGGTAAAGAGCTAAATTGCTCTACTGCTTCTTCAACATATTTCGATGGAATATTCATCGCTTCAAAAGTACGGATTTTAGCTTGTTTTCATGTTTACCGCCGATGAATATCGGTCAAATTAAGAACTCATTCGCAAGAAGTACTTGTGTTTTCTGGCTTGAAGCAGTATTTTCGCGGGGTGGATAAGATAGCATTTGATTTTTTAGGATTACACCTTTTGGAGCCGATGGCCCTGATATTGAATTGGATTATAGCAGGATTCTGCCTATTTGCGTTTAATAAACTGGGGAAGTATAAGAACGAAGCAAATTTTTACTGGCGCCTTTTTTACCTCACTTTCGGACTTTCTACTTTTTTTGGCGGGTTGGGACATTTGTTCTTTAACTACTGGGGATTTTTCGGAAAGTATCCAAGCTGGATTTTCGGATGTTTGGCTAATGGTTTTGCTGCAGTCGGAATGCTGCGTTTTAAAGGAATTTCCACTCCGAAGGATTATGCATTTGCATTGATCTGGATAAAGAGTATTGCCCTGTGTGTGGTTTCGATTTTGACCCA
>DJFP01000085.1:3592-3889 GCA_002432565.1 Flavobacteriales bacterium UBA5869
CACGAATGGCTGAATAAAGATGATTTGAGCCATATCCTGATGTTGGTAACGATTTATTATTTTTACCTTGGTATAAAAGAATGGGGGCAAAGTCAGTCTCCGGAATTAAAGCATGTCTAAGAACGAAGTAAATATTAAGAACAAGCGCGCACGCTTTGAGTATCAGTTGGATGAATTCTTTACTGCAGGAATGGTGTTGTCCGGTACGGAAATCAAAAGTATCCGAAACGGAAAGGCAAGTATCCTGGAGGCGTATTGTATTGTAGATAACGGACAGGTCTTTATTCGTAATATGCA
>DJFP01000085.1:3937-6591 GCA_002432565.1 Flavobacteriales bacterium UBA5869
GAAAAAGACGATAAACGCGAAATGGACCGCCTGAAGAAAAATCGTTCTTAAATGCAATCCTCACTGGGTTAACCACGATGGACACTAAGAGCACAAAGAATTTTTCACATATCCTTTTTTAGGATTAGCTGCATTAAACTATCTTATTTTTATTATAGCCCAAAATGGGTTGTACCAATCCGGTAAATTGTTTCTTCGTGAACCTCGAGCGCTTTGTGGTTAACAGTTATAAGAATCCTAAGCTTAATAAGTGAAAAATCCTGCCCTGTGTGAGTAAAATATAAGCTGCAATCGTACCTACACCCCAAAAGGAAAGGTGATAAAGGAATACGAAAGTGAGGGTTTTCCGTCGTCTCAGATACGGATAAAGCGGAACCAGGAATAAAATGATGAGTCCGAAACGGATACTCCCGATATGGAAATCGAATGGTGTGCGGTAGCGCGTAAAATCATCCGAAGTGATCATTTTCACAGGAGTATGCAGGAACCAGGTCGTTTCAATGATAACCTCCGGATAGGCATATTTCCAGGCGTAAATATTGTTCTGTACGTAGTATTTCCCCCGGTTTTGTAACTCGATGCCGGTAATATTTCTCTTGATAATTCCATTGTTCAGTGATTTGGAAGAGCCCAGTAATATATCGTGCTCATAATGCATAGGCAGGAAAAACTCGGTCGACAATACCAGTGAAAGAACCAGGGATATCCGCATGATATATTTGTAGATACTCCAGCGCATACCGCTTGTCAGGGACTCAAAATATCGGTTGTTATCCCGTGCCTGCTGCATTTTTTGCTGTTCATAGCGCATTTTGGCCACTCGCATACGTTCCAGGCGTTCTTCTTCCGATTCGTTTGCTGCTCTCCGGGAAGTTCTCTTTTCTTCCGCGACAGATTCTTTGTAATCCGGGTTCAGGAGAATTTCAACTGCTTTCCCCAATTTAATGAATACCTCGTGCGCCAATGGGTCCGGGTTCACATCCGGGTGTAAACGAAGTGCGAGTTTTTTATACTGTTTCCTGATCTGCGCATCCGTTGAATCGGCAGGAAGGTTTAATAAACGGAAGCATTCTGCACGCGTCATTTGGAGAGCGCATTTAAGGTTTCTTTTCGGCGGATCTTTCCGTTTTCGGTTTTGAGAATGGGGGAGACTACCTGCTGTTTGGGTGCAGCATATTTACCAAACTTCTCCCTTATAATTTCACGGATTTTCTGGAATTTTTCTTCGGTAAGTGCTTCTTCCAGGATTAAAACACATGCTTCTCCCAATGTTTCATGCGGTATTCCTCCGATAATGAACGGAACGTGGATATATTCGCCGATTACCTGCTCAATGATTTCCGGGTGGATTTTAATTCCGCCGCTATTAATAACAAAATCTGCTCTTCCGAGCCATCTGAAATGCTTCGGGTCAATCAGTTCAACCTGGTCATTTGTCTGCATGCGGTCAATTCCCAATCTGGAGTCACTAATAACCAAAGAGTCGTTGGAAATGATAAGCTCCACACCATCCAGGGTTTCATAAACCGGGTTGTTCATTGTTCTCAAAGCAATGTGGGAAACTGTTTCAGTCATTCCGAATCCGATATAAACAGTGGGCTTTAATTCGGAAAGTGTTTGCTCCAGTTCACTTGAAAGGCCCATTCCGCCAAGTAATATCGTGTCAAATCGATTCAATTTTTCAGGAGTTTCTTCCAAAATGCTCTTTACCTGGTATGGNNTTTAGGATCAATTTCTTCCAACGGATTGGCCCGCGGTTCAACCACCTGAATGGGGTAATTTCCTACAAGGGCACGAATAAGCATCATTTTCCCTCCGATTGTATGTGGAGATAAAGGCATCAGCACACGTGAACTTTCATTCAGTTGGAAAAAGGCATTGCTGCGTCTGGCTGAAGCTTCCAATTGTTCTCTTTTAAGTAATATGGATTTCGGCGCTCCGGTGGAACCACTCGTTTTCACTTTATATTCCGGCGATTTTTCCTTCCACAAGGCAATGATCTTTTGGATCTCTTGATAAGTCTCAGCAGAACAATCTGTATAGGTTACTTCAAAAGCCATTTTTGAATTCAAAATTATAAATCCCGAAGTATCGGGACAAGTTGCAAAATGCAAAAAATCCTGGTATGTTTCTGTTCAATCAAAAATACTTTTTTTGAATAGTTGGAACAATACTTGTTGTGAAAGTTCAAAAGTTTAAATGTTCAACAATTGAAAAAAATCAGATGATTTTAAACTGGTTTTGCATTTGAACCATTTGAACAGTTTATTTGCTAAATTTAGACAAAGATTATGACTCAAAAAAACACCCATATGAAATTTACTGCTTTGTTCCTGCTGGGACTCTCATTCTTCGTTTTTTCCTTTAACTCCAAGGAGAAATCTGTTGCAAGTCCTGAATTGTCGATACAGGCTGGCTCAGGGATTAAGTTTTCAAAGCTTACTTTTCAGAAAGCGATCAAACAAGCCAAGGCTACCGGGAAATTGATATTTATCGATGTACATACCAGCTGGTGCGGACCGTGTAAAGAAATGGCCAAAACTACTTTTACTGATTCAGAAGTAGGGGATGTATTCAATCGGCGCTTTATTAATTTAAAGATCGATGCGGAAGAAGATACAGACGGACCGATGATTTCCAAAGCTTATACGGTT
>DJFP01000185.1 GCA_002432565.1 Flavobacteriales bacterium UBA5869
GTTTTCTCCGGAGCACCACAATAATTGTAAGTATAAGCCATGTGATGAGAAGGTTCATTTCCATGTGCATACTGCCCGATCAAACCTGTAATGTCTGCCTGCTCACGCCCCGACATGGAAGAAGACCCCAGGAACATGGTATCCAGGAAATTCTCCATTCCTTCGTTTCCACCGTGCATATCGATCAAAGGCTGGATATGCTGCGGAGCCGCCAGGGAATACTGCCATCCGTTTGCTTCCGTAAAATGGTGGTTTACTTCATTCGGCTTGAAGAAAGGGAGGAAAATCCCGTCTTTTCTAGGCTGGAAAAAGCGAGTTTCAGGATGCAAAAGGTTCATCCAGTTTGCCGAACGCACCTGGTATTTCTTCGCAATATCTGTTTTCCCCAATTTTTCGGCAAATTTCGAAATACACCAGTCGTCATAGGCATATTCCAGTGTTCTTGAAACAGATTCAGCCAGTGTATTTGCTGAAATGAAACCAATTTCCTCGTATTGTTTTTTTCCGAATTGGTCTGCCGTACTGGATGCGATCATTGCTTCCAGCAATCCTTCCGGGTCTTCCAAAGGAATTCCTTTCAAATAGGCATCCGTGATCACCGAAACCGAATGGTAACCGATCATACAGTTCGTCTCATTATTCGACAATGTCCAGACAGGAAGCAGCCCTGTATTTTTATACTGTTGATAGAATGAACTCACGAAATCAGAAACTTTTTTCGGCTGGATAATAGTATACAAAGGATTTGCTCCACGATAGGTATCCCACAAAGAAAACACCGAATACAAGGACTTATCGGATGTCTGGATCTGGTCGTTGTAATCGCGGTATCTTCCATCTGCATCTGTCCAAAGTGACGGGTGAATAAAGGTATGATAAAGTGCCGTGTAAAAATGTTTTAAAACATCTTCCTGAGCTGAATTCACCTGGATTTTTCCAAGCTCCTGCTCCCATGCTCCCGATGCTCTTGAACGGATGATATCAAAATCGTGATTACCGCTCAATAATTCCGATTTCAGGTTCGCAGCTGCTCCGGCTTCATCGGTTCCGGAAATTCCTACCCAAACCGAAATTTCTTTCGTGCCTTCCGGGAATTCCATCACAAATAAATAATTCCCTTCTTCTTTATCTTCAATCCACTTTGTTTTGGTAAAAGGAATGGAAGTTTCCAAACTGAAAGCCAGGTGCTGATGCGGCGCCCATGCTTCGGATACACGTCTTCCTTCAACGGTTTTTGAGGATGTTTTTTTAGCAAAAACTTCCAATACACGGTCACGGTATCCTAAATCTATGATAATATAGCGTTTCCCTTTCGGACTTGAGAATTGATAACGATGCACTCCACAGCGCAAAGTCGCTGTTAGGTCTGCAGTAATTCCGTTCTCCAATTCCACATGGTAATAACCCGGGAGTGCCTTCTCTTTTGAATGCTTGAATACAGAACCGAATCCACCGGCTTTTTTGTACCCGGGAAGGGTATTTAATTTTCCTTGCTGCGGTACCAAAAGCACATCCGAATAATCGGGAATTCCTGTTCCGCTCAAATGGGTATGGCTAAATCCATAAATTACCGAATCCGAATAGTGGTAGCCTCCGCAGCCATCCCAGCCTTCATAGCGTGTATCCGGCCCCACCTGCACCATTCCGAACGGAAGTACAGCTCCGGGAAAAGTATGCCCGTGTCCGCCGGTTCCTACAAACGGATTTACGTATTGGTTCGGTTTTACAAGCGGTTTAGCGATCGTTTTATGTTGAACCCGCTCCCTTGCCGCATCAGAATTGTTTTTTAATTCCTGGATCTGGGCAGAAGCCGCAGAAGAACAGATCAACGCAATTGCCAGTATGCTATTTTTCATGCCATTACTTTTTAATCGCTTTCCAGAACATGGAAGCCGCCGTACCCAATACGGCCGCATTCATATCGTGAAGAGCAGAGTTTCGAATTTCAATATGTCCCTGGTAAATTTGAAGCAGGTTTTCTTCCATGTGTTTTTTGACCTTTTCTGAAAAATAGGCACCACTTTGTGCTAAACCTCCGAAAAGAATGTATGCTTTCGGGTTAGAGAAAGCCGCGAAATCAGCCAGGGCAATTCCCAGCATTTCAGCAGTATAATCTACAATCTCACATGCAAATTCATCTCCGGAGTTAGCTGCCTGGAAAACATCTTTTGCCGAGATTTTTGAAAGTTTGTTCAAACTCGATTTTGATTTATGAACACTATCAAGCTCTTCAACACTTCTTACAACACCTGTACTTGATACATAGGTTTCCAGACAACCTTTCCTTCCGCATCCGCATAAGCGACCGTTATGCACCACACGAATATGTCCGTACTCACCTGCAAATCCCTGTGAGCCGACAACCAGTTCTCCATTAATAAAAATTCCGGAACCAAGTCCGGTTCCCAGAGTAATCAAAACAAAATCGTTCAGATCTTTTGCATTCCCGAATAAATGTTCACCTATTGCAGCTGCATTTGCATCGTTGGCTAATAAGGTTGGTCTGTGAAAGCGCTGTTCAAATAATTCAGCTATTGGAATGACTCCTTTCCATTTCAGGTTCGGAGCAAATTCGATGTTCCCTGTAAAAGCATTTCCATTCGGAGCACCGACACCCAATCCCAATAAATTATCTAAAAATCCATTTTTCTCAATATCCTTATATATCTTTTCAACTAAATCCTCCGGATTTAAATAATCAGTCGTAGTAATGGATTCTTCGAATAATACCTCCCCATTCCGATTCACCAAACCGTACGCAGTATTGGTTCCACCGATATCTATGCCTAATGCAACGTGTTCAATCATGCGGTAAAAATGGGATTTTTTTTCGAGAATTAACTTTTAGTAAACTGATTTAGTAGCGGGCTTCATTTTAATTTAACATTCCACTCTTTTAGAAAATCCGCTACAAAATCAGCCATAATCTGATGTCTTTCCATGCCAATTTGCTGAGCAGTTTTGGTTCTCAACCGGTCTTTGATGAGCAATAGTTTTTCATAAAAATGGTTCAGAGTATGTGATTTGTCGGAAGAATAGGAATCAAAATCAGCATGCATAGATGGCCCCAAATCAGGTTCGTAAAAAGAACGGTTATTTTTTCCTCCGTAATGAAAAGCTCTTGCAATACCAATTGCTCCAATTGCATCCAATCTGTCGGCATCCCGGACAATATCCAACTCCAGGCTTCCAGGCTCATCCTCCACTCCAGCCCCTTTGAAAGAAACTTTATCTACAATATCACATACACAGCTGATTAACTCTTCATCCGCATTCAACTTTGTTAATATTTCGCGGGACACTCTGCCACAGTCATTTTTAATACCACCATTCAATTTATGATCAGAAATATCGTGAAGTAAAGCAGCCAATTGCACAACAAGCAGATCTCCACCTTCCTGGTTTTGAATGTATTCCGCAAGCTTTAACACACGTTCTATGTGATACCAGTCGTGATCGGCGCTTTCATTTCTAAATTTTTGTTCCACAACTGATTTAACTTCTTCGAACAAATTCGGATTATATTTCATGATGTTATGCTTGCCTAATTAATTAAAAATTCTAAATTGCAAAAAAATCTAAAATCTCTCTTATGAAAAAATTAATTCTACCTGTATTGGCAGTAATGGCTATGGGGACTGCATCCGCACAATTTAACCTTGGCATTTCTGCAGGTTACGGATTAGGATCTCCGGGGCATGTAATGGGAACAAGCACCACGATCAGCGGAACCTCTTACAGCGAAAAAAATGTATATGGAACATTAGGAATGGGGGTTCAAGCAAATATAACTCCGGGATATATGTTCGGCGATCATTTTGGAATTGAACTAGGCTTAAACGGATTCTTCGGTTCCAAAATCACAATTGATCAGGCTAGTTTGCCATCCGGTGATTATAAACACATGCAATCTTCCAACCAATTCCGAATCACTCCGGCATTCTATGTGAAATCCGGCGGAGAAAAAGTGTCCGTTTATGCACGTACAGGTTTGCTTATGCCGCTTATGGGTTCTGTAAAGTCTGAGATCAATGACAATACCACTCCGGGAGCACAAACAGTTATGCAGCTGAGAACTACCGGGAAAGTGACTTTGGGATACACAGGAGCTGTCGGACTAAACGTTCATTTTGGTAAAAAATTCGCATTCTTTGCAGAAGTCGGTGCTAACAGCTTACGTGTAAAATCGAAAGAAACAAAGCTTAAAATGTATACCGTTAACGGAACCGACATGCTTCCGAATATTCCTACTTATAGTAAAGAAACCAAGTACACTGACGAATTGACAAACTCATCAAACAATTTAGGCACAAACCCGTCTGGAACAGATCCAAACAGCGCTAAAGAAGATTTAAGACAAATCGCAAACTTCAGCAGTTTCTTTTTACAGGTTGGTATCAAGATTACATTCGGAGAAGATTAAATCCTACAGATATTTAACTACATTATTGGTTAAGGGGTGCGGTAGAAATATCGTCCCCTTTTTTATTTGCAGATTGGGAAGCTTTTACTATCTTTGCACCCTGTTTATTCGCTAAACAGAAGTTAATATTCATTTTAATCGAGGTTTCGTACCTCAAACAATTAACATTATGGCAACACGTATTCGTTTGCAAAGACACGGTAAAAAAGGAAAAGCGATTTTCCACGTAGTAGTAGCTGATTCCCGCGCTAAGCGTGATGGTAAGTTCATCGAGAAATTGGGAGTTTACAATCCGAACACAAACCCTGCTACAATCGACATCAATTTCGAATCAACTTTGAAATGGGTTGGTACAGGAGCTGAGATGTCTGACACTGCTCGTGCAATTCTTTCTTACAAAGGAGTATTGTACAAAAACCACCTTTTGAAAGGTGTAACTAAAGGTGCTTTAACTGCTGAGCAGGTAGAAACTAAGTTTGCTGCTTGGGAAGCTGAGAAAGCTGCTAAAATCCAGGGTAAAATTGAGGGTCTTGGAAAAGATGCTGTAGCTGATAAAGCTGCACGTTTGAAAGCTGAAGCTGAAGCAAATGAGGCTAAAGCAAAAGCTATTGAAGCTAAAAATACGCCAGCTGTTGAAGAAGTTGAAGCTCCTGCAGAGGAAGCTGAAGCATCAACAGAAGCTGCTGCTGAAGAAACAACTGAGGCTCCTGCAGAGGATGCTCCGGCTGCTGAAGAAGGAGAAGCTGAGGCTTAATTCATTAAAGTTGATCCATGCAACATTCTGATTGCTTTCAACTTGGTTATATTGCGAAACTTCACGGTTACAAAGGTGAAGTTTCGCTTTTTTTGGACGTAACCAATCCGGAAGATTACAAAACACTCGACGCATTCTTCATCGA
>DJFP01000089.1:0-6873 GCA_002432565.1 Flavobacteriales bacterium UBA5869
GCAATTTGTTCGATATGTTTTTCCGAAATATCGTGTGGAGCGATAATAATTTTGAATTTCCGACGCAGTTCAAACAATGCGGGAACCAGGATCTCTTCGTCAATTGTCCAGGAACTTCCGAGAATAAGTACCGGTTTCTCTTCCACAAAGGTGCGAATGATCACATTCTCCGTACTACGTTCTTTCACAGCGATCATCCGGTCATAACGGGTATCTCCGGTTACTGTTACCTGATCTATCCCGATGCTGTTCAGTAAGTCTTTTGAGCGTTGATCCTGTGCATAAAAATGATCGAACAAACGAAGTGCTTTCCGGAAAAAACCACCGTACCACTTAAAGAAGCGGTGACCGGGTCTGAACAAACTGCTCACACCATAAATTCCAGCCCCATTTCTTCTGGCACATTTCAAGTGGTTGTACCAAAATTCGTACTTAACAAAAAACACCATCCGGGGATTAAAATGGTCAACGAATTTACGGGCCTTCATCTTTGTGTCGAGCGGTAAATAAAGCGCTAGGTCAACCCGGTGATCTCTTTTGTTGTAAAATTCCATTCCCGAAGGACTGAAAAAAGTCACAATAAGGAATGATTCGGGAAAGGTTTCTTTATAAGCATTCATAACCGGAAGCCCCTGATCGAATTCCCCCAATGAAGCACAATGGAACCAAACAACTTGTTTATTATCCGGAACCTTATAGCTGCTAAGCGGAATACGCCGGCCAAGAATCCATTTTTTTGCTTTGGGATGGAACCAGGATGCAAGCCACATGACTGCATAAAAAACCCGAATCCCAAATCCGTAGAATATTCTCATTTACTCAAAATAATAGTCTTTCGGTTTGCGCTTGTAAACAGGAACAAACCATCCGACTTTAAATCCATATTGTAAATCTAATCTTTGTGCTTTAGAAACCGGTACATCCGGCTGATCAAAAAAGATATCTCTTCGATTATAGGTCAATCCTTCCTGGATGTAAAACCCGGCATAGAAGTTCACAAATCCCTGGTTTGCCATAAAAGCATAGCCGGCAAATTGATGAAAGTTCAATCCGGTTGTGTAGCGGTCATATCCTTTGCGGTATTTTAATTCCAATGTAGGAACAACCTGGTCTTGTGTTTCAACGCGTATTTTGTGTTGCACATAACCCAATCCGGCATGAACATACAACCCTGAATTTTTATTGGGACTAAGTACCGGGAATACTTTACCAACCATGGCATTGACATTGAACCCTCGCATATTTACAACGACTATCGCCACATCTCCGTTTGCATCGTGAATATAACCGTATGAATTGGTTAAAGCTGCAAACATATCCGGGGTTTTCACCTTGTTCCCGAACATGAAATTGCCATCCAGTCCGTAAACCCAATTCCTGGAAGTTTTATATCCGGCCATTGCTCCCACATGATTAATGACTCCGAAGCGCTCCTTCAAATCTCCTCCGGGTGCATTCAATCCGTAGTGAATTGCAATCCATGGAGTCGCGATTGCGCTGTCGCGAACATTTCTCTGACCAAATCCCTGGAAACTGAAACCGATCAAAAAAGCAATTAAAAAAGAATTTCTCATGTCTTTATAGTCACTCAAAAATAAGGAATTATCCCCGCTCTGACGTCAAATTATCGGGAAATGGGTGAATTATCGATTAAACGGATTATTTGAACCGGATCGACTTGGCCGGATTGATCCTGCTTATCAGAAGCGAAGGAATAAAAAGTGCCAGCAAACAAACACCCAGGGTAATAATATTCAGAGCGCCTATTTTCCAGATACTGAATTCGATCGGAACAGTATTCAGGTAGTATACTTTCGGATCAAGCGGAATGATGTGGAACTGGTACTGAAGCCAGCAAAAACCAATCCCGATCAGATTTCCCCAAATCATTCCTTTGAGAATGAGTTGTCCGGTGTGGACCAGGAAAACTTTCCGGACAAATAAATTATTTGCGCCCATCGCTTTTAAAATCCCTATAAAATTGGTCCTTACCAAAATGAGAACAAGCAGTGCCGAACCCATATTTACAATTCCGATGACTAACATCAGGATCAGGACGATAGCCAAATTAACATCCAGGAAGCTCAGCCACATAAACAGGTCACGCTGGTTGTCCTTGATACTGTTCACTTTTACCTGCTGCCTGAAATCCGGGTTGAATTCCACCGCTTTCTCAATCTTTTTCTTTTGGTTCTCAATGTCTGAAAAATCCACTACACTCAATTCATAGGATCCGACGTACTCGCGGTATGAGCCATGTCCCGGGAAAAATTCCAGGTCAACGGTTTTTGCTCCGGCTTTTACTTCGTAATGAAGCCCATCACTGCTCAAGAAACGTTTTTTCAGATTTCCTTCCGAATCCACTGTGAAAGGACTTGTTCCCGCTTTATCTCCGGTTACCTTGATTTTCAACCAGGTTGTATCCGGAATAGCCGTTTCACTTTTCGGATTATCGGGACTTCCTGTCGGTTCATCCATGAACGTCCAGTAATCTGCAACAATCAGCCGGATGGTGGTATCTTTTTGCGGATAGATCGCTATGACAGGAGTGTTTTCGTACCCCTCACCCCAATCGTAGCGGTAATTACCGTTTCCTCCCGAGACCTGGGCCCGCAGGATTAAATTTCCGAAATAAAGCGAATCTTCCACAACCAGTTCTGCACTGATTCCCCAATCATTTAACTGCTGTACCTGGGGCAGGTAACAAAACACCAATTCTTTATCAAAATCTTCCAGTCCGGTTTCATAAATCCCAACAATATGGAACTGTCTCTGAATCGGTTTTTGTTTTACGAAATAAGCATTCACGGTATCTCCCAGCTGGTAGTGAAGATCGGAAGCAATCCGTTTTGAAATAAGCACTTCGGTTGAAGCAGGATCTTTAAAATCAGGAAGTTTTCCTTCTTTCAGGTATGTTTTAAAAAAGGACCAGTCGTAATTTTTATCAACACCTTTTAAAACAACGCCCAGGATTTCTTTTTGGGTAACATCTCCCCTCGATTGAAGCAACGCAGGCTTATAAGCTACTGATTGAACATGAGTTACACCCTCGATCCGGGACAGGGCATTTTCCAGCTTCGGGCTCTTCATTAAAGGTGCAGATTCCATTAAAGAAATTTCTCCCGACTTCTGAATAGAGATATGTGAACCAAAACCTATAACTTTACGGCTCACTTCTTGTTGGAATCCTTCAACCACTGCAATTGTAACAATGTTTACGATCATTGCCAGCGAAATACTCAAAACAGCAATTCTAGTAATTGGTTTTGCTGCTTTTTTATTGCCTTGCGATGAATCATCCGTAACCGATTGCTTACGTTGAAGTTTTTTAGCGATGAAATAGATATAATTCCAATTATTGCTCATGCGAATACGAAAGTACATAAAGCTTTTGGCGTTGAAAAGTATTATTTTGCTTTTCCTGGCTTCATGTGTCACAAATAAAAAATTACTCAAGCGTCCTCCGGTCGACCCTAATCAGGACAACCCAAAAGAATACCCGGTAATCCAGCCCATTGATGACGAGATCAAATACGATGCTTATGGCATGGAAAAACTACCGAACCTGCAGCTAGGCAATGCACGAATGGACCTTTACCTGGATTCATTGCGGGGAAAAAGAGTAGCTGTTGTAGCCAATCAGTCTTCCCTTCTCGGTGAAGATCATTTGGTGGATACTTTATTGTCATTGGGAATTCAGATCCAAAAGGTTTTCGCACCGGAACACGGTTTCAGGGGAACTGCAGATGCCGGTGAAAAAGTATGGAGCCACAATGATCCGGTGACCGGCCTTCCGATTGTTTCACTTTATGGGAGTAATAAGAAACCACGTGCCGACCAATTATACGACGTAGACATCGTATTATTCGACATTCAGGATGTTGGTGTTCGTTTTTATACTTATATCTCCACCCTCCACTACGTGATGGAAGCATGTGCTGAGAACAACAAACCATTGATCGTACTTGACCGACCGAATCCGAATGCTCATTATGTAGACGGACCGATTTTGGAAAAAGACCAAACTTCATTTATCGGGATGCACCCGGTTCCAATTGTTTACGGAATGACTATCGGCGAATATGCTTTGATGGTTAACGGAGAATTTTGGCTGCACAACAATGTGACCTGTCAGATGTATATCGTTCCCTGCCGCAATTATACACACAAAACGAAATTTGAGATTGCAATCCCACCATCACCAAACTTACGCACAGATCAGGCAATTAACCTGTATCCGAGTTTGTGTTTTTTCGAAGCAACAACAGTTAGCGTCGGAAGAGGTACCGAACGACCATTTGAAATGTATGGCCATCCGAGTTTCCGCAATACCGGTTTTACTTTTGTACCTATGCCTACAACCGGGGCTAAAGATCCGCTGTGGCAGAACCGCACCTGTAATGGTTACAACCTGGGAGCAAGCCAGAATAAACGTATGTATGAGATCAACCTGAACTGGCTGATCAATGCAAGGGATCAACTGAGCGATAGTATTGATTTCATCAATCAACGGAGCTTTTTCGACCGTCTTGCAGGAACAACGCAACTTCGTTCACAACTAAAAGCCGGGTTAAGTGCCAAAGAGATTAAGGAAACCTGGAAAGCGGGAATCCAATCATTTTTGAAAACACGTCAGAAGTATCTGATATACCGGTAAACTTTAACTGCTTTAGAAAGATAGGCTTATCTGTTTAACGTTTACCTGTTTTAAAAAGTGAAAAGAAAAGTGCTCCCAGCAGAGAGCCGTAAATACTGCTGTTTAGAGGTTTGGATGTAATCGGGCAGCTTCCCGAACTACATCCAACATATTTCCAGTAAAGAAATCCGGCGAAAGCACCTGCTATTCCTCCTGCCAGCCAAAGCCAGTTTTTTGCGAAAAATTTCATTTACAAGCCTCCTTTAAATCATCGGAATAAGCAGCATCCTTCCGTTCATATTCTTTGTGATACCGAAAAAATATATTCAGCCAAATGATTCGCGACCAACGCAGTGTTAGAGGAGAACTCAAAACCAAAAAGCTTATAAATGCGGTCAAAAAGACCGTTGTACTCCATTGAAAAACGTAACTCTGTAAGGCAAACCAAATGATGAACCATCCCACTGTCAATGCATAAGAAACATACATCGCCCCGTAGAAAAATCCGGGTTCTCTATCGTACTTCAAATGACAATGATTGCAGGTTTCATGCATTTTAAACATCTTGCCCAATTTATACGGATTCTTTTCTTCAAAGATATCTCCTTTGTGGCATCGCGTACATTTATTTGCGAACATCGAATATAGAGCTTCTATAATGACCATGACCAGTTTTTTAATCGTTTATTGCAATTGCTGCCGCTACCTTTCCCTCAGGTGTCCAAAGCGGTCAATCCATCTTATAATTTACTCTGACAAACAAAATCCGTTCTAGGAATTCCGGTTTTAGCAATAGCATTGAATCCCCCTTCGATTTCGGTGAAATTGCGGTAACCTCTTGCCTGCAGAATACTGGCTGCTATCATGCTTCTGTAACCTCCGGCGCAATGCAGGTAAAAATGTTCCTGCGGGTTAATGTCTTTCATCCAATTGTTGATATAAGCCAACGGACGGCTATACGCATCTTCTATATGTTCGCTTGCGTATTCACTTTCTTTGCGGATATCGATTACTTTATCTGTACCCATTTTTACTTCAGAAGCAAATTGTTCGGCGGAGATACGATTTACATGGTCGGTCTCTTTACCGGACTTTTTCCAGGCATCAAATCCACCTTCCAAATGCCCCAGGACCCGATCAAATCCCACACGGCTCAAACGCGTAACAGCTTCTTCTTCCCTTCCGGGTTCAGTTACCAACAAAATAGGCTGCTTGACGTCCACAATCAATGCTCCGACCCATGGCGCAAAATCCCCATCCAAACCGATGTTAATGGATTGCGGGATAAATTCCAGGGCAAAATCGGTATTACTTCTGGTATCTAATATCAGGGCGTGAGCGCTTTCCGCCAATGCTTCAAATGCTTCCGGTGACAATGCCCGCATTCCATGAGTCAGCACTTCTTCAAACCGCTCGTATCCTTGTTTGTTCATGGCAACATTCATCCCGAAATAAGCCGGTGGCGGCAACAAACCATCTGTAACCGCTTTCACGAAAGACTCTTTATTCGGCTGATTCAGCGCATAATTTATTTTCTTCTGGTTTCCCAGACTGTCCACCGTTTCTTCCATCATATGCTTTCCGCAAGCTGAGCCTGCACCGTGAGCCGGATAAATGGTAATGTCATCTGCCAGCGGAAGGATTTTAGTATACAGACTATCATAGAGCAAGCCGGCTAATTCATCCTGTGTCATATGAGCCGCTTTTTGTGCCAGGTCAGGTCTTCCTACATCTCCCAAAAACAGGGTGTCTCCGCTAAAAAGTGCTGTTTCCTTTCCATTTTCATCTATCAATAGAAAACAAGAACTTTCCAACGTATGTCCCGGCGTGTGCAGTACTTTGATCGATATATCCCCCAATGAAAAGACCTGGTTATCTTCCGCAACAATTGCTTCGAAAGCCGGTTGTGCCGTAGGTCCGTATACAATCGGCGCCTGTGTCTTTTGGCTCAGATCAAGGTGTCCGCTTACAAAATCCGCATGGAAATGTGTTTCAAAAATGTATTTCAATTTCACCCCGTCTTGTTCCAATCGGTCCATGTAGGGTTGAGTTTCACGGAGCGGATCAATAATTGCCGCTTCTCCGTTTGATGTGATGTAATAAGCTCCCTGAGCCAGGCATCCGGTATAAATTTGTTCTACTTTCATGTGTCCGTTTTTTTTACTGTGTCTGATGATGCAAAATTGAATCATTCTTTTCGCTCCTACAGCTACTTTGGTTACACAAGGAATGGTTTA
>DJFP01000089.1:6967-11317 GCA_002432565.1 Flavobacteriales bacterium UBA5869
ATTGATGCTGATAATTGCCAGGGACGTTCCGATAGCCGTTTTCATGGGAAGTTTCAGGAAATTGACAAGTGCAGGTATGATTAAAAAACCACCTCCGGCCCCAACTAATCCGGTAACTAATCCAACAAACATTCCCTGCAGAACCAGAAGTATGTTTTTAGGCTTTCCTGTTTTTTCTTCCGATCCTTCAGCAGCTCCTTTGCGGATCATGCTATATGCCGCAGCTATCATCAAAGCTCCGAACAANNGGGATTACCGGTATGAGAAAAATCCTTGTCAAAAAAACGGCTGCTATGGAGGGAAGACCAAATGCAGCAACAGTATTCAGGTTAACCTGTCCGCGTTTAAAATAAAAAAAAGCACCAACCAGGCTGGTTATTCCCACCACGAAAAGTGAGTAAGTGGTTGATAGAAGTGTATCTATCTGAAAGAGGTAAACGAGTACAGGAACTGTAAGAATGCTTCCTCCACCTCCGATCAACCCTAAAAATATCCCGATAAATACGGATGCCAAATATCCTGCAATGTCCATTGATACTGTTATTGATCCTGCAAAAGTGCACGTAATCAATTCAGGATACAGTTACTTTGGTTACACAAGTGTGATTTTATTTCTCCCCAGGTGAACGGCTCCGTTTTCTTCCAGTTGTTTCAGAAGCCTGGAAACTACCACACGTGCGGTTCCCAATTCGTTTGCCAACTGTTCATGTGTGATGGAAATCACCGGATTATCGGTCAGTTCTGCTTTTTTACGCAACAAGGTCATCAGGCGTTCATCCACCTTTTTAAAAGCAATTGCATTAATGATCTCCAACAGCTCTTCGAATCGTTTGTGGTACAAGCGGAAAATGTAATCAAGCCATTCCGGGTATTCTTTGATAAACAGGGAAACTTTGTCGACAGGCAGAAACAGGATCTCGGCATCTTCTTCCACCTCAGCTTTCACTTTACTTGTTTCCCGGTGCATTCCTCCCAGGAAGGACATGATACAGCTTTCGCCCGCTTTGATATAATACAGCAGGATTTCCCTTCCGTCTTCTTCTGTCCGGATGACCTTGATCATTCCTTTCATGACGATTGGTATCGAACGGATATAGGAGTTTTCATTCAGGATGATCTCCCCGGCTTTGTAGCTTTTGGTGATGCCGTGTTCGTTCAGTTTCTTGACCAACTCCGGTGAAGAATGAAATTCAGAGATTTGCTGCAGGTTTTCCATAGTACAAAGTTACAATTTCCGGAAGTCAGATACTACTAAACCATTTCAGCAAGTTTCGGATTTTATACCTTTAAGAACCGATTGATATTTGCAGTATAAAATGGAAAAAAGATGAACACACAGGAAACCATCAATTACAACCGTATCGCTGAGGCAATTGAATATATCAGGGATCATTTTAAAGATCAGCCCAACCTGGATGAAGTTGCTGAAAAAGTGCATTTGAGCCCGTTTCATTTTCAGCGGCTTTTCAGTGAATGGGCCGGCACAAGCCCGAAGAAATTTCTGCAATATATCAGTTTGGAACACGCTAAAAGATTACTCAAAGAAAATCAGGCAACTATTTCAGAAACGGCCTATGAAACAGGACTTTCGGGAACCAGCCGTTTGCATGATCTGTTTGTAACTATTGAAGGAATGACGCCCGCCGAATACAAAAACGGGGGAAAGAACCTTGCGGTCAATTATAGTTTTGCCGAAAGTCCGTTTGGGAATATGATTGTAGCCTCTACCCAAAAAGGAGTTTGTTTTATGGCTTTCGCAGAGGATGACGAAGCCGGTTTTCGGGCACTGAACGAGAAATTTCCAAATGCCCATTTTTCAAGAAAACTGGATTTGTTACAGCAAAATGCCTTATTTATTTTTCAGAACGACTGGAATAAACTATCCGAAATAAAACTCCATTTAAAAGGAACTGATTTTCAACTGAAAGTTTGGGAGGCACTATTGAAAATTCCGATGGGACAACTTTCCACCTATGGTTCTATTGCGCATCAAATTGCAAAACCCAATGCATCACGTGCTGTTGGAACTGCAATCGGAAGCAATCCTGTTGCCTTCCTGATTCCATGCCACCGCGTAATTCAGTCATCCGGAATGCCGGGAGGTTATATGTGGGGGAGCACCCGTAAAACAGCCATTATCGGCTGGGAAGGCGCCCAGACAAATCACTGATACAAACACACATGCAAAATATACAATCGAAAATTGCTTCTCAAAACTGGGAAAGCATTACCGAGTCTATGCACGAAAACGGATTCGCAGTCATTTCAAACCTATTAACCGACAAACAGTGCGATCAACTAAAATTGGAATATCCTACTGAAAGTTTGTACCGCAAAACTGTTGTTATGGAACGTCACCGTTTTGGACTTGGCGAGTATAAATACTTCCGATATCCACTTCCTGAACTCATTCAGGACATTCGCACAGCTATCTATCCCAAACTGGCACCGATTGCCAATACCTGGATGAAAGCACTCCATATCCCTTTAGTTTTTCCGGGAACTCACACAGAATTATTGGAAAAATGCAGGAACAATAATCAGCTCAAGGCAACCGTTTTAATCCTAAAATATGGAGAAGGCGGATTCAATACCCTGCACCAGGATTTGTACGGAAACATTTATTTCCCCATTCAACTGGTACTTTTCCTAAACGAACCGGACGAAGATTTTACGGGGGGTGAATTTGTTTTGACTCAGCAAACCCCGCGTGCGCAATCGAAAGCAATTGTTCTGAGACCAAAGAAAGGCGATGCTCTGATTTTTACCACAAACTTCCGTCCGGTAAAAGGCTCGAAAGGGTATTACCGGGTCAACATGAAACACGGTGTCAGCGAAGTGCTCTCCGGTGAAAGGTATACACTGGGAATCATTTTTCATGACGCTTTGAGCTAATTTTATATCAAGGAAATGATCCTGCATCAAAAAATATCGAATCCCGAATTGCGCACCAAACTAAAAAACGGCGAAATTTGTTTGGGTGGCAATCGAAAGCTAAAGATATACGGAACGTTGAACTGCTCATACGGAAAGAGACTAAAACGTGAAAACCGGATCTTCTTTTTGTCAGAAAATGAAGCTTTAAAAAACGGTTTCCGGCCTTGCGGACACTGCATGAAAACCCAATATCTCAATTGGAAAAATGGACTTATTTAACGAAACAAACGAATCGACAAACCTGCTCCCCAAAGACGGGACGGTTAACTACTATGGAGCAATTTTTTCAAGGAAAGAAGCGGATTTTTACCGGGATGTTCTGTTACATACCATCGAATGGAAAAACGACGAAGCGGTTATATTCGGAAAATTGATTTTAACCAAACGAAAAGTGGCCTGGTATGGCGACCGGGAATTTGAATACACTTACTCAAACAGGACCAAAAAGGCGCTTCCCTGGACCAAAGAATTGCTGGATTTAAAGCAAATCATCGAAGAAAAAACGGGCGAAACATTCAATTCCTGCCTGCTCAACCTGTACCATTCTGGCGATGAGGGAATGGCCTGGCACAGTGATGCGGAAAAGGATTTAAAAAAGAATGGCGCTATCGGATCGCTGAGTTTCGGTGCCGAACGCAAATTCGCTTTCAAACACAAAGAAACCAATGAAACTGTTTCGCTGATTCTGGAACACGGAAGTTTGCTGGTTATGAAAGATGAAACCCAGACGCATTGGCTGCACCGGCTTCCACCAACCAAAACCACCCAAAAGCCAAGGGTTAACCTAACTTTTAGAACCATTGTTCAATAAACTCTCCTTGAGGGAGAATTCGAGTCATCTCCCCCTTCGGAGGTCGTGACGTTCCGATAGAAATCGGAACTGACGAGTGTCAGACTCCGTCAAGAGGGGAGGACAATTATTTACTACTCTGTTCCACCTTCTTGGCACCTTCCAGCACGGTCTCTTTCATTGATTCCATGTAAGCGCTTAGTTTTTTCTGAAGTTCCGGATTGGTTGCCCCAAGGATTTTGGCAGCTAAGATTCCGGCATTTTTTGCCGCATTGATGGCTACGGTTGCAACCGGAATACCATTTGGCATTTGAACGATGGACAACAAACTATCCCATCCGTCGATGGAATTGCTGGATTTGATCGGAACTCCCACAACCGGAAGTGGTGTCAGACTTGCAGTCATTCCAGGCAAATGAGCCGCTCCTCCTGCTCCGGCAATGATCACCTGGATCCCTCTTTCGGAAGCTGTTTTGGCATATTCGAACATGCGTTCCGGAGTTCGGTGAGCCGAAACAATGGTCAGTTCATAAGCTACTCCAAATTCCTTTAAAATATCTGCCGCATCTTGCATAATCGGCAGGTCTGAAGTGCTGCCCATGATAATCCCAACCATTTCTTTC
>DJFP01000063.1 GCA_002432565.1 Flavobacteriales bacterium UBA5869
ATGATAATCCCAACCATTTCTTTCAATTTTGTCTGCAAATCTAACGAATATTCGACAATCGTTGAAAACTATTCGTTTAATGTGAAGTACTTTCACCTGTTTTTATTGAATTTTCTCTTAATTTCGGGCCTCGTCCAACATACATCTATGAATAAACTAATACCCATTTTTGTGTGCGCCATTCTTGTTCAATGGAGTTCGCTGCTACTGGCTCAAACCACTTTTATAACCGACAATTTCGAAGGGCCATTTTCCTGGAACACGGTAAGTACTTCCGGTCCAAACCAGTGGATTCAAGGTTCCTGCACAAATAATGGTGGAAATTCAGCTTTATATATCACTTCAGGCGGTACAACCAATGATTGTACTCCGACAGGAATTACCCATTACGGTTATGCGAATGCCGGTACCGGAACGGAAACAGCTATCGTTTACAGGGAGATCGACGCATCCTGTTACAGCGCGATGACTGTGCTTGCAGATATCCAGATTGAAGGGGAAAGCGGACTGGATTACCTGGAATTGGTTCATAGTTCGGATTTTGGTGCAACATGGATCCCTGTTTCTACACAGTTCGTTGCAAATGCTTCCTATTCCGGGTTCAGCCAATTACTTCCGGGAGCTTATGATAATACGACTTTCTGGCTGGGCTTCCGTTTTACTTACAACAACTCAAACATCGGGAACAAAGCCCCGGCTGTCGATAACTTCCGTATCCAGGGAACTTCAAACGACGTAACACCTCCAACAATTACCTGCCCTTCACCTTCTACCGATTACACCGATGAATTTTTATGCCAGCTGACTTTGGCAAATTTCGGGGCTCTTGCAACTGTTAGCGACAATTGCGGAATGGTCTCAACGATTCAAAGTCCTGCGCCGGGAACACCAGTCAGCACCAATACGACCATTACCATCCAGGCGGTGGATCCTTCCGGAAACACTGCAAGCTGTAACTTTTTACTAACGGTATTGGATACCGTTATCCCAAAACCAACGTGTCCGGCTTTAGACAGCGTTTATGCAACAGCATCCTGTAATGCGATTGTGCCGAACCTTGTTCCTGCAGTTACTGTAAACGAAGCATGCACACCTGCACCTTCATTGGTTTTCAGTCAAAATCCGGCAGCCGGAACAACCATCACAGCTACTCAAAACGTATTTGTCACCGTGACCGATCTGGCGGGAAATTCAGGCACTTGTTTCACGCATGTTGTTCTTTTTGATACCATTTCACCCCAAATAACTTGTCCGGCCGACCAAACTGTTTCCACCAACAACGGATGTACTTACGATGTGGCAAGTTTCACTTCTCAAGCTACCGTTACGGACAACTGTTCTACCGTTTTCTTATTAAATCAAAGTCCGGCAGTTGGAAATTCCCTGCCAACCGGAATAACGAGCATCACAATCCAGGCTATTGACCAGGAAGGAAATGCAGAGGTCTGCCAATTCAACTTAACAGTCCAGGACGGTACTTTGCCTGTTATCAATTGTCCGGCTACCGTTTCTGTTCCGGTAAACAATCAGTGCCTGGCATTGGTTGGAAACCTGGTCCCACTGGTTTCTGCAACCGACAACTGTACTGCAAGCAGCCAATTGGTATTTGCCCAGGACAAGCCGGAAACTTTGTTGTTTTCAGATTCTATTACTGTTTTGATGACAGCTGTCGATTTAAGCGGCAATATCGGAAGCTGTTCTATTTTTGTGACCGCTATCGACACACTAGACCCAATTGTAACTTGTCTGAGCGACACCAGCCTGTCAACTTCCGGAACGTGTTCCATGACCATTCCAAGCCTTGCAGGAACGCACAGTGCAGTTGATAATTGTGCGCCATCAAACTTACTTACTTTCTCTCAAAATCCACCCGCCGGAACGGTTGTTACGAATCCTGTTGGAATCGTAGTTTCTTATACCGATACTTCAGGAAATACAGGTACTTGTATTACACAGGCTGTTCCGATCGAATCGGTTAACCCGACAATTACCTGTCCTTCCGGTCAATCTGTAAACAATGGTGTAACTTGCTATGCGTTGATTCCGAATCTTACTTCGCTTGCAACTGTGACCGATAATTGTACCGGGTATTCCTTAACCCAACAGCCGGCTCCGGGAACAAACCTGATCTCCGGAACGCACGTTGTAACAATAACAGTAACTGACCTGGCAGGCAACAGTTCTTCGTGCAACACTACTTTCACGATCATCGAAACTCAGGCTCCTTCGATTACTTGTCCGGGAAATATTTCGACCTGCAACCCGTTGGTGAATTACGGAATGCCTGTTGGAACGGATAATTGTTATTTCACGATTTCTCAAACGGACGTTTCCGGATTTTCTTCCGGTGATATTTTCCCGATTGGAACCACGACACAAACTTACCAGATCGAAGATTCTTCCGGAAATACCAATAGCTGCTCTTTTACCGTTGAGGTTCTTCAATACCCGGATACTGCATTCATCCCTAACAGCCTGATTTATTTATGCGATACTTATACTACAAACATTGAGGCTCAGGCAATCCAGTCGGGAACAGGTTCCTGGAACATGCTGACAGGAGGCGGAACGATTAGTAACCCGAATGCATTGCAGACGACTGTACAGAACCTTTCTTTGGGATCAAATACGTTTGAATGGATGGTAACTTCCCCGACTTGTGGTTCCAGAAGAGATACGGTGAGAATTGTGGTAAATATGCCCCCTCCGCAGGCGGTTCTCCAGGATTCAATGTATGCTTGTGCTACAACCAACTTTATCATCCAGGGAAATAACCCGGGAACCGGCGCACAGGGAACGTGGTCCAGTAATTCAGGCATTACTTTCAATAATATCCATGCACCCGTAGCAACTGTCCTGTCTATTCCGGACGGGTATCACACCATCTATTGGACAATTTCTACAAACGGATGTCCTAGTACAGTTGACAGCAGTATCATTTATGCTCCGATTGCAGCACAGGTCCTTACTCCGGACACATCTATCTGCCTGAACCAGTTACCATTTAACATCTATGGAAACCAACCGGGCAGTGACCAGGCTACTTATTGGATTGAATTGGGCGGAACAGGTACTATAACCAATAAATACAATCCGAATACGCAATTGACGGGCGGTGCTCCCGGAGAATTGATTCTTCTTTACCGGCACGTACATGATTTTTGCGGGGCAACCCAGGATACGCTGCGAATCCAATTGACGGTTTGCGGGGAAGTTGAATTTAATGTTCCAACGGTGTTTACACCGAACCATGACGGGGACAACGATTTGTTCCTCATTCCGAACCTGCATGAGACATATCCTGACTGTAAAGTCACCATTATTAACCGTTGGGGATCTAAAGTTTTCGAATCAACAGGATATGATGAGCCATGGGACGGAACATTTAAGGGAGACGATCTTCCGTTCGGGACCTATTTCTATGAAGTTGTTTCTCCGAACAATGATTTTAAAGCAATCAAAGGTTCAATCAGTATTATCCGTTAATCCCATTAGTCATGAAAAAATTCGTAGTTACAGCATTTGTTTCAGTTGCAGGATTAGCATTCGGACAACAGGACATTCAATTTACCCAAACAGCTTCTTCGCCATTTTTAATCAATCCTGCAGCGGGCGGATTAATGAATGTTGCCGAAGTTGTAGTTGGAAACCGCCTGCAATATGCGGGAATTGAAGGAAGACCAATCACCACTTTTGCGGGGATCCAAAGCATGGTCCGTTTCAAAAAACGTAAGTCAAAAGCTTTATTGAGTGAACTTTCTTCCATCGGTCAAACATTTTACAGCACCCCACAGCGGACAGTTTCGTACAAACAAATCGCGGGATTGACTTTCATTAACGACGTTATCGGGCCTTTTACCCGCACCAATGTAAAGGCAAACTTCGGAGTGCATATTCCATTGTCCCAAAAATTGAATGCAGGTATCGGATTGGGAGTCGGCTGGTCCAATTTCGGAATAGATAATTCCAAAGTGACTCTTGGAACTGCAAACGATAAAGCATACACCAATTATATCGGTATTTCTGCCTCACAAAATTACCTGGATGCCCAGGCCGGACTAATTATCTATAATGACCGTTTATTGGTAAGTATCAGCGGAAGCCAGATCTTCAATAACAAAACACGTTTGAGCGATGTGAACACGGAAAGCAGCTTCCAGCCTCATTTATTTGTTTTGGGAAGTTACCGGTTCGATTTGGGGAAAAACTACGGATTGGAACCGATCGTTCAGTTCAAATCTGTGAAAAACGCTCCAATCAGTTATGATGTTGCCATGCGTCTTCATTACATGCGTATGGGATGGGTCAGCCTTTCTTACAGAAGACAATCCGCTATCGGGGTTGGCTTCGGGATTAATTTACTGGCACGCTTCAATGTTTCCTATTCTTTTGAATTTGGGAACGGGGTAACTGAAAAATTCGGTAATACTTCGCACGAAATCCGTTTGGGCTTCATTTTCGGGCACAAAAGGAATCTGGAAAAAGAGTTTAAACAGGATGAAAAGGTAAATCCGGCTCCTCTGGCAGAAGTTAAGCCGGAAGAATAAATGTTAATTTTCAAGTATTGCTAATTTTGTACAAAATTTACATACTATGCGTCCGTTTTATTTCTTATTAAAGGTCTCATTAAATATTTCATTCAGACTCTTCTACAAACGTTTCATTGTACTGCGTAAACACAAAAAACTATTCGGCAGTACAGTCTATGTCAGTAATCACCCGAACTCATTCATGGACCCTATCATGATCGGATCCCTCAATCGTCCCATTGTGCACTTTATGACACGCTCGGATGTATTCGTTTGGTGGCTGAAACCCATTTTGTGGTCGGCGCACATGATACCAATCTACCGCCAGCATGATGGTGGTGACATGAAAGGCAAAAACGGGGATGTTTTCAAAAAAGTCAACCAATCCCTGAAAATGGGGCGCAACATCCTCATTTTTGGAGAAGGATTTACAGACGACACACCGATAAGAGGTTTAAAACCGGTAAAGAAAGGTCCGGCTCGTATGGCATTCGGTGCCCTGGAAGCTATCAACTGGAGTAAAAAGATCTACATTGCCGGAATTGGCGTAAGCTATACCGACAGAAATACAATCGGGTCGGAGTTCGTACTGGACAATGGCCCTAAGATCTGCCTGAACGATTATAAAGAAGCTTATGCGGAAAATCCTAATAAAGTCATCAATGAAGTTACCAAACGCGTTGAAAAAGACATGCAGAACTGCATTATTTATGTGGCAAAACCGGCACGTTATTCTTTGCTGGAAGGAATCATGCAGATTACGCGTAAAGGATACAATCATGCGAACCATGACGACCGTATTCCGTTGGTTAAACGCTGGGAATATTCTAAAAACCTGGCAAAGTGGATCAACGAAAATGTGACCGATGAAAGTGAAGAGATACTGGCACTTCAGAAGGATTTGGACGGGTATTTCAACCTGGAAAAACGCATGAAGGTGCAGGACCGTTTTGTGGTTGCCAAACAACACCCGGAATTAGTGAATACGCTGAATAACTGGCTCTATTTAATCCTGATGTGGCCTTTTGCTATTGCAGGGGCAATCCATGGTTTTATCCCGTATATCATTTCCAAAAAACTAACGGAAAAGATTATGCGGCGTAAAGTTTTCTGGGGCTCTGTAAAAATGATGATAGCAAAAATCATCGGTTCCATCTACAACATCCCGATTATTATTTTGGTTACCCGGTGGTATCTTCCTCATTGGTCTTTGGGTATTTTGTATTATTTCATGATCCCGGTATTGTGGCGTTTGAGTTATGAATATGCACAGCAATTCAAAGAGATACAGATCAAACGAAAAATGAAATCTGTGGATCTTTCCAAATTTGTTGAGAAGCGCGCAGAATTGGAAGAGCGTATCAAGAAACTGATTCCGGTTGCATAATTGAAGACTGATGATATCATTAAATACGTAGGGGCGCGATTAATCGCGCCCCTACGTATTTAAACAATTATTTTACGGCCCAAATAAACCATTCCAATACAGAAACCAATCGATACCAGGATATTCAAAATGGCAATGATCCACTGCCCTTTTTCCATCAATTCCAGGTTTTCTTTTGCAAAAGTTGAAAAGGTACTGAATCCGCCGCAAATTCCAATAATCCAAAATGCCTGGAAAGCTTCTGCATTTGCCGGTTTCATCCGCATCATCCATACAAGCAAAATACCAAGCAGCAAAGAAGCCAGCAGATTAGATACCAATGTTGCAACGGGAAAAACAGATTTCGGGAATTTGAGAATTAACTGACTTANNGCGGCGAAAAATCGCTGATACAGTTTCCAAAATACAAAAGCCCACAAGATTCCCCAAATAACACCGCTGATCACATCGGATAAATAATGCATCGTTAAATAAATCCTGCTTAATCCGATCAATGCAACACAAAAAATCAGCACCCATTTTAAGTTCGGATAAAACTTGCGCAAAAAGAACCAACTCAGCAATGCTACTGCGGCATTGTTAGAAGCATGCGAGGAAAAGAACCCATACTTTCCTCCCAGGTACGTATGCCCATCTTCCATAAAGTAATGCAGGTGTTTTTCCAGTATCAAATTGTGTGAAGGACGGTAACGCATAATAGTATCCTTGAAGAGGAAAGTCGTTGAACTGTCTACGATGGCAACCATCACTATGGCCATAACCAGGAAAATTCCGGCTGTTTTTATCCCGTATTTTTTCCAAATAAAGAAAATAAGGAGCAGGTAAAAAGGAATCCAGGTCGCAGTTTTGGTAACATACCAAAAAAACTGATCTAAAAACGGTGTATTCCAACCGTTAATTGTCAGAACAATACTTCTGTCAACGGATTCCAGGTACTCAAACATGGTTCAAATGCTTCCAGATCAAATCTTTCAACTCCATAAGGCCTTGCTGGGCAACAGAAGAGATGAATACATAAGGGATTTTAGGTAAATCCTTGCTTATAGCTTCCTTCAGTTCATCGTCCAGCATATCCGATTTTGTGATCGCCAGCAAGCGTTCTTTGTGTAGTAATTCCGGATTGTACTGCTTCAATTCGTTCAAAAGCAATTTGTATTCCTCATGAATATCATCTGCATCAGCCGGAACCATGAAAAGCAAGCAGGCATTGCGTTCAATATGACGCAAGAAGCGAAGTCCCAATCCTTTTCCTTCGTGAGCTCCTTCAATAATTCCGGGAATATCTGCCATTACGAACGAGCGGTAATCGCGGTATTTAACGATTCCAAGGTTTGGCCTGAGCGTTGTAAACGGATAGTCTGCAATTTCCGGTTTCGCTGAGGAAAGCACGGAAAGCAAAGTACTTTTTCCTGCATTTGGTTTTCCTACCAGGCCGACATCTGCCAGGATCTTCATTTCAAGGATCATCCAGCGTTCCTGCCCCGGTTCTCCAGGTTGTGCAAAACGGGGAGTTTGGTAAGTCGAGGATTTGAAATGATCATTTCCCAAACCACCGCGACCTCCCGGAACCAGGATTTTTTCCTCTCCGTCTTCCGTGATCTCAAAAAGGGTTTCTCCGGTCTCAGCATCTTTTGCAAGTGTTCCAAGCGGAACTTCGATGTACTTATCTTCTCCCTGGGCTCCTTTTTGCAACTGGCCGGAACCATGTTCTCCATGGCCCGCTTTTGAATGTTTTTGGTACTTCAAATGAAGCAGTGTCCACAATTGTTTGTTTCCGCGAAGGATAATATGG
>DJFP01000113.1 GCA_002432565.1 Flavobacteriales bacterium UBA5869
GATTTGAAGGAAATTTCCGGATGGGTTTTTGTCGACGACAGCACTTTGATAGCCCACAACGACGGTGGAAATGATCCCAAAATTTTCGTGTTGAACCTGGACGGAAGCATTCGCCATAAAATAACNNTACCTGGGAGATTTTGGGAATAACAATAACACGCGGACTAATCTCCGGATTCTGAAAGTGAGTTTGAAAAAAGTACTCGACAACCAGGATGTAGAAGCAAAATACATTGACTTTTCGTATCCCGAACAAACCGATTTTCCTCCGAAATTGTCTGAAAAATACTTTGACTGTGAGGCTATGAGTTACTACAATGATTCGCTGTACCTGTTTACCAAATGCCGCACAGAACCTTTTGACGGAAGATGTTATGTTTATACCCTTCCAACCAAACCTGGAGCTTACAAAGCCAAAAAGAAATACTACATGGTTCTTGGAAAGCGTGATTGGTTCCGGGATGCTGCAACTTCAGCAGCTATTTGGAAGGATAAACTCTACTTGTTGACTTATAACCGTATCATCATCCATACCTTTGAAAACGGAAGGGCAAAATACGAATCTCACCAGACATTACTTCCAATCACCCAGAAAGAAGCTATTGCAGTTCATTCGAACGGGAAAGTTTACGTGGCAGACGAACGGCAGAAAATAGTGGGCGGCGGAAACATGTACATCATCAAACAGGAAACAAAAAAGAAAAAATGAATCTTAGCAATTTTGACGGAGTAATCTATGATATGGATGGGGTCTTAACGGACTCCGAACCATTGTGGAAAATTGCTATGGAAGATGTTTTCAAAAGTGTCGGTTGTCCGCTTACCAAAGAAGATTTTCAACGAACGGTAGGACTTCGTATCGATGAAGTGACCGCGTATTGGTACCAGGTTTCTCCCTGGCCGGATGCAAGTCCGAAGGATGTAGAACATGCAATCGTTCAACGTATGATTGAATTATTGACCGAACGTGCAACTCCCCTGCCGGGGGTAATAGAATCCCTGGAATTCTTCGCTTCAAGGGGGTTGAAGATCGGTTTGGCGACTTCCTCCTACCAGGTTTTGATTGATTGTATTTTGGATACATTGAAAATCCGGCATTTTTTTCAGACTATCCATTCAGCGGAATTCGAATTGTTTGGAAAACCTCATCCCGCAGTATACTTAACGGCAGCTAAAGGCCTAGGCTTAGACCCAAGACGCTGTTTAGTGATCGAGGATTCCCTAAACGGAATTATTTCCGGGAAAGCTGCACGAATGACCGTGTTTTGCGTCCCTGAAAAAACGCATCATCCCGAACCAAAACTAATCCTGGCAGATGCACAATTTGATGATTTAATTAAACTGATCCATTTCTTTCAGTAACTTGTACTATGATCGTAGCAATAGATGATAAATTGATTTCCACGGAAGTATTCGACCGTAAATTTGTATGTGACCTGAATGCCTGCAAAGGTGCCTGCTGCGTGGAAGGCGACGGTGGCGCTCCGCTTACTTTTGAAGAAGTGGACATCATGGAAGAGATCCTGGATGACGTAATTCCGTTTATGCGCCCGGAAGGAATTGAAGCTGTGAAAAAATCCGGTGTTTTTTATATAGACCCGTGGAACGAACCGGCTTCTACCCTGGTAGACGGAAAAGAGTGTGCTTTTGTCTATTTTGACGAACAGGGAATCACGAAATGCGCAATCGAACAAGCTTATTTATCCGGGAGAACCAACTGGAAGAAACCAATTTCCTGTCATTTGTACCCGATCCGCGTTAAAAAACTGAGCGAAGGCGTTGCTTTGAACTATGAAGAATGGGACATTTGCAAACCTGCCTGCGCCTGCGGGGAAAAACTGGATGTTCCGGTATACAAGTTCCTGCGTGAACCACTTATCCGGGCATTCGGAGAGGAGTTTTATGCGGATTTGGAAGGGATTGACAAGACTTTGAGAGAAGAAGGTCCGGAAGCTAATTCTGGTATTAATTAACCGCAAACACTATAAAATAACGCAAAAATTTGAAAGTCATTGTTTTATGACACAATAACCCTTGCCGTTCCTTTCATTTTAGATATATTTCGCTAAACAATCTAAATTCATTATTCATGAAAGGAAAAAATCTAATTGCTGTATTGACTTTTTTCAGTCTTACAGCCCATGCACAATTTAAGGTAGACAACATCGGACATGTTGGAATCGGTACCGCTTATCCCAATCCCGATAATCAGCTAATGGTCGTCAAAAATCAACTGATTGCCAATCCTTCCGGCACTGGTTTCCAGCAAATGGTATTCGAAACGCTTGGAACTGCAGCTGGTAATCCGCGAATCTGGACTTCAAACGGATCGATCTCTTTTTACAGCCAGCCATACAACAATTATATGTATTTGTATGCCAAAGGCTATTACACGGTTTCAGATAGCTCCCTGAAATCCGACATTACAAAGTTAAACTGCGGTTTGAAAGAAGTATTGAAGCTTAATCCGGTTCAGTATTCTTTGAAAGGTTCCGTAGAACTGGAAGAAGACAAAATTACCGAAACAGCTTCCAGGGAATTTGGATTTCTATCACAAGAAGTACGCCGAACTTTTCCGTCTTCAGACATTACAAGCTATTCCGAAGGACATTTACTAATGAATTACGATCAGTTGATCCCTGTTTTGGTAAAAGCGATCCAGGAACAGCAGGGAATCATTGATAAGTTGTCAGATGAATTGGAATCGCTAAAATCCGACCGTTTAACCTCCAATTCAACCTCTTCCGCAGATCAAAAGAACAAACTGTTCCAAAATGAACCAAATCCATTCTCGTCACAAACCAAAATCCGTTTCAAACTGGTTTCTGAAAATGTGCGTTCAGCTGAAATCATTGTGTTCAATCTACTTGGAGAGCTGCAGAGAACATATACTATCCGCAATTTCTCCGATGAATTTGTGATTGTTGAAGGAAATGACTTGAAACCGGGTAAATACCTTTATAGTTTGATCGTCAACAATTCGGAGGTTGAAACTAAAAGCATGATTCTTCTGGGTAATTAACGATTAATCTTGAAAGTCATGTTTAAGTTATTACTTCCTATTATGTGTTTGATCGGGTGTTATTCATTCGCACAGACCTCATTCAATCCCGCACTTTGGAATTTATCTTATTCAGATGAATTTAACAGCCCTATGATCAATCCGGAATGGAATTATCTGCAACCCACTCAACCCTGGGGATCACAAACATTTTCCTCCGATCCCAAATACGTTTCCGTTGCATCTGATGGTACCAGGAGCTTCCTGAACCTAAAGGCATACGTTGAAAACGTTGGAGGAACACTCAAAAAAGTTTCCGGTGGGCTGGTGATTCCTGATAAAGTCTGGGACAATACGACCTGGCAGACTATTCCGAACCCGGTAAATCCTTTTTTCTACGGTTATTATGAGATTGAGGCCAAATTGACAATCGGATCCCAGGGACTTGCAAATAACAGCATCTGGCCAGCATTTTGGACCATACAATCCGGAGGTTCGCCCGGTTCTTATTGGTACGAGGAAATGGATATTTTTGAACCGGGTTCGTGTTATGTCAAAGACAGCCGGAACGTTGTTCATTACTGGACACTTGATAATCCGAATGATCCCAATAGCAGATGGTACGGTCAGGGTTACGAAGGCGAAGCATCTGTTAATATGCAGAATTGGCACACTTACGGTTTACTTTGGATGCCTGATCGGATTGTTTACTACCAGGACGGACAACCTTTCCACACCAGTACAATAAGAGTCCCGACGCATCAGCACCCGTCACTTTTAATTGATTTGCAGACGGAAGATATTTCCTGTGCTGTAGGTAATAATTTTGCCAACCAGTTTGTGGGGTCTTTTCAGATCAATTACTTCAGATATTACACTCCTAAAACCTGTAACTTACCAATTACGGAAATCATTGGTAACAACTACAATTTTACAGGTTGGGTCAACAGTCCGAATAACGTGAGAGAATATTGCCGGTTCAAAAACACAACAACTCCAGCAAGTTCAAACATCCAGGTTTTCTCGGAGGATGTGTACCTCATATCTAATTTTGAAGTCCCGGCAGGTGCCAGTTTTGAAGTGATTCCTGAATATTGTGACTGATTTAAATCAGTCATACGGAGAGAGTTATTATTAACTCTCTCTTTTTTAGTCATTCCAGCTTTCACCCAAGATCCACTTCCGGATCATTTCCTGGTTCAGAATACGGCCAACAACCCGGTAAGCCGACTTGGTAAAGGGATTATCATCGTTCAGCTCTTCGGTTTGCACCCCAACTTCCGGATCGTAATAACTGGCATGTGTAAAAGTGACTTTGCTTCCTGATTTGAATACAAAACCCACATGGCTGTCAAGGCCCACAACAAATAAACCATCCGGCTGATTCCGGAAATAGTCTTTCATGTATTCGGGTGTTTTGTTGCTGAAACGCTTTACCTCGGAAGTCATTCTTGTAATGTAATATTCGGAAGCCTGCTGAGCCCATTTGACTCGCGGAATTTTAAACCCGGCATCCAAAAGTACCGTTGTGATGAAATAACCGCAAGCGATTTTTCCTTTCCGAGGAGTCCGTGTTGTTCCATTGAAATCCCACTCCGTGCCATACCACTGATCAAAGAAATCGTGCGTAATCTTTTTCAGTAAATAGTCCGCTGCTTTTGCTTCGAGCTTGTTTCGAACTTCTTCATCCGCATTGGTGTATTCTTTTTGAAAAGCTAAACGCTGGCTTTCTACTTCCGCAATCAAGTCTTCGTATGGAGGCAATTTCAAATTTCCCCTTAGTTTCGATTTGTCCTGGAAACAACCGAAAAATAAAAAGCACAAAACAAAAATTGATACGAATCTTAGCTGCATGGTTTAGTTTAACAAGTAACTTCCGGATCTTCCAAAAGTTACAGGAAAACGAAGATACAATGACTTTTTCTACTCGAAAACAATCAGTTACAATAAGCACAAAACTTCGAATCTTTGTTGTGCTCGAACGGAACACTCTGGTCCAGCATATCTGAAATGGTTTGTTTGAGGAACCCTTCCAGGAATTGCGGGATGTCTTCCTTGCGAATATCATCGGGAAGTTTCAAAAAGTGCGGGCTTTCTTTGATTGAACGGAAAGAGAAAATCCCGGCCTGGTCGGTAAGAATCCCGGTCTCTTTGTAATAGAGGTAGCAGTAGATCAATAACTGCAATACGTGTTTCTGAAGGGAATTTCCCTTGCGTCGATTGGTAAGAATCGCTTCTTCGTAACTTTCCTGGTTCGAAGTTTTTTTAAGCTCTACTTTGTCCAGGCTCACACTTCCCGATTTGTAATCAATGATCCGGTGCACACCGTCAAATTGATCAATACGATCACAAATCCCTGAAAGACGCACTTCGATGTGTTTGGTCGGATCGGAATCGGGAATAATAGGGATCAGGGTTTCCAATCGTCTTTCCAGCCCCAGTATAAACAAGGCTTTCTGCGGATTTTCTTTCAGAATCGTGCAGTCTCTGCGAAGTACATTTTGGACCATTTCCTTGGCCACTTCGAAATTGATATGATTGGTCCCTGTCTGCCAGGAATTACGGTCTTCGGAAAAATGCAACTCAAAACTTTTACTCACCAAAAGCGGCACTTCTTTCTCCATGTTCAGCAAGTCTTCTTCAGTGACTACTTTACCCGAAATCCTTCTACCGTTTTCATCAAAGCGGTCGATAAACGGCGAAAATAATGTTTCCAGCACATAGTGAATGATTGTTCCTAACGTACTGCTTTCAATATCTTCTTCCACCTTATTCTCTTCCCCGAAACGCAATACGTAGCGGTAATAAAAATCCAGCGGACAGCTCATAAATTTATCCAGCATCGAGAAACTGATCCCGCCATTCAGTACATCGTAGATGCGGTTTATGACTTCATCCGTCTTCTCAATGGTTGTGGTTCCGACTTTTTCTTTGTTTCCGGCCGTATAAAAGGATTTTTGGATCTTCACATTCGGATTGATCTGGGCCAATTCCAATTCGATTTGCTGAATATATCTGCTCGGTTCACTGGATCCAACCGATTCGGAAGCACTCGAATAAGTTATCAGCATTTCCTCTGCATGGTGGAGTAAGCGATAAAAGTGATGCGCAAAAAGTCCTTGTTTTTCACGCGGAGTCGGCAGCCCGAAATACTTTCGCAAATCCATAGGGATAATGGTGTTGATCGCATTTTGAGGAGGCATAGAACCTTCATTCAGACCAAAAACAAAGATCCGCTTGAAATCCAATCCGCGCGTTTCCAAAAGTCCCATGATCTGCAGCCCCTCGAGCGGATTTCCAAAGTAAGCGATTGTTTCATTGCTCCAGTTTCCATTGAACAGGTTCCGGAAGGATGAAATGCTCATCAAAGGAGATTGGGCAGTCATGATATTCTGCAGTACAATCGTAGCATGAGAAAATCGGCGTACAATTGCACGCTCCAGTTCATTCTTTTCCTCCAGCCAAAGGTCCAGCTTTTCGTTCAATTGCTGAATGACCTGAATTCCTCTCAGCCAATCATTTTTCCAGGGTTCAAAAATCAGTTGATTCAATTCCGACAAGCGCTCACTCAAATCCAGTTTTTTACGGTCCAGGAAATGCCAGTTGTGATTGATGATGCGGGATTCGATATCCTGGATCTCCTTCTTTTCTTCTGCTGAAAGTACACCCAAAATAAAAGGATGGTGAGCAAACTGGATAAAATCGCGGTAATAAATGCTGGAATTCCCTCTTCTTAAAAATGATTCCTGCAGTCTGAATATGAGATCGACCCACGAACGCAGGGAAGTTTGCCTTAAAGGCAGACCAACAGTAATATTCGCATGACCGATCTCTGCCGGAAGGTGTTTCAAAATAGAGCTCAGCAAACTTTCATCGGCCAAAAGCACCAGTGTTTCATCCAGCTGCCTGGAATTCAATTTCTTCAATTCACTACCAACAACCTGGGCCTGGGAAGTAAACTGCGGACATTCGACCACCCGGATATTCATTTCTTTCGTACCCATGTGGTTTTCTATGAATGGCAGTGATTTCAATTCAAGCCTTTTACACAAATCACGCTGAAATTGCCCGGCCTCATGAATGTTGTCATTGAAATAAAAAGCATCCGAATCCATGAGGATTGTAGCTCTTCCCATGATCGAAAGCTGCTTCATGATCGAAATTTCAGATTCGGAAAGGGCGTTGAACCCTGCAAAAACGAATTGAGCATCTTTATCACTTGTAAACGCCAGATCGATATTGTTTGCCAGGTAACGGTATGCTTTTCCCTTCGTGGTAAGAGATTTTGCCTTCAATTGTTCTTCGAGCGCAAAATAATAAGGTTTCAGTTTGTCCCAGAAAGCCATAAACTGGATCTGGCCTTTAGACAGTTCTTCCGAATTAAATGACCAATTCTCGATTTCCCGGATATCCCTCAGGTTTTTAAATAATTGATCAGCCGGGACCAAATAGCGGTCAATTTCATCAAAATCACTCAGCAATATTTGCCCCCAGGCCATAAAAGAATCGAAGGAATCCACGTTAATTTCAACCGGATCTTTCCTGAAAATAGCGTACAATTCAAACAGTAAGCTGGTTTTATCCAGTACGGGAATCGGGTTGATATCCTGGATCCAGCGATCAATTGTAACAATCCTGGGTGATAGGATGGGTCTTTGATAGTATTCGTAAAAAGCGCGCTGCAGGTAAGCGATCATACGCTCAGAAGGAACGACGATGCATGCATTCTGAAAATTCAGTGCATGTTCATCCATGTAACGCACAATTCTATTTACAAATGTTTCCATATTCATTCCACCGATCAGGCGGTAAAGGTCTAATTCCTGTAAAAGGTAAATTCCAGATCATCCAGCAACACCACATTTTTGTTGGGATTGTGAATGTAGAAACTCAATTTCTCATCGGCTGATGAGCGTTTCGGAAGGAAAAGTACAAACTCTTTTTCCGACCATTTTTTTAACGTTGTCACCGAGATTAAGTCGAGCGTTTGGTAGTAAGTAAGTTCGCTTCCTTTGGAATATGCAACAATGACGGAAGCCTGGTTGTCATTATTCCGCAGGAATTTTCCCTTTATTTTCAACACTCTTCCCTTCGTATCAGGCCCCACATCCTTTGTGAAATCCTGTGCAAAACCGTACACTTCATTTTCGCCTACCAAACCTACACCATTGCTTTCATTCGCAGGATCCTTTTCATAAAGGATTCCAGGCTGAGAGTCATTTTTCTTTTCGAAATCTGCCCGGATCGTTTTATACGATCTTTTCACTCCCATAAATTCCATCAGCGATTGTGAAACCGTGTCTGTTTTTCGCTTACATAAGATCAGGTTCTCATTCACGGCGATCGATTCCACTTTTTTAAGGATATCCGGATAAATGGCATATACCTCATCCATGAAATACGGTTTTTGGAATACCACATAATCCCATCTCCAATTCAATCCCCGGTCAATATCATCCGGCTCGTGGCCCACAACTGCTAGTCCCACGCGATTCATACGAATAAACGGAATATTTGGTCCATACGCATGAATCACCAGGATCGTATCTTCTCTAGCGACTCCTGATCGGGTCAAAAACTCGTCTGATCCTTCAAAATGAATCACCGAACCGGTGAAGTGGTCATTAGCAGTAAAAAGCCTGCGCTGCTTTTGGAAATCGGAGGTTTCCCGGAACGAAACTATCCCGAAATAGATTACGAATAGCGCCATGACTGTTTCCCCGAAATACCACTGAGGTTTTGGAAGAATCGCCAGGCAAAGGGCTACAAAAAACACGATCGGCAGGTAGAAAGTATCCAGGAAATAATAGTCATGCGCGAAGAACTGCTTGGCCATGGCAAACCAGAATAAAATCACACCGATAAACCAGAACAAACAAATGATCCACCATCCGTTGAACACTTTATACGTGTTTCGTTCTTTGATGAGGAAAGCAACCAAAACCAATACGATCAATAAGAAAAGCAGGAAATAATGCTTCATGGAAAGATAAGCCTGCACCATCACTTCCCACATGTGCTCAAGAATGGTTTTCAGTTCTTCCTTGCTGTCGGCCGGTAATAGCTGACTTAAGAAATCTGATCCGTATTTCGCGCGCAAGGTGCTGTTGTAGTACTGCGCTGCCGCAATAATCAGTGCAGAAAACCCCACTCCCAAAATATTCGGCCAAAACTTTGTCTTTTTTTGAAAAATGCGAATGAGTTCGAAGCCAAGAACCGCTAAATAAGGAATGACAAAGGTAAAACGTGCGAGTGCTGCAAAAGTGAAAAAGAACAACGCCCATCGAAACCATTTTTTCCGGCCGCCTTCAAAATACAAGGCATAACAATAGATTGCTATGATGGTATTGGCAATACTTGGGATTGTCGGCAGAAATCCACCCTGGTAAAAGGTATAGATCGGAGAGGTCATTGCAAATATGACAACCAATGCTGCTTTTATTTTAGAACCGCAGATTTTCTCGGACAGAAGGTACAAAAAGAAAAATCCTACAATGCTGTAAATCAGAATATAGGCGTGAAACACCCACGGTTCATTTGTTCCGAAGGCTTTCATAAAAACTCCCGGAACATAATCGTGAATCGGGAATTCTACCGCTGTAATTGTCGAATAACTGGGATCAGACCAATTTTTGGGGAATTGGTGGTTGAGAATGTAATTCTGAGGTTTGAAGAAATTCAGGTCATTGCGTACGAAGCCATTTGCAAGCGCCAAGCGGTCATTTTGAGCCCAGGTGTGTGTGTACGCGGGCATTTCATTCAGGTGTCTGAATTGAAAGATCAACGTTATGAATGTGATCAGTAAAAACGCAATACTATTTGTTAAGCTTCTTTTTTTCAAGACTCCAAATTACTTAGAATGTTCATGTAAAAATATCAAACTATTCCCGGAATTAATCGTTTTCAACAGCAATCGAACGATTTTCCTTAAAAATTCATGCTGAAGGCTTTCCGGGAACAAAAAAACGGCTGCTTTTAATTATCTTCACGGGATGTTACCTTCAGCAGAAATGGATGACCCGGAGCACGACGAAGAAGTATTTATTTTTCGCGATTCTACTTTCTCCGAACTCAATTACGGTACACTTCTGAAATTTGCGGAAGCATCCGCCATACAGGTTCTGAACTTCAGTGGTAATTCTGTGCAGGCCCTTGAGCTTTCGGTTAATAAAGGGATCTTTCTATGCAATTACGGATTTCGTGCAGAACACGAAGTAATCCTGACCCAGGAAAACCGAAACGTTGTTCTTGCCTGCAGCTGTGGCGGGAATGGCAAAAAACTCTGCGACCACCAGGCAATAGTGCTATACCGGGCGATGGAATTGGGCGATTTTCGAGCTTTCTTCGATGAATCAGACCGAAAAAAGCGCATTTCTGAGGCAGCGCTTTCCTATGGAATTACGGATGAAGAAAAATGGAATGAACTGTTCCGGATCTCTTATGAAAACAGGCAGATAAAAGTAACTTCCAGGAATCCGGAACTGATCCGCTTAACTCCGGATAAGCTGGACGAATTGAACCGGAAACTTGCACCGGTCTCTTTTTCACCGGAAAAATTACATGCACCCTTGCCAAATCGCTATATTGCTTTTCGTGCTCATGCGAATGAAAACCATTTCGAATTTGAGATCAATGAAAGTGCTCTGACCCAAACCGGGAAAATCAAATCTCCGATCCGTATTTTGAACCCACTGGAATTAGCATTACAGGAAACCAAGTCTGAAATAATCCAGGCTTACACCGCTTTGGGTATGTTAAGCACAAAACACCATTTGTACAGAAACCTGGTAAATGATGAGGAAACATTCCTGAAGGTGGTCAAATCGATCGGGATTGCCAAACCGCTTTTTGAAGAGTTTCAGGTAATTGAAGTTTGGGACACAAAACCTCCGAAAGATGCAGATCTTACCCTCCGGATTCACGATAAACCCATGCAGGTGCACCTGGATGTCAATCAAAACGAGGAGTTCTTCGAAATAACAGGTTTCATGGAGGTTGACAATCACAAAATTGGTTTTGACCAGGTAAAAATGAAAAGTGAATTGTTCATACGCCGCGGACAGGATTTGTACCTGATCAAGAACTGGAATTACCTGCGGACACTGAGCTATTTCCGGAAGAATCATAACAAGCTGATCATTCATCAATCACAGTTTGATGCCTTCCAGGCACGTTTTTTAGTTCCGCTTGAAAACGTCATAAGCATCAATTATTCGTATGTAAAAAAGGCCACACGTGCTATTATCAAACAAACCCAACTGGCAGCCGTCCGGGCGAAACGCATTTACCTCACAGACAGCGAAAATTATATCCACATCACTCCGATCATTGAATACGGACAGGTAGAAATTCCGATCCTTTCCAAACGGAAATTATTGACGATAGATCAAACCGGGAATTCATTTGAAATTCCGCGGGACGAAGAACTGGAAATTAGTTTCCTGGGCCAGATTATCCGTTTACACAAGGACTTCGAATACCAGCTTGGCGGCGATTTTTTCTACCTCCATAAAAGTCAGTTTTTGGAAAACGATTGGTTTCTGAATGCTTTTAAAGCCTGGAACGAAGCCGAATTAGAAATTCACGGTTTCCAGGAATTAACGAAACTAAAACTGGTTCCGAAGAGTATGAAAGTTTCGGTTCAGATCATCAGCGGAATTGATTGGTTCGAAACGAAGGCGCATATCAAAGTCGGAGATAATCGTGTGCGTTTGAAAGAAATACAGCGCAGCATTATTCAAAAATCACGTTATGTGAAATTGGGTGATGGTCAGCTGGCACTACTTCCGCAGCAATGGTTGGAGCGATTCTCCGCTTTTTTCCAGGAAGGCGAATTGGTCGATAATGTTATCCGGATTCCGAAAACTTCTTATCAATTTATCGATGAGTGGTTCGAAGCAGAAGAGATCGACAGCGATGTTCGCATGCAAATAGAAGACCTGAAGGAAAAGATCACACATTTCGAACGCATTCCTGAAATTGAGCTCCCGAAAGAATTCCAAACGGAATTAAGACACTACCAGCGGGAAGGATATCATTGGCTGCATTTTTTAAACGATTTTGGCTTCGGGGGTATTCTCGCCGACGATATGGGGCTTGGAAAAACCATCCAGGTTTTAGCCTATCTTTCCAAAAAGCATGAAATCCAAAAAGGAGTTCATTTGATTGTTGTTCCAACTTCTTTGGTTTTCAACTGGAAGGATGAAATCGCAAAATTCACTCCACATTTACGGGTTCTGGACCTTCATGGAACCAAGCGGATCAAATCCGTTCAACATTTTGAGAAGTTCGACATTCTGCTAAGTACATACGGAACGCTTTTGTCGGACATTCGCTATCTGAAAGATTTTGTATTCGACACCATTATCCTGGATGAAGGTCAGGCCATTAAAAACCCGGATTCCAAACGTTATAAAACCGTCCGTTTGCTGCAGTCCAAACAACGCTTCGTGCTCACCGGAACACCGATCGAGAACAACACATTAGACATCTATTCGATCCTGTCGTTCTGCAACCCGGGAATGTTCGGTTCACTGAAGCAATTCAAAGACCACTTTGCTTTTCCAATAGATAAATTCCAGGACAGCCAGCGGGCGAAAGAATTGCAAAAACGCATCCATCCTTTTCTGCTGCGGCGTACCAAGAAACAAGTAGCTACGGAACTTCCGGAAAAGACCGAAATGGTTGTTTACTGTGAAATGGACCATGAACAACGGCGCGTTTATGATGTTTATAAAACGGAATTGAAGGAATACCTGATGAGCGAACCGGATTTCACGGATGGTCAGCACAGCATGCACGTATTAGCCGGATTAACCAAATTGCGCCAGATCTGCAATTCTCCGGCATTGATTAATGAAAACGGAGTTTCTTATGGAGATCAGTCGGCCAAGATCCAGGAATTACTGGAACAGATCGAAGACAAAAAGAAACACCATAAAATCCTTGTGTTTTCCCAATTTGTGGGAATGCTTGAGTTGATCGAAAAAGCATTGGAAGATCGAAAAATACCGTATTCCAAATTAACGGGCCAGACCAGGAAACGCAAGGAAGTCGTGACCGCTTTCCAGGAAAACGAGCACATCCGCGTTTTCCTGATCAGTTTAAAAGCCGGCGGAATGGGATTGAACCTAACACAGGCAGATTACGTCTATCTCATCGATCCATGGTGGAATCCAGCGGTAGAAAACCAGGCAATAGACCGTGCTTACCGGATCGGGCAGGACAAGAAAGTCGTTGCCGTTCGATTCATCACCCCCAATACGATCGAAGAGAAAATCCTGGAATTGCAAAAACGCAAGCAGGAATTGGTTGGGGACCTGGTGCATACCGATGTAAGTACACTGAAACAGTTGAGCCGGAAGGAATTGGTTGATTTGTTGTAATATAAGAGAATGAAAAGCAAAAACAGAATGAGGAAAGCTCTTCATCTTAGCAATATGTTAAATCCCCAACAACCAAGAACAGTCTATGCGTTTGTTTCGTAATTTTACAACCATGAAAAAACGCTTGTTTTTATTGGCAATTGCATTGATTGCAGTGGATTTTGCTTTCGGGCAGGGTTGTTCCCAATGTAAATTATTGGCGCAACAGGGAAGCGAGTTGAATGAAAATTCATTCGGTTCTTCGATCAATACGGGGATTTTATTCCTGATTGCAATCCCTTATTTGATCCTGATGTTTTTCTTCCGNNTACTTGCGAACCGGGTCGGTCAGCAGGTAGCGTACATCTTTTCCTTCTTTAATTGCATGTCGCACAAAGCTCGATGATACTTTCATCACAGGCGCATCCTCACACATGATAATATTCGGATGATTCTTGAATCCGTTTTCCGGATGATGACCGATCTCCTGGACTTCTTCTTCCTCCTGCACCGTTAGAACACGCGGGTAAACATAGAACTTATAATTTGCCAGCAAGTGCTCGTGATTGTACCATTTGTGGAATGTTCTGAGATTGTCCTCTCCCATGATCAGGGAAAATTCGTGGGTTGGGTATTTCTCTTTCAGATGAGCAAGGGTTGTTGCCGTATAATTCGGTTGTGGCAATTTAAACTCAATATCCGAAGCTTTCAAATTCACATTATCCTGGATTGCCTCATTGACAATTGCCAGACGGTGATAATCTGCAAGCAGCGATGACTTCAGCTTCAAAGGGTTTTGTGGAGTAACCACCAGCCAAACCTGGTCGATATCTGTGTATTCCGCCATGAAATTCGCAATGACCAAATGTCCCACATGAATCGGATTAAATGTTCCGAAATACAGACCTACTCTCATGATTCCGAAATAAATTTGCGAACGATTTCTACAGCTTCTTTGCAGGCTCTCTGCAAATCATCATTTAAAAGGATGTAATCAAATTCAGGAGCTCTATCCAATTCAATTTGTGCTTTTGCCAGACGCATAGCGATTTTTTCCTCTGTTTCAGTGCTTCTGAATCTCAACCTGTTTTCCAGTTCTTCAAAAGAAGGCGGCTGTACGAAAATTGCCAGCGCATTTTCTCCCATGATCTTCTTCAGGTTCAATCCTCCCACAACATCAACATCGAAAATGACGGTTTTTCCTTCTCCCCAGATCCGCTCCAGTTCCGAAGCCAATGTTCCGTAAAAATTATCCGTATAGACCTCTTCCCACTCAATGAATTCACCACCATCAATTTTCTGCTTGAATCCTTCAATCCCCAAAAAATAATAGTGCTTTCCGTGCTTTTCTTCGCCCCGTGGTTCGCGGCTGCATGCCGAAATCGAAAAAGACAATTCAGGTAATTCACCCAGTAAGTATTGAACAATGGTTGTTTTTCCGGCGCCTGAAGGAGCTGAGAAAATGACACATTTACCACCACTCGAATCAAAGGCCATTTTACAGGGTATTTAAAACTTGTTCTTTGATTTTCTCCAGGTGATCTTTCATTTCAACCACCAATTTCTGCATTTCCACGTGGTAGGATTTGCTTCCCAGGGTATTGATCTCGCGACCGATTTCCTGCGTAATGAACCCCAATTTCTTCCCACATAACGGAATGTTCATTGTTTCCAAAAAGTAATTGAGGTGATTGGAAAGACGCATTTTTTCTTCCGAAACGTCCATCTTTTCAATGTAGAAAATGATTTCCTGTTCCAATCGGTTCAGGTCGATCGATATATTGGTAATTTTTTCCAATCCGGTCTTCATGCGTTCACGAACTGCCTCGATACGCGCTGCTTCATATTTCGGAACTTCGGAAAGCAATTCTTCAATACGACCGATGTTTCCTTCGAAATCCTTTCGCAGCTGATCACCTTCCTGTTTGCGGAATTCGTTCAAATGTTGACAAGCTTCCCGCACCAGGCCTTGCACAAAAGTGGATTCTTCATCCGAAAGTGCTTCTTTGTCATTGGAGTAAATCTCCGGCATTCTTAATACCATTGAAAGGATATCATCTGCGGGCTCTCCCAATAACTCAGCTGTTTCCTTGATGTCTTTGTAGTAAGCCTGTGCCAAATCACGATTGATAGCGTAATTCTTCGTTTCGCCGGAATTCTCCAGGGAAATGGACAATTCCACTTTACCTCTGTCTAATAATTCAGCAACTATCGAACGATTTTCCAACTCAATCTCACGGTACAAAGGAATTGCACGCATATTCAGATCTAAGCTTTTACTGTTTAAGGAACGGATCTCCACAACGATTTTCTTCCCCTGGAAGGAACCACTTGCTTTTCCGTAGCCGGTCATTGATAATACCATTTGCTTCAGTTTGGGCAAAAGTAAGGAAATATTGTCGAGAAGGTGTTAATTCAGGGAGAAACCCGAGAATTTAAACACATGGATTAACAGAGGAATTTAGTAAATGATTAAACCGCAAAGAAAATGAGGACGCAAAGTTCTATTCTTGTCTTTGCGCTCTTTCATTCTCCTATGTTTGTATCAT
>DJFP01000292.1 GCA_002432565.1 Flavobacteriales bacterium UBA5869
ACCTATTTTGGTATCGGTGATTACAAAAAAGCGCTTTCCACACTAAATGAGGTGTTGAATGATAATGAACAGCGTTTGAGACAGGATATTTACAGTTTTGCGCGTATTTTCAACCTGATCATCCATTTGGAGCTTGAAAATTATGACTTCCTGGAATATGTTATCAAATCAACGAACCGCTATCTGAGTAAGCATGACCGTGATTACGAAATCGAAAATGTAGTGATCAAGCACCTGCGAAAGCTGGCAAAGAGTATGAATATTACGCAGCGAAATGAAATACTTTCGAAAATGAAAACAGAAGTGGCGGAATTAATGAAAGACCAGCAGGAGCGGGTTATCCTTGATTACTTCCACCTTCCGGCATGGATCAATTCGAAATTAGACAAAACAGATTTCTCAAAAGCAATTAAAGATTACAATCACTTGTAATCGAATTTATACTGCATTCCGATATTGAATGTTGTATTTACGATGTCCAAATCTGTACGGCTTTCATAAAACGCTTTATAAACGGAACTTGTTGTGAGATAACGCACGGAAAGATCCAGATAGACGCGGTTGATCCGGAACCCCAAGCCTCCGCTGATTGTTTGGCTGAAAGAGTTTCCGTAGCTTCTGGCTAAAGTGTCCCCCTTTGGATAATACCCATAACCTCCGCGAATAAAAAAAGTATTATTGATAGCCCATTCACCGCCAATGCGGATATTCAATGCGTCCACCATCTGAGATTTGATAGTGTTGTTCTGAAAGGAATAATCACTGGCAAGATATGCTTCATCATTGGTAGATTTTATTCTTCCCCAGCCATAATTCAAATATTCCAAATCCACATTGATGCAACCATTATCTGCAAATATGAAACCAAAAGACCCTACAAATTTAGTCGGGGTCCAGATCCTGTATTTGTATTTGTAAGCAGGAATAAAGCTTGGGTCTACTACATCTTTCCCGTAATTATGCACNNTTTTGTAATCATATTGATAAACAAAGGAACGAAGGGAAACCCCACTGGTATCCATAAGTGTTTCCTTGTGAATAACCGATTCCGAAAAATTGAGCGTGTTGTATGAGACTGAAGCGCCAAAATAAATTTTATCCAGGTAGTTGGCACTAAGTGCGACATAGAACTCATTAATTCCTCCGCTATTTAGAACCGTGCGATTATGTATGACATCTCCGGAATTCAGTCTCGGGTAATAATTGTTGTTCGCATCAGGATCAATGGTATAAGTTTGGTAGGCAAGCGAAGAAGTGTAAGGAAGGGAGTTGTACAAATCAATCGGGTCGATTCCTGCTGCTTGTGAAGCAAATACATCCAGCAAAGATTCAAATTGCTGGCCGCCATAATTGAATGAATTATTGAAATTCGCTACCCGGTTCATCCCGAAAGAAATTTGAGTATAGATCAATCCTGAATTTGAACTGGACACATCACTGACAACAGTTCCTGCCAAATTCGGAATACGGAATTTAAAATCATCCATGGAAGAATTTCCCATTGAAACGGCTTCACCATTCCCTCTGAAATGAGAAGTAGTTTTCATAGTAGTGCCCGAAGCACCAAAGGAAAATGAACTTACAGAAGACCTTCCGAATCCTGCCGGGTTAATGCCGATGCAACCGCTTTCTGCACCTAAAGCACCGAAAGAACCGCCCATAGCATCAAACCTTGCAGATCCCTGTACGTAAGTATTTGATAATCTGTACACATCTACCTCGCTCTGTCCGAACGCAAAAAAGGCTCCGGTAAAAACTGAAGCCAAAATTAGTTGAAATCTCATTTATTTGTTTTAACGTCTACCACCACTTCTTGATCCACCTCCTGAACTTGGTGAGCTAACACTCTTTCCGGAGCTGCCGCTGCTGCTTCTAATAGTTGGAGAGCTCGTTCGTGTAGAGGAATTTGTATTAATTGTTCTGTTTTCTCCTGTTGAGCGGTTACTGATACCTGAATTTGATTCTGAACGGGTATATGTACCGCTTCTTTCCCCGGTCGATGTACGGCCTGCGACTACCGGTCGGACAGATTCTCTTGGTCTTGAAGAAGTTGTCGAAACTCTGCCGTTACTTCCAGAATTGGTAATAACAGGTGATGAGTTAACCCCGGTATTTCTTCCATTAACCGCAAATCCGCGATTCGATGGTTTCGCGATCAACTTATTTTCATAATATACAGTCCCTGTGTTTGACGAACCCATTCTTCCTGCAGAAGTTCCTGCATGTGCGCTCGACAAGTTATGTGGTGTGCTTCCCGGTTTACTTATAGGAGAATTCCAGGAAGTATTCCAGTAGGAAGATTGTCCGTAAGGATAATAAGGATTGATGTATGCACTGCTATAACCGTAAGGATGGGGATTTCCAAATCCATTGTAACCGTATCCGTACCCGTAACCCATGAAGTAATACGGCGTATAGAAATTACTGTATCCGTAGTAACCTAATCCCGTAATTGGAGAATAGGGAGAGTACCCGTAGAAAACATACTGACTGTTATAGAAATAATCGTAGTATTGACGCTGAGAAACATAAGTTGTACGCTCCTGAGGCACTTCCGTTTGCTCTTTCTTTGCTACAAATGTAGCGTAGTCGGTGACATCATTCAAATCCGTTCCCGGAGGCATGATAGGNNACAGCTGTCAGGCAAACTCCGAATTTTAATGCTTTGTACATGATGATAAAGATTAAAAGGTTTGATTAAAGATAGCTGATTTATTTCTAATTTTACGTTTTTATTCTTAAAATTTAACATACTCAAAAATGTCACAGAAGTACGCTACTCGCGCCGAAGATTATTCAAAGTGGTATAATGATTTAATTTCCAGAGCTGATCTTGCAGAGCACTCGGATGTTAAAGGAATGATGGTAATCAAGCCCTATGGTTATGCTATTTGGGAAAACATGCGCGACATCCTGGATGCAAAATTCAAAGAAACCGGTCACCAGAACGCGTACTTCCCCTTATTCATCCCCAAGAGCTATTTGAGCAAAGAAGCTTCTCACGTAGATGGTTTTGCAAAGGAATGTGCTGTTGTAACGCATTATCGACTAAAGAACGATCCGAATGGAGGTGGAGTTATTGTTGATCCGGATGCGAAGCTGGAGGAGGAATTAATTGTCCGCCCGACATCAGAGACAATCATTTGGAACTCATATAAAAAATGGATCCAATCCTATCGCGATCTGCCGATTTTGATCAATCAGTGGGCAAATGTCGTTCGCTGGGAAATGAAAACGCGTTTGTTTTTGCGTACATCCGAATTTTTATGGCAGGAAGGACATACGGCTCATGCTACAAAAGAGGAGGCAATCCGCGAAACAGAACAGATGCTGGATGTTTATGCAGATTTTGCAGAAACATACATGGCTATGCCGGTCATTAAAGGACATAAAACAGAAAGTGAGCGTTTTGCAGGCGCAGATGATACGTATTGTATTGAAGCAATGATGCAGGACGGAAAGGCCCTTCAAGCGGGAACATCTCACTTTCTAGGTCAGAACTTTGCAAAAGCCTTTGAGGTGAAATTCAGTGATGCGCAAGGGAAACTGGAATATGTATGGGCAACTTCATGGGGTGTTTCCACCCGATTGATGGGGGCTTTGATTATGACCCATTCGGATGATGAAGGATTGGTTTTACCTCCGGCATTGGCGCCGATCCAGGTGGTTATCGTTCCGATTTACAGAACAGACGAAGAGCTGCAAATGATCAATGAGGCGGTTGCAAAAATCTCTGCTGAACTGAAAGGACTGAAGATTAAAGTGAAATATGATGCTGACGATCAAAAGCGTCCGGGATGGAAGTTTGCCGAATATGAAGCAAAAGGAGTTCCGGTTCGTATTGCTATCGGGCCAAGAGATTTGGCTAATGGAGTAGTGGAGATCGCTCGTCGTGATACGAAAGAAAAATACGCGATGAATATCGATAATATCGGTACTTCAATTCGTTCTTTGCTGGATGAAATCCAGGAGAATCTGCTTCGGAAAGCAAATGAATTCCGCGATCAGAATATGCACAAGGTGGATACTTACGAAGAATTCAAAACGAAACTGGAAAAAGAAAGCGGATTCTACCTTGCTCACTGGGACGGAACAAAAGAAACAGAGGCTAAGATTAAAGAAGAAACAAAAGCAACAATTCGCTGTATTCCTATCGATATTGCTTCAGAACCTGGCAAATGCATGGTTACGGGGGCTCCGTCAAAAGGACGCGTAGTTTTTGCGAAAGCATATTAGAATTCAATTAGAATTCATAAAAAAAGCCGGATTTTGATTCCGGCTTTTTTATTTTTACGGATACGAAACAACATGAATATGGAAGAGTCACGAAAAATTATACAGAATATTTTAGTTCAGAAAGCGGGTTTGAAACAAGATATTTTCCAGGATACAAAAAGTCATTTTGAACGCTTTAAAAAGCACTTACTGGAAGAAATTGGTGTGCTTCGTGCAGCCATTGATGATACCAGAATTCGTTTACATGTCGAATACAAAGGAGAATTCCAGGTTCAGTCCTATATCGGTAGTGATGTGCTTGTTTTTCAAATGCACACCAATGTGTTCAAACTGCCCGACGAGCATCCGCTTTGGCAGACCGATTATTTGAAAGAAGACAAGACCCGTGGTTACTTCGGGATTATCAATATTTATAATTTCCTGGCGGAATCTTATTTGAAGAACCGGGGGAATGATCTGGGGTATCTTATCGGGCGTGTTTTTATCAATAAGGACGAACACTTTATGGTTGAAGGAAAGGGGCAGCTGGGCTTTTTATTCCGTGATTTGACCAATTCTGTGCTTACAGATGCCATCCTTACCAACATCATTCATGTGTCATTTGCATACGCTTTAGACTTCGATTTGCTGACTCCGCCTTATGAAATCGTGTCAAAAGTGACCGTTTTCCAGATGCATGAGATCGAAGCAAACAGTCAATTGTCAACCGGTAAACGTCTGGGTTTCAAATTTGAAGCTGAGGACACTGATATTTTTTAGAAAAAAAGCATTTGAAAAGCTTGCAAATAGGAAAAATCCAAGTATATTTGCACTCCGAAATTCAAAAACGGCCCATTCGTCTAGTGGTTAGGACGCCAGGTTTTCATCCTGGAAACAGGAGTTCGATTCTCCTATGGGCTGCCAACTTAGTTGGCCCATTCGTCTAGTGGTTAGGACGCCAGGTTTTCATCCTGGAAACAGGAGTTCGATTCTCCTATGGGCTGCAAATTTTAGTTTGTAATAAAAGAAAAAAATGGCAAATCACAAGTCAGCACAAAAACGAATTCGTTCTAACGATGTTAAGCGTTTGCGTAACAAGTACCAACACAAAACAACTCGTAATGCAGTACGTAAGCTACGTTCTTTGAAAGATAAGAAAGAAGCTAGCGAATTGTTGCCGGCAGTAGTTTCAATGTTGGATAAATTGGCTAAGCGTAACATCATTCACAAAAACAAGGCTGCGAACTTGAAATCAGGTTTGACAGTTGCTGTGAATAAATTATAAGAAAATCATTCAAGAATGAGAAGGTCTTGTCTGCCAAATGGCGATAAGACCTTTTTGTGNNCTGGCCCAATCCCCCTTTGGAAATTACTTCCAGGACTCATTAAAACCGGGACACCGGATTTCCGGAAGGCTGGATTCGGTAGATGCAAACCTGGCAACGTATCAGCACACTCTTCCGGGAGACTTTAATCCTTTCCAGTTCCGGTTTTCATTTGCCGATCTGAATACCGTTTGGGTAAAACCTCAGTTGCGAAGATTTTCTTCCATTCCGCACATTGCATTCGAATACTCCATGGGGTCTAAGTCTGCCCAATTCGGAAAAATCACCTATACACAGGCAATTGATTCAAATACATTTATCCAGTTTGATTATATCCGTAACAGTACGGCAGGTAATCTCCGGAATTCCAGTTTTGAACGAAACACCGCACAGTTGATGCTTATGCATCGTTCACGCTACTACGGAACTATCCTGGATGTTTCTTTTTACGGAAGCAATAATCGTTTGAGCAATGGAACGATCGGCGATTCTGTTCGGGAGGGATTTGCGCTGCAGTTCCAGGAAGTTGATAAATCGAATACTGAAAATAAGATCAAAGAATTTCACATCGACTGGAAAAACTACATTTCATTCACCAAAGATTCTTTGCAAAAGATCGGTTTACTCCTGCAACCGAGATTAGATATTCAAAACCTGCGTTACCTCGAAACAGATACATTGCAGGGGATTTATGGTTTCTACAATTATGACTCTTTAAATACTGCAGATTACTGGGAATTAGCTTCTCTAAAAATGAACGGTGGTGTTTTTTATAAGAACCGGGGATTTAATATCGAGGCCGGACTAGGAACCAGGTACTGGGATTATGACAATATGCTGGTCCACCAGGATACGACGGAAATTCATGGTTTTGCAGCTTTGGATATGAATATCAAAGGGTATATGCTTAACGCTGCAGCTAATTACACCTTTGTTGGTGCGAATGGGGAAACCCAACTCACAGCAGAAGCAAAGAAAGCTTTCCGAACAAATGTATTTTCTGCCGGAGGATCATTCAGCAGGAAATATCCTCAAAATTACCAGCGTGTTTATTACGGAAATACATTGGCTTATAATTGGACGAATAAAGAACTATTCACTAAAAGTGCATTAAATGTGAGTTGGACGAATAAAAATCGTTTTGTTCCGTTCTTTGCCCAGGCTTTCGTGGAAAACAACTCCAAAATGCCGGTTTTCATTCAGAACAAATGGAGACAAGACACGTTGATCTCTTTAAATGTATTGGGAATACAGGCAGGNNCTTCCAAACTGGATGTTCTCCGGACGTATTGCTTACAATGGCGGATTATTCAAGGCTAAAAAACTAAAAACAGTAACCGGAATCGAAATCGGTTATATCAGCCACTATCAGTTGTTGGATTTCGTTCCGCAAATGAATACTTACACATTTGTCAATTCGTTGAGACAATTCAACGATATGATGAAGCTGCATTTCTATAGCCAGTTTGACTTAGGATATTTCAGATGGTTTGTCCGGGTAGAGAATATTGAGCAGACATTTGTAAAACCTACCAATTTCGAAGGAGTAGGTTACCCGGTGACGCCGCTTCAGCTGCGGTTTGGGGTTTCGTGGGATTTCTTTAATTAATTTATAGAAACAGCAGGGACGTAAAATTTTACATCCCTGCTGTTTTAAACGTTTCATTGCGGATAAGTTCGCGATTCATTTCGTGTGTATAAAGGAAACCTTTCCTATATTTGAAGACCAAAAAACTATACATGGGATTATTAGATAATAAAGTTGTATTAATTACCGGAGCATCCAGAGGAATAGGTAAATCAATTGCAGAAGAATGTGTAAAGCAAGGTGCAAAAGTTGCTTTTACCTATTTATCTTCAGAAGAAAAAGCGCGTGCTTTAGAGGCTGAATTAACAGCAAACGGAGGAACAGCTGTTGGGTTTAAATCAGACGCAGCGAATTTTGACCAGGCACAAAAACTGGTTGATGATGTAGTTGAGAAATTCGGAACAATTGATGTTCTTGTAAATAATGCAGGGATTACACGCGACACGCTTTTGATGCGTATGACTGAAGAGCAGTGGGACGAAGTAATCAATACGAATTTAAAATCTGCATTCAACCTTACGAAAGCGGTTCAACGTCCGATGTTGAAAGCACGTTCGGGATCTATCATCAATATGTCATCTGTAGTTGGTGTAAGCGGAAATGCAGGTCAGGCAAACTACGCGGCATCTAAAGCTGGTTTGATCGGGTTTACAAAATCGGTTGCACAGGAATTGGGATCAAGAAGTATTCGTTGCAATGCCATTGCTCCTGGATTCATCGAAACAGAGATGACAGGTGCTTTGGATCAAAAAGTAGTGGAAGAGTGGAGAAATTCCATTCCATTGAAAAGAGGAGGGCAGCCTATCGATGTTGCAAACGCGGTGGTTTTCTTAGCTTCTGATATGTCAGCTTACGTTACAGGACAAACACTTCACGTGTGTGGGGGAATGCTTATGTAATCCTGAACGAAGTGGAGGATTGTTGATGTAATCGAATAAGATATAACGAGGATCCCTGGTGCTAAATGTGCCGGGGATTTTTTTTGTAACCACCAAGCAGACGAGGTGCACGAAGTTTTCTTTTTACGGATTAAGCATAAGCACACAAAGAGAAATACCTGATGGTGCAAATAGCTGGTTTGTTTAACCAAAATTCATACGAAGGTTTTTTGTTTATCGTATTTGAAGCACACAAAACATTATTCCATCTATAAAAAAGCCCACGAAAATGCAATATCATCTTCGTGGGCTTTGTGTTCTTTGTGGTCAAATATCTATGCGTTGCTCCCGGATCGGGAAAACAATTTCAGGAATTTTCTAAGTAAGTCATAGTAAAGCGCAACAATCAAAAGGATTGTCATACCCCATAAGACCAAAACATTTGCCATGAATGTACTCATAGGAATTCCAAACCAGTATTTTTTGTAAGTATAGAACGGAGCGTCCAGCAAACGCGTGTTTTTCGGATCCATGTATAAAGGATCATCTTTTTGGATCAATTCATCGTCAGTAATAATGATTTTCTGAACTTCCGTGCGATTGGTTACCAAATCCTGTAAGCTTTCGTTGATAAATGCAGCCTGGGAAGCTTCGTAGTTTTCCTCGCCCATTTTTAAGACTAACCGGTCCAATTGTTCCGTTGTCTGATTGTAGTTCAGATTGTATTGTTTTTTCAGTGTTTCCAGGAAAGCACCGATATTGAACTGTACTTCCTGCACGGAAGATTTTCCTTTTTGCAGTTTACTCAGGCCGGCTACACAATCTTTACATTCCAGGTTCCCCCAATTAGAAACTTCCTTTTCTACCTCATTGGATAAAATGCGCTTTGCTTTTTCAAAATCCTTTAAAGATGACTTTTTATCAGCCAAAATAGTCAGTTGGTTTTTCATTTCCGGGATCCAGTAATCCCTTTTCCAGCTAGCATTGCTTTGTTTTTGATGCAAGTCGAATTGACGTTCTTCATGTACATTGTCAACAGCTTGTGTGACAGCTAAAGCCTCATATGCCCAGCGGGAAGCCATCGCATTTCCTATCCATGGAACCTCATTGTTCGAAGAGAAGATAGGGTGTAACTTATCGAATTTCACGATGACTCCGGAGAAAATCAATTGCGGAATAATCAATAACGGAACAATGATGTAAATTACTTTCGCTGAGTTAAATGCACTCGAAATATTTAGCCCCAGAACATTTGCCATACAGGAAGTGGAGAAGAGGATCACCCAGTATTCCCACCATAACCCGTGAATTTCAAGAATCAGGTTTCCGATCAACACAAAGAAAGCTGTCTGGATGGCAGAAACCATGAACATGATCAGGATTTTCGACCACAAATAAGATCCCAGTGATAAATTCAGGAAACTTTCGCGTTTGAGAATTTTCTTGTCTTTGATAATTTCTTCGGCTGCGACGGTCAATCCGAGAAACAGGGCTACAACAACCGAAATAAACAAATATTGCGGAATATTCTCATTTTCGTAGAATACATAATCCTCGTGGCCTTTTCCGTCGGTATTAAAAAACTTCACAAAGAACGAAAGGATTGCAGCCAGTACAGGTGCTTCGAGCATGTTGATAAACATGTATTGCTTGTTTGCCAGTTTACTCAACACATCTCTCAGGAAGAAAACCTTAAACTGGCGGATTTTATTAGCAATGCGCGAAGTTCCTTTAACAGGTTCGATAATCTCCTCAATATCCGGATTTTTGTAATTGGACAAATAGCGCTCGTTCCATTCTCTTGGAGTGACTTTTCGAACCTTTGTCTGATTCCCGTATTCATCAACTACTTTCGATTCGATNNATATTGAAGATCTGCTCCGGGTTCACATTACCGCAAATCGGGCATTCACGCTCGTTTGCATTTACATGGTGTACATGGGTTTTGAAATACACCACCGCGTCAATCGGGTTTCCGTCAAATATCGGGTAACCTCCCTGATCGAGGATCAATAATTTGTCGAACATTTTAAAGATCTCCGATGATGGCTGGTGGATTACTACAAAGATCAATTTTCCTTTCAGGGAAAGTTCTTTGAGCATGTCCATGATGTTTTCGGAATCCCTGGAAGAAAGTCCTGAGGTTGGCTCATCTACAAACATGACTGCCGGTTCGCGGATCAATTCCAATGCAATATTCAAACGTTTTCGTTGTCCTCCGGAAATGGTTTTTTCAAGCGGACTTCCTACTTTCAGGTGCTTTGCATCACCCAAACCGATATCCGATAGCAGGTCCAGGACTTTTTTCTTTAACTGGGATTCGGAAAGATCGTTGAAACAAAGTTTTGCGTTGAAATATAAATTTTGGAAAACGGTCAATTCTTCGATCAGCAAATCATCCTGCGAAACAAAACCGATTACTCCTTCAAGTTTGGACTTTTCCCGGTGAAGATCCACACCATTAATAGTTACCGCACCGTGAGAAGGTGTGTAATTTCCGTTCAGGACGTTCAGGAATGTCGATTTTCCTGCGCCGGATCCTCCCATTACTCCCAGAAGTTTCCCGGATTGTTCGATGAAATTGATTTCGTGCAGACCAATTTTCCCACTGTTGAAATGGAATTGCAAATGATCTACCTTGAATGTGATCTTTTCGCNNACATCGCTGTAGTAGATCGGCGCCGATTTGTTGGTACGCAGGGTAGAACCCTGGTTTAAGATATGTCTTCGTTCGTTGGAAACAATCTGCCCGTTAAGGATCAACTCGTCGTGACCAAAGTATTTGAAAAACAGAATATTGACACTTTCCAGGCGAATTACCGAAATGGAGCCGTCAAAACCTTCCATCTTAATCAATTTCGCTTGTGAAAGGTTCAGTTCCTTTTCTGTGATGTACATAAAATGCTCATCATCGAGGATCGTGTCATTATTTGCTTCAACAAAAGCTTTTAACTGCTGGTATTCAAAATCGGGGATGTTGAATGATTCGGAAACGGTGTGCACAAATTCCTGTTCCTGCTCATGAACCTGGTCGTTTGCGTGGATAAAGTCGAAAATACGCAACAACACGATCATTTTCTGTCGCTGGGTAAGTTCTTCATTAATCTGGGCACAGATACGCAAAACTTTTACGGAGTTTACGGATGTTCTTTTACGCTGTCCGTCTTTCTTTCCGGATCCCTGGTGGTGAACCAATAAGAACTCATCAAACAACTGAATGTACTTTTGAAGTAATTCATCGTTCAATTCTGTTCGTAAAAATGCTTCTACGATTCTTCTTCCATTGGAACTTTCAATGGCTTCGCTAGTAGGGTCTGTTACTTCATCAACTTTCGCGATAATCGCGAATAACTGCATTAGAGCGCGGAGTATGCGTTCACTCATGCTTACGGGGTGTTTATTTAAAAATTATTATCTTTTGAATCCGATCATCATTACGGCACAACCGGTGATCTTTTTGTCCATGTCCAATTCCGTTTCAATAACAACGGGAATCGTTCTCGGAACTTTGAAATCCCAATAATTGGAGTTTTTATACTTTCTGTTTGAGAACAGGACATTTCCATCCAGGTCTCTCACTGTAAAAATCACGTATTCATCGTCTGTTCCCGCTGTAGCAGCAATCCGGTATGTTGTTCCTCCGAAGAAGGTGGTTTTAAATTCTGCTTTCTCACGATCTAAAAAAGCGGTATAAACCTGTCCGTCAGAGACAAAGTTCTTTTGTTTTCCTTTCAGGATGGTTTCGCAATCCTTTACCAGGGTTTCGCAATCCTGTGCATTTACTCCAAACCCAACGAATAAAGTAAAAATGCTATATAGTGCTAACTTTTTCATAATGACTAGTATTATTCGATTACTTTTCCTCGAATGGCTTCGATTTTCTGATTGATAAAGTTCAGGGTACTGGAATCAACGGTTACCACTGTTTTATGTCTCAAAGTAGTGGTCTTTGTTTTTGCATTGGTTACAGGAGCCATATACTCATACTTGATCGTAATCTGATCGAAATAGAATTTCAAATCTTTCATATCCGCGATCAATTCATCCCATTCCCCTTTTTTATTATAATCCGAAAGAAGTTCGATAATCGTATTCAGGGTTTCCGTCTGCTCCGCAATGCGGTCAAGGATTTTTTGATTGGAATGTTCCTTATTGATATTGCAGGCCAGGTACATGGACTCAATCCATCCTCCAACCAGGATCAGTGCAGAAACACTTTTACGGTTGTTCGATTTCAGGAAGTTGTCCGATTTTTTGAAAGCATCGGAAACGATCACCATCATGGAATCCTTATTGGTAGCGTTTTTTTCGAATCGGGACATGAAATCTTTATCGAAAGCTCCTTCCAAACCGAGTTTGCTGGTTAGTTTCTCAATGGTAGAAAGATACTTTAATGCAATACTGTTCTGTTTGTAAATAGAAACATATCCGAGATCTGTCCCATATACCCCCAGGTTCATTGCTTTTTTATATTCGGAAGTATAATCACCCACTTTATCCAGGTCGTTCAACAGGAACTCGTTGTAGGGTGATTTGGATTCCTCAAGCAGCATCGCCATCTGCATGGGAGAAGGGATACTAAAGATCTTGTCGTCAAATTTAGCATTCAAAGAGCTGTTGGGGTCAATGACTTCTTTGCTTATTTCAGGCTTTTTTTCTTCCTCCGAACCACAGGAGCTAATCAGAAGTACAATCCCGGTACTTACTGTGAAAGTAGTTAATAGCTTATTCATAAGTCGCATTGTTTCTTCGTTAACATACAGACGAAAATATACAAAAAAATGTTAATGGAACTTCCTTGTTGATAATTCTGAAACAGAATTGTTTAAAACGCCTATTTGAACGAATAGTTCCCGATTCTGATTAACTTTGTGTCGCTTAAAAGTAAGAATAGAAGCAAAGAGATAGAAAATAAACTGTTTTTTAGGTATAACTCTTCGCGTACTCTTATTCTTTGCGGTTTAATCACACCTCTGTTTTTCACCGCAGAGAAGCAAAGATGCAAAAAGCTTACATTCTTCAATTGTAAAAAGAAATTTATGAATATTCGTCCGAGAAGAAACCGCAAAAGTGCAGCCATCAGAGCGATGGTTGAAGAAACACAATTAGGTGCTCAGCATTTGATCTATCCGTTGTTTTTGAAAGATGGAAAAAATATCAAAGAGGAAGTTTCCTCACTTCCGGGGAATTATCGCTGGAGTATTGACCAATTACTTCCGGAATTCGAGAAATGGATGAACATGGGAATCATGACTTTCGATTTGTTCCCTGCTGTGGACGAGCATTTGAAAAACCAGATCGGAAGTTACAGTTATGCGGATGAGAATTTCTACCTGCATATAATCCGCACGCTGAAAGAAAAGTTCCCGGAAGCGGTTTTGATGTCGGATGTGGCTTTGGACCCGTATTCTTCAGACGGACACGACGGTTTGGTGGTTGACGGAAAGATTGTCAACGATCCGACTTTGGATATCTTAGGAAGAATGTCGGTCGCACAGGCGCAGGCAGGAATCGATATCATCGGTCCTTCGGACATGATGGATGGAAGAGTAGGGTTTATCCGGGATGAACTGGACGCAGCAGGTTTCCAGGATGTATCGATTATGTC